>DASVJA010000211.1:0-10567 GCA_036386115.1 Candidatus Limnocylindrales bacterium
ACGAGCGGCTCACCCCCAGTGCTTCCGGCACCTTCTCGGCCGAAGTCGTTCCCGACGAGGATGTCGAGGCCGGCACCTGGCGCAAGCTCGGCGGCGCGGACGCGATCGTCGAGTTTTACGACCCAACGGACGTCTTCGGAGACCTGGCCGATGCGCTGGCGGAGGCCTTCCCCGGACTCGGTGAGCCGGCCGAAATCGGCGACGGCGAAGAGGACGAAAGCAACGAGGATCACGAGGATCACGAGGATCAGGAGCCGGTCGAGCCCGTGGAGCCTGCGGAAGGCGATGAGCACGGGGAGGGCGGCGACGCCCGGTGACGATGCGCCTGGTCGCGGCCGAGCTGGTCGATAGCCGGCAGATTCTGCCGGGCCAGTGGGTCCAGTCGTTCCACGCGCCGGAGCTTGCGGCCGGGTCGCGGGCAGGCCAGTTCGTCCATGTCCGCACCGGGGACTACTCCGGCCTCGTGCTGCGGCGGCCGTTCTCGATCAACACCGCAGATCCGGCAACCGGCATGATCTCGCTCCATTTCCACACCGTTGGGCGCGGCACGGAGTGGATGACGCGAGTCCGCGAGGGCGAGCGGCTGGACATGCTCGGACCGCTCGGGAAGCCGTTTGAGGTGGATCCACGGAGTCGGCACCTGCTGCTGATTGCCGGCGGCCTGGGCATGGCCGGCGTCCGGATGCTGGCCGATGAAGCGGTCCGCGGTGGCCGCCAGGTCACGATCCTGTTCGGGGCGCTGAGCGCGAACCACGTCTATCCGTCTAGCTTGCTGCCGGACGAGGTGGAATACGTCGTCGCCACGGACGACGGCTCGCTCGGCCACCACGGCTACGTGACGGATCTCGTTTCCGAATACGAGGCCTGGGCGGATCAGGCGTTTGCTTGCGGGCCGCATCCGATGCTGGCGCGCCTCGCCACGTTGGCGACCGGCAGGCGCGAGCGGCTCGGCGTCGCCAAGCTCGGTCGGAAGCGCGGTGGCACGTCGGATCCACTCGGCTCCACGGCCGCGCGGCGTAAGTCGTTCCTGCAGGTTTCCATGGAGCAGACGATGGGCTGCGCGGTTGGGGCGTGCCTGGGGTGCACCGTCATGGGTGTCGAGGGCCCGCTGCGCGTCTGCCGGGAGGGCCCGGTCTTCGCCTCGGACGAAATCGCATGGCCGGCACTGTGAGGCGGGCATGACCAAGGAGAAGAAGGCCAAGTCGCCCAAGCCGGTTCTGATCAGGTTCGGCGACATGCGCGTCGGCACGGACAAGAACAACTCCAAGCGGACGCCGACCGTTCGAAAGCCGAAGGGAGCCCTCGAGCCGGCCGATCGGTTCAAGGCGCCCGAGCCGGGCCGAGCCCGCGTGGAGACGGGCGCCGCCGCGGTGGCGGATCTGGGCGCTCCGGTCGCCGTTCGGCCCACGATGGCCGAGCAAGAAGCGCTCGACCGAGTCGACTTGTCGCTCGATCTGGCTCCCGAGCGGGGCGGCTTGCTCCTGCCCAATCCGATCCTCGTGGCATCGGGCACGTTTGGTTACGGGGTTGAATACGGAGAGGTCGTTGACGTCCAGCGGATCGGGGCGATCTGCTGCAAGGGGACGACGCTGCGGCCGCGAGCCGGCAACCTGCCGCCGCGCGTAACGGAAACGCCTGGCGGAATGCTCAACTCCATCGGCCTGCAGAACCCGGGCGTCGATGCGGTCATCGACAAGTACGGTCCGATCTGGAATGGCTGGACGGTGCCGGTAATTGTGAACATCGCAGGCGAGTCCATCGAGGACTATGTCGAGGTCGCGAAACGGTTGGACGGCGTGCCCGGCGTGGCCGGCATCGAGCTGAACATCAGCTGCCCCAACGTGGGCAAGGGTGGGCTGCAATTCGCGATAGACAAGGACGCCGCACGGGCAGTGACCGCCGCGGTGCGCCGGGCCACAGACATGCCTCTGCTGGTAAAGCTCTCGCCGAACGTGTCGGACGTCAGGCCCATCGCCAAAGCGATCGAAGAAGCCGGGGCCGATGCGCTCTGTGCCATTAACACGTTGTCCGGCCTGGCCGTGTCGTCGGATCGGACGCGAGCGTTCCTGGGCAACACCTACGGCGGCCTTTCCGGCCCCGCCGTCAAGCCGGTGGCACTGCGCGTCGTCTACGAAGTGGCCCAGGTCGTCTCCATTCCGATCGTTGCCATCGGCGGCGTGACCAACTTGGACGATGTCCTGGACTTCCTTGCCTGCGGCGCCGTCGCCGTGCAGGTTGGGACGGCCATCTTCGCGGACCCGGAGCTGCCGGTCCGGCTCGGCGACGAGCTGCGAGTTGAATGCGTCCGGCGCGGTTTCGACTCGTACCGGCCGTTCATCGGGACGGCTCTGCCCAAGCGCGCCGGCGCCGCGTCGGCCAAGGGCGCCGAATACCGGCCCTAGCCACTCAGCACCGGAGGCCGCATGACAACGCCAAGATCCGAAGCCCAGTCTGCCGCCGCGAAGGCGATCGCGATCCGGACCGAGGAGCTTTTCCGCAAGTCCGGCGCGCTCAAGGAGGGGCATTTCCTGCTCAAGAGCGGCAAGCATTCGGAGCGCTACCTGGAGAAGTTCCTGGTCCTGCAGGACACGGCGGCCACGAGCGAACTGTGCGGCTTCTGGGCGGCGCAGCATCGCGATGCCGATGGCTCGCCGATGGTCGACGTCGTAGCCGGGCCGACCACCGGCGGCGTCGTGCTTGCTTTCGAGACCGCCCGCCAGCTGGGTGTCCGCAGCATCTTCGCCGAAGAGGTGAAGGATCCGGACGGCACAACTCGGCGTGAGTTCCGACGGGGCTTCAGCATCGCCAAGGGTGAGCGCGTGCTGCTCGTCGACGACATCCTCACCACCGGCGGCTCGCTTCTGGCGATGCTGCCGGCGGTTGAGGGCTTCGGCGGGGAGATCGTCTCGTGCGTTGTGATGGCGGACCGCTCCGGTGGCCTGGCCTCGCTTAGCTCGCCCGTGACGCAGCGCAGCTACCCGCTGAGCGCCCTCTGGCGCCTGGAGCTGCCCACGTACGAGCCCGGACCGGAAACCTGCCCGGCCTGCGCCGCGGGCGTGCCGTTGCATGCCCCGGGCAGTACAGGCGCCGCGACTAGGTAGTCCGGTCCAAAAGGCGGTTTGCTCCCGCCCGTCAGTCCAGGATGACGGTCTCGTGCCAGTGCGGAGCCATGGCCGGCAGCCCCAGGGCTTCGATCTTGGGCTGGAGGATCGCCTGCGCGTCGGGATCGCCGTGGACGACGAAGATTCGCCGCGGTACGCCGACGTCGCCTTCCTTGCGCCCGGCGATGAAGTTGCCGAGCCACGAGAGAAGGCCGGTCTCATCCGCGTGGGCCGAGAAGCCGGTGATGGAGCGGACGGCGCAGCGGACCGTGAATTCCTGGCCGTCGATTCGAGCCGTCTTGATTCCCGACTGCAGGCGCGCGCCGAGGGTCGCTTCGCCCTGATAGCCCACGAATAGAATCATCGCCTTCGTGTCGCCGATCAGGTTCCGCAGGTGGTTCAGGACGCGGCCGCCGGTAAGCATGCCGTTCGAGGCGACGACTATGTATGGCCGCTTCGCCTTTGCGATCCCCTCCGACTGGCCGGCGATCACGGTCTCCCTGGCGTCCGGGTACTCGATTGGGCCGCTGCCGTGGTTCACCAGAGCTAGAGCCTCGGCGTCGTAGTAGTCCGTGTGTTCGCGGTAGATAGTCGAAGCCTTGGACGCCATCGGCGAATCCAGGAAGAGCTTCAGCTTGGGGATGCGGCCGGCATCGAGCAGGTGCTTGAGGGCCCAGACCACTTCCTGAGTCCGGCCGATTGCGAATGATGGAATGAGCAGGACGCCACCCTGGGCATCGATGTCCTTGACTGCCTGCTCAAGGGCCTTGAGGGACTCCTCCTCGGGTTCGTGGTCGCGGCCGCCGTAGGTGGACTCGATGAAAACGTAGTCCGCGCTGGGGATAATCGTGGGATCGCGAAGGATCGGCGCTCCGGAGCGGCCGAGGTCGCCGGAGAAGACGAGCGTCCGGGCCGGGGTGTCCTTCTGTTCCGCGACGTGCATCTCAACGATCGAGGAACCCAGAATATGGCCCGCGTCGTAGAAGGTCACGGTGATGCCCGGCGCGACATCCACGGACTTCTCGTAATCCGTGGCGCGGAAGTGGCCGAGCGCCGTCTGAGCCTGAGCCTGGTCGTAGACCGGGTACTCCATGATGAGCATGGGCCGGGGCGCTTGGCCGGCCATCGCGGGGCCGTGATTCGCCTGGCCGTACGGCGGGTAACCCATCCGGGTTCCAACGCCCTGCTCGTCGCGAAGGGCCAGTTCGTCCACGCCTGACGCGATCACGCGACCGTCCGGCATCACTTCGCCGATGTGCGGCCCGACCTCCAGGCCGGTAATGGCGTCGACGGGCCGCGCTTCGTCCTGCTGCTCGGCCAACCTTTCCGCGGCCTCGACCTCAGCCTCGGAGCGCTTGTCCTCGTTGAGCGCCTTGTCCGGGTTCTTGGCGGCCCAGTGATTGTGGCGCTTTGCGTACTCCTCCTGGAGCTTGCCCGAGTCCAGCAGAACCAGCGCAGCGAGCTCGATCGTGCCCCGCGTGGCATAGATGGGACCGGCGAATCCTTCGGTCACGATGTGCGGAATGAGTCCGCAATGGTCCAGGTGGGCGTGGGTCAGGACGATCGCATCCAGCGTCGCCGGATCGTAGGACAGGGGGACTCGGTTGCGAACAACCTCATGCGGTCCGCCCTGGAACATGCCGCAGTCGATGAGCACCTTGGCTCGCTCTGTGATGAGGAGGAATTGGGAACCGGTGACGGTATTGGCAGCGCCCAGGAAGTGGATTTCCATTTGCGCATACTGCCATCCCACAGGTTCGTCTGCCTGGCCGCCGCGATGCGAAATCGTTATCGGCCGTAGGATGTAGATGTAGACATCGGAGTGGGCGCGCATCCTGGCCGC
Source organism: Candidatus Limnocylindrales bacterium (assembly GCA_036386115.1). Lineage (GTDB taxonomy): Bacteria > Chloroflexota > Limnocylindria > Limnocylindrales > CSP1-4 > Fen-1039. Next base: position 4,945 of record DASVJA010000211.1, read on the forward strand.
GCACCAGCGAGGAAAAGCCATGAATCTTGACGACGAAAACGAGGAGACAATCCCGCGTCCGCCGACAGGTGGACAGAGGCTTCCGGTCAAGTCTCACGCCGGGCGTTCACGGCGGAGCCGGCTCTCCGATTCGCCGATGGTCAGCAGCCCGGTTGGTGGGAGCACCTCGTCCAGGCCGTCGATCATCGTGCCGCTGCCGGAGCGCCCCCTACCGCCCGGCCCGAGCTACCCGGCCTGGGAGAAGCCGCTCACACACCGCTACTATCCGACGCTTCGGGGCCAGGAGCAGCACCGGCCGTGGTGGCCCTTGATCGCCGCCGCGCTCGCCGTCCTCATGGTTCTGATCATCCTGGTGATCATCCCCAACGTCGCCGGGCACGGCTCGAGCGTCTCCAAGGCGTCGGCCTCCGCCTCGGCCTCCGCCGTGTCCGTCCGCTCGGGCGAATCGACAAACCCGGGTCCGAGTGCCTCTGCTCTCGGCTCGCCCGGCATCCAGGCTTCCGCGACGGCAGCCGCTCCAGGTACGCCGGGGCCTGAAGTCAGCTACGGCACATACACGGTGCAGGTCAACGACAGCGTGACCAAGATCTGTAACAAGTTCGGGCTCAAGCGGTGGGAGTTGCTGGTTGCCAACCCACAGATCACGGACCAGAACAACCTCAAGAAGGGGATGGTCCTACGCATCCCACCGGCCGGTCAGTTGACGCCGGAGCCGCCGGCGACCCCAACACCGTCACCGACTCCCATATCCGGCGGCTGAGCCAGGTTGGGCCTGGACCGGGCTGAGCCCGATCCAGGGGTCTCCGCGCTACGCCAGGTCGATGTAGACCGGGGCGTGATCTGAAGGCAGGGTTCCCTTGCGCGCGTCGCGGTCTATTTCGGCCGCGGTGCAGCGGTCCGCCACGGACTTGGTGACGTACATGTGGTCTATCCGCATGCCAAAGCCCTTGTGGAAGTTGCCGCCGCGGTAGTCCCACCAGCTGAACTTGCCCGGCTCGGGGTGGTGGAGGCGGTAGGCATCGATGAGGCCCCAGTCGCGCAGAGTCTTCAGCGCGGCTCGTTCCGGCTCGGAGACGTGCGTGGCGCCGCCGAAGAAGGCCATGTCGTAGACGTCTGCGTCCTCGGGCGCGACGTTGAAATCGCCGCCGATGACGATGTCTTGGCTGGGGTCGCACTCTTCGCGCAGCCAGCGGGCGAGACGCTCGAACCAGGCCAGCTTGGCCTCGTAGAACGGCGTGCCCAACTCGCGGCCGTTCGGCGCGTAGATGCTGACGACTCGGATGCCGTTGCAGATTGCAGAAACCATTCGAGCCTCGTCCGCGGAGGCCTCCGACGCCTCGGCTTCGAGTGCCTCAGCGATCGCATCGGCCCCGGGCGAGCGGCGAACCGGCCCGTCGCCGAAGTTGGTGACAACGTCCGAGATTCCGAGGCGGCTTGCGATGGCGACTCCGTTCCAGCGGCCCTCGCCGTGATGGACCAGATGGTATCCAGCCATCGCGAAGGGCATTTCCGGCGCCGCTTCGTCCGCGAGCTTGGTTTCCTGCATCATAAGGACGTCCGGCTGCTTCTCGGCCAGCCATCCTTCGACTCGTTCCATGCGGGCTTTGAGCGAGTTCACGTTCCACGTCGCGATGCGCACTAATGCCTCCGGGTCCGTCTAGCGCCGTACTGCGATGAGTCTCGACAGAAATGACGCAACCACCGCGAAATCTGCGGCTTCGTCGATGTCGAACTGGAGGGCAAGACCCTCCGAATACTTCTTCGCCGAAGCCAGTTTGGCGTGCAACTCGGCAAGTTGCTGGTCGGCCTGCAGAGCGTCCCGTTCCGTTTCGCGGATCGCCATGCTGATCTTGAAGCGACCGGCAAGTGGGATCAGGTAGAGCAGTGCCTTCTTGCCGTCATGGATTTTGAGCATCCAGCCGCTGCCCCTACTGAAGTTCCATTCTCGTGAGAAGGAGGACGCCAGAGCCAGCACTGACTGGTACCGATCAAATGACTGCCCGATCGTCGACTCGATCGCGGATTCGGTCGGTTTGAGCGCGGGGTCGGAGAATGGTCGGTCCATGTGACTCCTGCTCGTTTAGCCTGTCGGGCGGCGCGCCCGGCGAACCTAGTAGCGGCGACCCTTCTGTCGGGCGAAATCGAATTTGGCCGTGTCCGCGATGCCCATCACGGCCATCGTGCCGGCTTGGACCGGATCCGTCACAACGAGATCCGCGACGTCCGGAACGGTGCCGACCATGTTGAGTGAGATGACTGGAATACCCACGGCCTGCAGCTCCTGCACGGCCTTGGTGATGTCGCCGCCCATGATCGATCCGGCGAGGAGGAGGGCGCGGGCTCGATCCAGGTCCGCCACAGCCCGTACGGCGGCGGCCAGGTTCTCTTCGCCGACGAGCGGGATGGTATCCACGCTGATCTTCTCGCCACGGAGGTTGTGGCGGTCTGCTTCGCTCACGGCGCCGAGCACGGCCTGGGCGATCTGGGCTCCGCCGCCGATGACGATGAGGCGCTTGCCGAAGACCTTATCGAGGGACTGAGTCAGGCGGCAGCCGCGCAGTGCCGGCACGTGGTCGATGATGCCCGTCAGCTGGCCCTCGACCAGGCCTTCGACCTCCATCTCGACTTCGACCAACGCCTCGCCTGCGTCGTTGTTCCAGCGCCGAACGGTGCTGAGAGTGCGGACGGTCCCGCCCAGACCGGCAACCTGGGCGACGACGGCCGGGATGGTTCCGGGCGCGTCGACGTAGTCGAGGCGGACGGCAACGGTAGCCGCTGTTCGGGCGGGGCGGGACATCTCAGCCGATGCCCATTCCGAGGTCCGCCAGCCCCTGGGCCAGGCGCGGGTTGTCGCCCAGCTCAAACCCTTCGCCGGGGTCGTGCTCCTCGAAGGCGAGGCTCAGAGCGGCGAACGCTTTGCGCGTTCCCTCCGCGTCCGTGGTGGCGAGCATTAGGGCGCCGTCCGTGTCTTCGGCGATGCCCACGATCGCCGTGATGTTGATGCTGCGCTCACCAAGAGCAGCCGCCATTTTCGCCAGGGACCCGGGTTTGTCGCTCAACTTGACTGTGAACCAGACCATGCCGCACCTCCTGCGTGGATGGTACCCGGCGCCGGGCGGATAGGGGAGGGGGGAACGGGCGTGGGGCGAATGCCGGGCCGGTGCGTGGCGGGTGCGGGCCGGCGGCGCCAGGCCGCCGGAACCGTGGATTCTTGGCCGCGGACCGGGGTCAATTGCCTGGAATCGTGGCGCTTCTTTGGAGGCCATGGGCAGCGGTCGGCGATTACCACCGGCCCGGCGGATATTACGGACTTTCCGCGGAGAGGATCGGCCTCGCCGCAGCTCCGCCCGCCACAGCTCCGCCCGCCTCCCTGCTCCGGCCCGCTACCTCCGCCCGGCAGCCTGGCGCTGGACCTTGTCGATGAGATCGACCAGGATCTGGAGGCGGGGCCGGTCTGCGGGCGAGGTCAGGCGCAGTGATCGATCCAGCGCGGCGAGCGAATCCTTGTAGAGTCCGACTCTGGCAAGCGCTTCCCCTTTCCCCTCCCAGGCCTCGCTGGATCTGGGGTTTATCCCGGTCGCGCGGTCCAGACATGTGAGGGCCTGCTCCAACTGGCCCAGCGTGAGCAGTTGCAGTCCGCGATGCATCCAGGCCTCGCCGTTGTTGGAGTTGATCGCGACGGCGCGCTCAAAGCAGGGGACTGCTTCCTTCGGCCGCTTCAGCGCCACAAGGCTGAGGCCGCGTTGGAGCCAGGCGTCTCCGTTGAGCGGGTCGATCGAGATGGCGCGGTCGAGACTCAGGATCGCCTCCTTATGCCGGCCGAGGTGGGCGAGGCAGGCTCCGCGGTTCTTCCAGGCGCTGCTGCTGTTCGGGTCGATCTCAATTGATCGATCGAAGGACGCCAGGGCTTCCTCGTGGTGCCCGGCCGAGGAGAGGATGGTGGCGCGTGTATTCCAGGCTCGCCCGTAGTTGGGGTCCAGCGCGAGTGCCTGCTCGGCCGAAACCAGGGCTTCGTCGAGGCGACCGAGCGCCAGCAGGCTCCGACCCAGGTTATTCCAGGCGAAGACATCGCGCGGGTCCAGCTCCACGACGCGCCTGTAGCACGAGACGGACTGATCGTGCCGGCCCATCGTGCCGTGCGCCACGCCCTTGTCAAGCCACGCCGTGGCATTGTCCGGGTCCAGGTCCAGGGCGTTGTCGAAGCACACGATGGCCTCGTCGTTGCGTCCCAGAGCCCTGAGGCTGAGCCCCTTGTTGACCCAGTCGGCAACGTCCATCAGGCCCAGCCGGGGCGGTGCCGGTGCCTCGCCCGTCTGGCGATACAGGAGCGGCTCCAGGTCGCCTCGAAGCTCCGCGAAGGAGGCATATCGGCCGACCGGATCCTTCTCCAGGAGCCCGTGAAGGATCGGCTCCAGCGGGGAGTCTACTCGCGGAATCGGTGCCCGCTCGTGCAGATATCGGATGTCCTGTACGAATCTGACCCACGATGTCTCCGAGTCGCGCGGCCGGGCGACCTGAAATGGCAGGGCGCCGCCGCTCGCCATTCGGAAAAGAACCACACCGAAGGCGTAGAGGTCCGTGCGTTCGCTGCAAATCGTGCGCGGCAGAAATTGCTCGGGGGCCATGTAGTTCGGCGTACCCGTGATAACGCCGGTTACCTCGCCCGCCGCAAGACCGATGCGGGCCGCCCGGCTCTCGTCCCACGGCTCGGCCGCGCCGGTCTCGTCGACGGCGCTGGCCAGCCCGAAGTCGGTGATCTTGGCGATCCCGTCCGGACCGATCAGGATGTTGGTCGGCTTAATGTCGCGGTGGGCTCGAATGCCCATCGAGTAGCCGTGCTCCATGGCATGGCAGCACTGAATGGCCCAGCGCAGGCTCTGGCTGAGGTCCGGCGGCTTGCGTTCCAGGTGGCCGGCGAGGGAATTGACGCCGTCCTCGTCCGGAGCCACGAACTCAAGCGCGATGTACAGGCGGCCGTCCAGTTCGTCCACGGAATTGGCCCGGACGATGTTCGGGTGGCGGTCCAGTGCGATCCATGTAGCCGCCTCCTGGCGAAAGCGGTCGCGAGTCTGAACGTCGTGGAGGAACTTGTCGCGGAATGTTTTGAGGGCATAGACGCCGCCGGACTGCAGTGACTGGACCAGGTACACGTGCCCAAAGCCGCCGCTGCCAAGTAAGCCGTGAACCTTGTAGCGGCCGGCGATCACATGGCCGTCCTGGAAGATGCCGAATGCCGGCTCGGGCCGTCCCGGGACTTCCGATTGGGCCTTTGGCTTGCCCAGGTTGCCGAACGCCTTCATTGGGCCAGTCTATCCCGGCACGGCCGGTCTTCGCGCGCGACGGGCCGATGCCCGATACTTGGGCTCAAGGACGAATATGGAGGCTTGATGTCGCAACAGAATGCCGTGTCGCCGAGGCAGGATTTGCTCGGAGCGGCGCTGAAGGCGGAACGGAAGGAACTTAGGCGTGCCGTGCGCCGCGTCCGGATCGTGTCCTGGGTTGCGTTTGTGGTAGTTGCGGCCCTGACCGTAGTGACGGGGCTTTGGCAGGTGATGCCGGGCAATACGGCAGTCATCGTGGCCTGGGCCGGGATTTTGGCCATCATGTTGCCGCTCAACATCGG
>DASVJA010000212.1:0-6566 GCA_036386115.1 Candidatus Limnocylindrales bacterium
TTGGATGCAGCGGCCGACATCAAGTAGTTCAGCCGGAAGGTGCTTGCAACACGGCCTCCGTAGTAGAGCTCGAAACCGGCCGTGTCGCGCGGAATGCTGATTACCGTCGCCTTGTTCGTGTGCACGTCCAGGGTGGCCAGCATCATCGTGTCCGTGCTGCCGTGAGAGCGGCCGGTCATAAAGTCCACGCCCAGAAGGGCAAAGGTGATCCGGTCGTTGTTGACCGGGTAGGTAGGCGCCGCCGTCGGCGTGGGAGACGGCGTGGGCGAAGCCGTGGCCAACGCCGTTTGGGTCTGGTAAGGCGTGATCTCCGGGCTGGCGGTCGAGTTCGCGTCGGCGGCCAGAGCGGCGTCGCTCAAGTCCAGGTTGTGATTCATGGCGTCGCCGGCGTGATACACGGACCAGGCTCCATAGGCCGTCGCACCGTGCCCGGCAACGATGCAGACGACCAGAGCCGTCAACACAGCCATTTCCCACCTGCGCCGCCGCGGGGATCCTCCGGCGATCAGGAATGAATTGGCCACGGCCGCAACTCGCCACAGACCCAGCAAGAGGGTGACGGCAACCAGGGCGGCGGCAAACGACTCGTCGAAGAGGCTCAGCCCAAACCACGTCCAGCCCTGAGTGGCCAGCAGAACCACAACCACACTCACCGCCAGGAATGACGGCACAAAGAACAGCAACGCGGTCCGGCGGCGCCCCAGGGCGAGGTGGCCCAGGCCCGGAAACAGAAACGACAGGATCGCGGCCGTGACGGGCGAGCGGCCTCGCTTCCGCGCGGCTACATCCACGTGCGGCTGGGGGTCCAGCTCGGCATCCAACTCTTCGCTCGTCCTTCGCTCCACGCCGGCCATCGGGTCGCTTCTTCAACGGCGGCCGAGTCGGCGACTGCGACTACGACCGCGTTGGACGATCGACCCACCGATTATGTGCCCTCAGTTCCGGAATCGATGCGGCGGCCCACAGGGGCCGCCGCAGCGCGTTGTCCGTAGTCGAGAGAGGCGACTACATCATCACCAGGCCGCCGTCGACGGCGAGAACCTGGCCGGTGATGTAAGCCGCTTCGTCGGAGACCAGAAACGTGACGGCATTGGCGATGTCTTCCACGGTTCCAAAGTGACCGAGCGGGGTGGCGGCGACGATCTGCTCCTTGAGCGCTTCCGGGAGACCCGTCGTCAGATCCGTGGTGATCATGCCCGGAGCCACCGCGTTGCAAGTGATGCCGCGCGAGGCAACTTCACGAGCAGTGGCCTTTGTCAGACCGATGAGGCCGGCCTTGGAGGATGAGTAGTTGGACTGGCCCATCTGACCGGCTTGGCCCGACACGCTGGACATGTTGATAATCCGGCCGCTCTTGGCCTTGAGCATCGGCCGGATGACGGCTTTGATCATGTAGAAGGCGCCGAAGAGGTTGACCTCCAGGACCTTCTTCCAGTCGTCGATCGGCATGCGCATGATCAGGTCATCGCGGGTGATGCCGGCGTTGTTGACGAGGATGTCGATCTTGCCGAACGCCTCGAGAGCCTTGGCGACCGCGGCCGTGCATGCTTCCGGATCGGTTACGTCTGCCGGAACGTAGACGGCCTTGCGACCGAGGGCCTGGATCTCGGCCACGGTGGCTTCGGCGACTTCCTGGCGTCCCACGTCAACGAAGGCGATGTCGCAGCCCTGGGCGGCGAGCTTCAAGCAGATGGCCTTCCCGATACCGCGGGCTCCGCCCGTGACGAGAGCGGACTTACCGGTGAGATCGAGCATTCGATTCCTCCTCGCTAGGTTGGGGTCGGCGCTCGCTTCCGGGAGCACCGGGAGTCGTGAGAGTTATTTCTTGAGCAGCCACTCCAGGGCCGGCGGGAACGGGTTCACCGGCTCGAGATAGCCGGGCAGGATCTTCACGTCCTCCGGTCCGATGCCGGCCGCGCGGGCAGCATTGGCCGGATCCGCGGTCCACTCAAGCGTGATGGCACCGGAGGTGAGACCGGAGCCGAAGGCGACGAAGAGCAACTTGTCGCCCTGCTTCACCCGGCCCGCCGCCACCGCCTCGGATAGCGCGAGCGGGACCGACGCCGCGGAAGTGTTGCCGTACTTCTGGACGTTGACGAAGACCTTCTCCATCGGATAGCCCAGCGACTTCGCCAGGGCCTCGATGATCCGGATGTTGGCCTGGTGCGGAATCACCAGATCCAGCTCGGACAACTCGAGGCCGGCCTTCTTCATGGATGCAAGAGCGGTAGACCCGAGCGTCCGGACGGCCATCTTGAAGGTCTCGGAACCCTTCATCTTCATGAAGTGATCGCCCGCGGCGAAGCTGGCGTCAGACGCCGGCCTGGCCGATCCACCGGCCGGCAGCCAGATGAGATACGCGCCGGAAGGATCGGTCGTCATCTCGACGCCCAGCGTGCCGCCGGGCTCGTCAGAGGGAGATAGCACCGCTGCGCCCGCACCGTCGCCAAAGAGGATGGCCGTGCCGCGATCTGCGAAGTCCGTACAGCGGCTGAGCGTCTCCGCACCGATCACAAGGACGTGCTTGGCCATGCCGCTGCCGATATACGCGGCGGCGGTGGCATAGCCGTACACAAAGCCGGAGCAGGCCGCATACAGGTCCATCGCAGAAGCGTTCTTGGCGCCGATCGCATCCTTGACCAGCGCGCCGGTCGAAGGCATGACGTAGTCCGGCGTCAACGTGCCGACGAGGATCAGGTCGATGTCTTCCGGTTTGAGGCCGGCCGTCGCGATGGCCCGCAAGCCCGCGACGGAAGCCATGCTGGCCGTGGTCTCGCCCGGCCCGGCGATGCGGCGCTCGCGAATGCCGGTCCGCGTGACGATCCATTCGTCGTTGGTTTCGACCATCCGCTCCAGATCGGCGTTGGTCAGCACCAGGCTTGGCGAGTAGGCTCCCCATCCCGTCAGGTGGACGCCCGAGACGAGACGGGGCATTACGGCTCGACCTCTATCAGCGGCTGCTTGGCTTTCACCAGCTTGCCTGTTTCCGCCACAATCCGGATCACCTTGCCGGCCTGATCCGACTTGATCTCATTGAAGAGTTTCATGGCCTCGATCAGGCCGATGACCTGGCCGATGGCGACATGCTGGCCGGCCGTCACGAACGGCGGTGAGCCGGGCGAAGAGGCCGAGTAGAAGACGCCGGTAAGCGGCGCCTTGACGGTCTTGACGTTGGCGGGGGTCGGGGCTTCCGCTGCGGCAGTGGCGGCAGCCGCTGTGCCGGCGGCGGCTCCCGAAGCGGCACTCGAAGCTGCGGCAACGGCAACCATCGGCGCCAGGGCGGCGGGCTTGCGAAGAACGATCCCGGTTTCGCCGGACTCGACTTCGATCTCCACCACCGCGCTCCGCTCCAGAAGCGACCCGAGCTTGTCGATCAGACCAAGCAGGGAGGCGGTCTCCGGAGAAATTGGTGCCGGCGGAACCGCCGGTTTGGTTGTGGGCTCGTCGTGGCGATCGCTCATCTGTCGCTCCCTCACTCAGCCCAGCGCCGGATGACCAGGGCGCTGTTCTGGCCTCCGAAGCCGAAGGAGTTGGATACCGCCACGTCGATATTCCGCTGGCGGGCTTTGTTGGGTGTCAGATCCAGACCGGCAGCCACCGGATCCGGATCCTCGAGATTGATCGTCGGCGGGACGATCCCGGTTCGTAGGGTCATGATCGTGGAGATCGCCTCGATTGCGCCCGCGGCGCCCAATGTGTGGCCGATCATGCTCTTGTTGGCCGTCACGCTGACGTCTCCGGCGCGCTCGCCAAAGAGTGTCTTGATGGCCTCGAGCTCGCGCGGGTCCCCTTCCGGCGTTGAGGTGGCATGGGCGTTGACCATCTCCACGTCGTCAACGCTGAGGCCCGCCTTCTCCAGGGCGCGGCGAATAGCCCGCACGGCCCCGGCGCCGCCGGCCGCAGGCAGAGTGATATGCGAGGCGTCTGCCGTGGCGCCGTAGCCCACGATCTCGGCCAGCGGCTTTGCACCACGGGCCAGGGCGTGGTTCAGCTCTTCCAGGACCACGACACCTGCGCCCTCGCTGATGACGAAGCCGTCTCGGTGTACGTCGAACGGGCGCGAGGCTCGCTCGGGCTCATCGTTTCGGGTTGAGAGCGCCCGCATGGCCGCGAAACCGCCGACCAGGGCTTCGTGGCCGGTGGCCTCAGTACCGCCGGCGTACATCACCGACGCGTCGCCGCGGCGGATCGTCTCCCAGGCCTCGCCGATGGAGTGACCGCCGGTCGCGCAAGCGGAGACAACGCTGAAGTTCGGGCCCTGCGGACCAAAGATGATGGCGATGACGCCGGCCGCGAGATTGCTGATCGCGCTGGGGATAAGGAAGGGCGAAATGCGATCCGGGCCCTTCTGGCCCATAAGCAGCACCTGGTCGCCGAGAGTGCGGATGCCGCCGATGCCGGTCCCAACGATGACGCCGGTCCGCTCCGCGAGATCGCCTTCCATGTGATCCGGAAGGCCGGCCTGTCGAACCGCCTCTAGTGCGGCCATCAGGGCGAGCTGCGTATAGCGGTCGTTGCGGCGCTGGGCCTTGGAGTCCAGCAGCGGCGAGCAGTCGAAGTCCTTCACCTCGCCGGCGAAACGGGTCGTCAGGCGCGAGGCGTCGAACTGGGTGATGGGGCCGATGCCGGAGCGCCCGGCAACCATCCCGTCCCATGTCGTTTGGACGTCGTTGCCGAGCGAGGTCAGAACACCCATACCAGTGACGACAACGCGGGGGAGCGAACGGCCGGCTGCGCCGACCGTCGCTTTGCGCATCGGCTGCGCCGATGCGTGGAGGCCTGGTAGGTCGTTACTCATCGAACGAGTTTCCAGGCGACTGACGGCTGCGCCGTCAACGCCGACCGACGGACTTCCGCCGTCGGTTTACGAGTTGCCTGCGGCAACTCGGTCTCCACTTTGCTGTTACTCATCGAACGAGTTTCCCTGTCCTGATGGTGGCGGCGCGATAGACATCGCCGGGCAGGCCACGGGCCGAAACGGCATTCGCGACTTCCATGACGTCGTAACTCGTGCGGTGGATCTCGGCCTTGACGCCATCATCGTCGATCTCGATCAGGGCCCAGCTGGCCGTGGGATCGCCATCGAAGATGTAGCCCGCGCTGCCGGCGTTGACGATCGTTCGCCAGCCGACTTCACGGACTTCGGGCAGATGGGTGTGGCCGCAGACGATCACCTTCGCGTCCGTCTTGGTGACGCGATCCATCGTCACCACTACGTCCAGGTCCGCCGACAAGCCATCGGTCAGCGAACCGGGAGACGCGTGGCAGAAGAGGATCATGTCGTTGCCCACCCGAAGCCGGCGCTCGGACGGGAGACGGCGCAGGTAGGCCGCGCCTTCGTCGCCGATCTGATCACTCGCCCACTCCGCGGCAGCCTGGTACGACTCCGGGATGCCGTCGCTGAACCAGGGGAAGGCGGCCGTGTAATCGCCGTCCGCGACCGCAATGTCCGTGTTTCCGAGCGTTATGAACGCGCCGGCCTTCTCCATCTCCTGGACCAGGGCCAGGCTGCCGACCGGATCGGGACCGTTGAAGACGAGGTCGCCGCAGATTGCCACGTAGTCGGGGCGAACGGCGTCGATGGCCTTACGCACGGCTACGAGCGCGGGCAGGTTGCCGTGGATGTCTGAAAGAGCGGCAATCCGAACCATCAGCGCAGGGCGCTCTCGGGGGCGATGATGAAGCTCAACTTGGCTTCGCAGGCGACATCGCCGTCGACTGTGGCAACGGCGTGCCCACGTCCGAACTTACTGCCGAGGCGCTCCATGGTGACTTCCAGGCGGAGCTGATCGCCCGGGGTGACGATGTGCTTGAAGCGGCACTCGTCGATTGCGGCGAAGAGCCCCAGCCGATCGCCGAAGCCCGGCTGCTGGGCGACGAAGATGCCCATCGTCTGGGCCAGAGCCTCGACCTGCAGGACGCCCGGCATGATCGGCTGGCCCGGGAAGTGGCCCTGGAAGAACCATTCCGTGGCGGTGACGGACTTGAGTCCGACGATCCGCTTGGCTTCCACGTCGTACTCGACGATGCGGTCTACGAGGAGAAACGGCCAGCGATGGGGGATGAGCTTCTCGATCTGGCTCGTGGTCAGAATTGTCTCGGTGACTTCAGACACAGGGGCGGCTCCTGGGTGCGTGAACGGCGGCGGAAGTCTCAGCGGTTGCCGGCGGCGACGAACGGAGCGCTGCCGACTCGGTCGAGCAGGTTCGTTGTCACCTTGCCGTCGATGAAGACCTGATTGGCAAGGATCGCTCGGTGCAAGTCGATGTTTGTCTTGAGACCATCGACGAGCAACTCCCGGAGGGCGACGTCGGCCCGGGCAATTGCCTGAGCTCGATCCGGCGCCCAGACGCAGAGCTTGCCGAGAAGGGAATCGTAGTAGGACGGGATCTCGTATCCCGGGTACATGTGCGAGTCCATCCGGACGCCCGGACCGCCGGGAGCGAGATACGCCCCGACCTGCCCGGATTGCGGCCGGAAGTCCTTCGCCGGATCCTCGGCCAGGATGCGGAACTCAAGCGCATGACCGCGAGAGACGATGTCCTCCTGGGTAATCCCAAGGGGTT
>DASVJA010000213.1:0-10619 GCA_036386115.1 Candidatus Limnocylindrales bacterium
CACTTTCAAGCACCCGTGCCCGTATTGCGACCGGTTCATCGATCGGGCCGTCCGGGCCTGCCCGTTCTGCGGCCAGGTTGACCCGTTCGCGCCGCGTCGCTGCCAGAATTGCCGCAAGGTCATCGACGATCCGGCCTGGACGGTCTGCCCGTCCTGCGGGCAGTCGCTTGTGGTGCCTGCGGCTGCGGCCGCGGATGGGACGGCCGCCGCATCGCCCTCGACTCCGACCACGACGCCGGCGACGCCGCCCACCTCGGCCTCTGCCGCCGGGTCGGCCGCCGCCGTCGAACCGCCTCCGCCGCCGCGCCCGCCGCTCGATCCAAGGGCTGCGTTGCCGGTCCTTGAATCGGCCGGTCCGTGTAGCGGTTGCGGGGCTCCGTTGCCGGCCGGGGCGCGCTTCTGCACCGTCTGCGGAACCGTCGCCGGGTAGGTCGGCCGGACGGTCTCAGAATCAAGAAAGAGCGGCCTGCTCAGTGCGAGCGGGCCGCTCTTCTGTTTGGGTTGGCTCCGAGGCGCGTCGCCGCGCCGCTACCCGACCTTGTTGCCGCAGTTCCCGCAGAAGCGCGTGTCCGCCGCCAGTTCGGCGCCGCACTTGGCGCACTTGGAGACGCCCAGGGCCGTTCCGCAGTTGCCGCAGAACTTCTCGCTGCCGACCGGCTTGCCGCAGCTCGGGCACTCGGTCGCCCGGGCGCTGGTGTCGCCGGAGAAGACCGTGGTGGCCTGAACCGCCGTTCGCATCTGGTTGATCTCGACCGATGAGCGCTCGGCTTCCATCTCAGCCGCTAGGTTCGGGGCGCAGTTGACGCAGAGGCCTCGGGCCTTGTTGAAGCAGGTTTCATCGACCCAGTTGTTGCACCGAACGCAGCGGTGGAACAAGGGCATGATTTCGTTGGAGGCCTTCTGGAGGGCTTTGTCTCGGCCGTCCCGGTCCGTGATCTCCTGGGCCGACTGGGCGACGCTTCGGGCTCCCCAAAGCCCGCCGATGATGTTGCTGGCGCCGCCGAGGATCGATGCCCCGGTGCCCAGCAGGTTCTTCTGGTACTCGCTTCGGTAACCGCTGCCGCAGATGTCGCAGCGGAACTCGAACTGGTATCCCTGGTTGGTGGAGAGATCCTGGTAGTTGCTCGTGAATGGAGTGAAGCCCGGCATTCGACCTCTCCTGGTTGCGGCCGCGTGGCGGCCTCGGCTGCGAAGTTGTGGGCGCAATGTTAGCGCCACGCGCCGAGGCCGGGGAGCGGTTCACGCCGGTCGGTTAGGGGAGAGTTGCGACCTCCAGGCGGGCGAGGATCTCGACCTGAGGCGAGCAGTCGGCACCTGAGGCGGTTGGTACTGCCAGACAGGTCTTGCCGGTGTCGACGCGCGTGACGACGTAGAGGCCTCTGCCTGACGCCCCCGCCCCGGTTCCGGGCGGCGCGAACTTATCGTAGGCGCCGGCCTGGGCGGTGAGTTTTGCGCTCGCGTCCGAACTCAGGTACGTGGCTTCGCCGCTGTGGGATATCGACGCGTCCACGATGAAGATGTATCTCTTGTCCCACGTGGCTGTGGCCTGGGGCACCTTCCAGACGAGCCTGCCATCCGGCGCCAGGTCGAGCGGGCCAACAAGGCCCGTCGACCCGTCGGGTTGGATAAGGTCGGCGACGGCCTTGGGCGGTATTCCGCTGCAATCGGCACCACCGTCGCAAATGCTCCTCATGTCGATCACATAGCGGCCGTTGAGCCGGTATTGATCGGTGAGGATGACGGCCTCCAGTTGCGAGGTAGTGAGAGGCGCGTTGTTGGGCCCGATCAGACCCGTCGGCGCCGATCCCGTGGCTCCGGATGAACCGGTGAGCGGGGTGGTCGGGACCATGCGGGTAACGATCACGCCTCCGGATAGCAGGAATAGGTCGTGGATCGGTCTGGCGCTTGGATCGCTCGACCCGTAGATCTGATAGGCACCCAGGGCCACTTCGAAGCCGTAGACGCCGGACGGGAACGGTGCAATGTGTGGATTTCCGATTCCCTGGCTTGCAAGCGGTGCGCTTGTTAGAACCGAGGTCAAGGCGCCCGCCCCGCATAGCGAGTCGGATGGATACGGGGGTGTGTCGCATTCGAGTGATGGGACCCAATCGAGGTAGGCGTCGACGAGCACAAGTTGGTTGATCTGTCCGGGGACGTCCTTTGGGGCGGCCGAAAGCGGTGACGGTGAACCATTGTTGGCGAGGGTTGGCCCGTACGGCGACGGCGTGCCGTCCGACTCGATACGAACCACCTGTTGAACGCCGTTCAAGGTCACGATCGCAAGGCGGCCGGCCACGCCCGAGGGATCGGCCGCCCAAAGGCCGTTCAATTCCTCGGCCGTCAACGGGCGCCCGCCCGGCCCAACTATCCCGGTGAGAGCGGGAGCCAGCGGCCCGGTGATCGCCGGCGTCGCCGGCGGGGGCGGCGAGTATCCCGCGGCCGTTGTCGATGGAGTTGCAATCGAAGGACTGGGCGTGGCGCCAAGGACATCACTGACGCGGGCGAGTATCCGCCAGACCATGCAGCCGCGGCTGTCGTATCCGGCCGCGCCCGGGCAGCCGGCGGTTACCCCTCGCACGACCCACGTCCCGTGGACGGTATCGCGGGTGACGGAATCGATCTGGCGCATGCCGCCGGCCTCAACGAAGCGGGCCTTGCCGTATAGCGCGAGCGGGTCGAAGGACGATGCGGCCGACTCGGCCGACGCGGGTGCGGGCAGCCGTGGCACTACGGTCGGATCGGTTGATGGCGAGGTGTCGGCCGGCATCGGGACGCCCGTCGTCGGGGCACCGCCGCCCGAGCCGCTCGACGACCCGCTCGACGAGCCGCCGAGGTCGCTCGCCGGGTAGACGGTCGGTGCCGGCGACCCATCGGCGCTGAGCCAGTTCTGCCAGCAAGGGTCGTCGCCGGATGGATTGAGGACATCGCCGGGGCTCGCCAGGGAGACGCTCAGCATGCACGAAGACGAGTAGGCTCCCAGGAACCCTTCGACCACGAACGCCTTGCCGTCGGTGGGCCACTCATCTGTGACGCTGTAGGCGAGCCCAGACGCGGACGGCGTGATCTGGCCGAGCAGACCCAGGTAGCTATCCACATTTCCGCCCAGGTAGCGGAAGGCGAAGGTGCCGGCGATGCTCGTGGCGGCGCCGCTCGCGCCGGAGAGTTGCGGCGGTAGGCCGCTCTCCATGACACAAATCTGCGGGCTGACGCCGTGAATCACGCCCGCGGTTGGGTAGCGATTCATTGGGCATACGTCGCTGCGAAGATCGATGGTGGTGGTGACGACCAGAGTGGTGTTTATCGCCGGCGCCGGGCCGGCCAGCAGCGAGACCAGCTGGTCGGTGGTGAGAGCGCGGTCGTACGGGTATCCCGTCGACGCGGCAGGGCCGCCGCGCAGCGCCGGAGCGCCAAGGGCGACCACGAGGATGGCGACCAGCGCGATCCCGACGCTCGCGCCCGCGAGCCGGGGCGCGGTGAGGCGAATCCGTGGCAGGGCGAAGCGGGCTCGCGGCGCCGCCTCGGTACCCAGCGCCCTGGAGACCTGGAGTTCGAGGTCCTCAGGCAGCGGCCCGGCCGACCGTCGGGTCAGCTGCGCCCGGATGATCGGGTCGACGGGTTCCTTCGGATCGAATTGCTCGTTCATCGCGACTCCTTCGCGAGCGCCGACTTGAGGGCCGCGCGGGCGCGGTGGAGTCGGGACTTGATGGTTCCGGTGGGGGCGCCCAGAACGGCCGCGATTTCGGCTACGGGACGCTCTTGAAGGTGGTGGAGGACGAGGACGGCGCGGTCATCGACCGAGAGGCGGGCGAAGGCTCGATCGAAGATGTCGGCGTCGGCCTGGCGGTCGGCCAGCGGGCGTTCGGCGGACGCCGGCTCCGAATCGTCTGCCGGGTCGAGCAGCCTGATTTCGCGGACGACCTTGCGGCCACGCCGTCGCAACTGGGCGCGGCAGGCGTTCAGGTTGATACGGCCGAGCCAGGCGTCGAATACGTCGGGATCCCGGAGCTCAGAGCCGTGCCGCCAGGCCGAGACGAATGTCTCCTGCGTGGCATCGGCGGCGTCGGCCTCGTTGCCGAGAATTGCCAGCGAAGTGCGGTACACGGCATCAATCCGGCTGCGGACGAGGGCATCGAAGGCAGCGCGATCACCCGCTCGGGCATTCTCGACGAGTGCTCGCTCCATCCCGCCTCCTGTGATTGCTCTCTACCTGTATCGATGCCCGCCGCGCGCCCCAGGTTGCATCGATTTGCGCCGGTCGCGCCATACTCCCGCCATGCCCGACCACATCGTCCCGCTCGAACGATTCCACGAGGCTCGGCGCGTACTCGACGGCCGCATCGATCGCACGCCCATTCTCTCCTCCTCCACGGCGGCGCGGGTGCTGGCGGCGCGCGGCGTCAAGGTTGCCGACGGTCGCATCTACGCCAAGGCGGAGAACCTCCAGAAGACCGGGGCCTTTAAGATCCGCGGCGCCCTCAACAAGATGGCGGCCCTGACTGGGGCGGAACGGGCCGCGGGCGTGATCACGCTATCCGCCGGCAACCACGCCCAGGGAGTGGCTCTGGCCGCCCATGAAGCGGGCGTTCATGCCGTGGTGATGATGCCCGACGGCGCCGTCACGTCCAAGGTTCAGGCATGCCGCGGCTACGGCGCGGAAGTGATCCTCTACGGCGAGAAGATCGGCCAAACGTGGGCTCGCATGGATGAAGTGGCCGCCGAGCGCGGTCTCACGTTCATACCGCCCTTCGACGACCCGCATGTGCTGGCGGGGCAGGGGACCGTGGGCCTGGAGATCCTCGACGATCTGCCGGAAGTGGACGTGGTAGTGGCCGGGATCGGTGGCGGGGCGCTGTGCACCGGGATCGCCGCCGCAATCAAGGAGACGAGGCCCGGGGTGCGCGTCTACGGAGTGGAGCCGGTCAAGTCCAACTCAATGTCCCTGGCGATGGAGCGCGGCGAGATCGTGACCATCGTGCCGGCGTCCGTGGCCGACGGCCTGGGCTCGCCCTTTGCCGGCGCCTGGACCCTGGCCATGGCCCAGCGCTATCTGGATGGCATCGTGGTCATCGACGACGCCACGATCCTCGCCGGCGTCCGCTTTGCGCTGGAGCGGATGAAGCAGCTAGTGGAGCCGGCCGGAGCCGCGGCCCTGGCTGCGGTCCTCTTTGGCGAGATCCCGATCCACGACGGCGAGCGGGTCTGCGTCGTGTTCAGCGGCGGCAACGTCGAGACGGGGCGGCTGGGCGATTTGCTGGCGGGGGCGGCGGAGCTGGAGATTCCGGCGGTGGCGGGGTAGGGAGAGACCTCTCGACTCTGCCGTGTGGGCAGCGGCCCAATCTCCGGACGAGGGAATCATCGCCGCTGCGAACCCTGGTAGGCTCATCCAAGCAGGGGGCATGGCCAAGCGGCACTGGCTGGCCGGCTTGAGGGAGCCGGGGAACTGAGTCTTCGCACACCAGAGTCGAGGAGGTGACGATGGGCACGGGATTGCTCTCCGCGAGACCCAGAGTTTCTCGGAGAACACACAAGTGCGCGACGATGGGCCTCGGCTTCGCGGCGCTCATGGTAGCCATGTTCGGGCTATCGGCCTGCGGTGCGGCCCCCGCATCGACGAGCCGGGAGGCGTCGGTAGCAGTAAGCGCCGCTCAGCTTTCTTCGCCGACGGCCACTCCGGCTTCCACTGCGGGCGCGACGCCGAACGTCACTCCATACAGTCCACCGCATGACGATGGCGGCGTGCTCCTAACAGGTGCCTCGGCCGTCGCCGTAGGCGTTGGCAGGAACTGCGCGCTGCTGGCGGCGGGCGGGAAGGTCATGTGTTGGGGACAGTTCATGCCTGTTGGCGACGGGGATGATAGAAGGACACCAATGGACTTCGGGTTCGATGCTTCCAGATCGATCTCCGTGGGCGCCTTGAGCGTCTGCGCTGTCACGGTGAAGGGGACTGTTGAATGCGACGGGGAGCCCGTTCCGGGCATCAGCGGCGCGACGGCTGTCGCAGTGGGTTGGGACTTCAGTTGCGCGATTGTTTCGCACGGGGCCGTGGAGTGCTGGGGCGTCAACGAAGTCGGCCAACTTGGCGACGGCACTACGGTCGACAGTGACAAGCCCGTCACAGTGGTTGGGATCACCGGCGCAACCGCAATCACAGCCGGGGACTTACACGCCTGCGCGATCCTGTCGGGCGGGGCCGTGAGGTGCTGGGGCCACAACGACGTGGGTCAACTGGGCAACGGCACCACGATTGACAGCGACGCTCCTGTGGCTGTAGTCGGCCTCACCGGCGCGACTTCGATTGCGGCGACCGAAATGGAGTCCACGGATGGTACTGGCCAGACGTGTGCAATTGTGTCCGGCGGAGTGACGAAGTGTTGGGGCATCGGCGTGCTTGGCGGAGGCTGGACACCTGTGACCATGACAGGAGTAAGGGCGGACGCGATCTCCGCTGGTGGTGGAAACATGTGCGCGATCGTCCCGGGTGGGAACGTCAGGTGTTGGGGACGGGCCTACGGCTACGGGGCCGTACCCCAAGACATCAGCGGCGTCACGGCGGTCGCGGTGAGCGTGAACTACACCTGCGTTATCGTCGCGGGCGGTGCCGTCGAGTGCTGGGGCGACCCCTTCAACTACGACTCGGGTGGATGAACGATCGTCGACCTGAGTCGAGTTGGTCGACCTCCCTCACAATTCTGAGGAATGGCCGAGGCGCTACTCGACTTTGATGTCGGCTTGATCCCTTCGCCCAGACCACATCCAATGTAGGTCAGTCGGAATGCGCAAGCTCCACTCCAGTTGGGCACGAGCCGGCGGCCGCCATGGATGGGTGTCTCGCCCGCCCGAGTGTCCCTTCCGATTGTCCGGCCTCGGTCCGGTCTCCCCAGTCTGCTTGAGATCCGATCCATAAGTTGCGTTTGTCCGGTACAGCCGGACAACTTCACCACTCTGTGTTGGCTGAAGCCCCGAGGAACCATGCCCCAACGATGCACGGCGGCCAAATACGTCCCAAATGGTCGTCCGGAAGCCCGAATTGAACCCGAATCGAGCTTTTCGAGCTTGTCTTGGACCACGCCGGGACTCCTAAGTTGCGAATCCGGCCGATCTTGTCCGGTACAGCCGGACAAACGCACGATCGCATAGGCGCGGGCCAACGGCGCGGGTAAGGCTCGATAACTTGGTGAATGTGGCTAACCGTCCGTCCTTCCCCTGATCGGGACCCTAATCCATCCCCATCTCATGCAGCCGCTCATCGGAGATGCCCATGAAATGCGCCAGCTCGTGCACCACGGTGATCCAGACCTCGCGCTCCAGCTCCGCCGGGTCGGGGAAGTCTTCGACGAGCGCGGTTCGGAATAGCGTGATCTTGCTCGGCACGAATCCCCAGTCGGCGCCGTACTCGGTTCGAGGAACGCCTTCGTAGAGGCCATACAGGCCTTCGCCGGGTCGCAGGCCGGCCTCACGTCGCTGCTCGCGCGACGGCTCGTCCTCGATGACCACCGCCACGTCGTCCAAGGCTCGCGAAAACGGCGCGGGAATCGTGTCCAGCGCGCGCCCGACCAGGTCCTCGAAGGTTGTCGCGCCGGGCGCGGAGTTTGCGCCGACACGGCGCCGCGAACTGCCTCTGCGCTCTTTGACCATGCTCCTATGCTACGGCCCGCGTGGTCCGGCCGCGCACGGCGTAGGATTCCCGGGAAGGAGTCATGCATGCCGACCGATCCACCATTCGACCGCGACCAGCTCGACATCGAGGCGCACGTCCGCCGGATGGTCCAGGAGATCGAGAACGGCGACGACTTCGACGGCGAGCGGGCTGCCGCGAAGCCTGCGGATGCCGAGCCGGCAGGGCAGCGCCATCCTGTCGAGCGCGCGGTCCGCGACATCTTGCTGGAGATCGGCGAAGACCCCGACCGCGAGGGGCTCGTGCGCACTCCGGAGCGGATGCACAAGATGTGGCACGAACTGACAGTCGGCTATCACGTGGACGTCGATCGCCTGATCAACGGCGCCGTCTTCGATGTCGGCTACAGCGAGATGGTCGTCATCAAGGGCATCCCGTTCTACTCATTGTGCGAGCACCACATGCTGCCCTTCCTCGGAGTGGCCGCCGTCGGCTACCTGCCGCGCGGCCGTGTCATCGGCCTCTCGAAGATTCCGCGGATCGTGGAGATGTATGCCCGCCGGCTCCAGGTCCAGGAACGCATGACCCAGCAGATCGCGGACTGTCTCCAGTCGAGGCTGAATCCGTACGGTGTCGGCGTGGTCATAGAAGCAGAGCATCTTTGCCTGGCCATGCGCGGAGTCCAGAAGGGCGGCGCGACGATGGTCACGAGTAGCGTTCTGGGCGCCTTTCGGACCAGCAAGGAGACCCGCGACGAGTTCATGTCCCATCTGGATCGATCGATCCCAAGGGCATAACCTATTGGCGACAAAGGATCAGCCACGCTGGGTTGTCATCGCCATACAGGGGGTCCGATGAGCGAGAACTTCGAAGCCAGGCCGCACGAGGAACCGTGTCTTGGGTGCGGGGAGGAAACCGCCGTTGGGAGCGTCTTCTTCTCAGATAGGAAGGTCGTCGAGGGCGCGGACGGGAGCCGCGGTTACTTGTGTTCAGCTTGTGTCGCGCGGATTCGTGGAGCTGGCCGCGGCGACGCATTGGTTGACCCAAAGAGCGTTGCAGAGGTGGCGATGATCGGGCTCAATCTCGGACTGCCGGGCTAGACCGGCAGTCACTGGCGTTCGCCCGCTATCATCCGTGCATGACTGATCGACCGCTCAAGGTTCTCATCGCCAAGCCCGGCCTCGATGGGCACGATCGCGGGGTCAAGGTGCTCGCTCGCGGTCTGCGCGACGAAGGCTTCGAAGTTGTCTACACGGGTCTGCGCCAGACCCCGGAGATGATCGTCACTGCTGCCCTCCAGGAGGATGTCGACGTCGTCGGCCTCTCCATTCTGTCCGGCGCGCACATGACGCTCGTGCCGCGCATCTGCGCCCTGCTCAAGGAGCGCGGCATGGACGATGTCCTGGTCACGGCCGGCGGCATCATCCCCGACGACGATATCCCCGCCCTCAAGGAGAGCGGCGTAGCGGCCGTTTTCGGTCCCGGCACCACAATCGCCGAAGTAGCGGATTTCCTGCGCGCCAACGCCCGGCCGCAGGTCTAGCCGGTACGCGCGTGGGCGCTACGCAGCCGCCGAGTGCGGGTGAGCTTTGTGACGCCGCCCTGGCGGGTGACAGGCGGGCTCTCTCCCGGATCCTGACCGCGGTTGAGAACCGGACATCCATCGCCGAAGCGGCGCTGCGGCGCCTCTATCCGATGGCCGGCCGGGCGCAGCTGATCGGAATTACAGGACCTCCGGGCGCGGGCAAGAGCACCCTCGTGGCGGCCCTAATCGCGGAGCTGCGCAGGGCCGGGCGCCCTGTGGCCGTCGTGGCCGTGGATCCGTCCAGCCCGATTACCGGTGGCGCTGTTCTGGGCGATCGCGTGAGGATGCAGTCCTACGCCGCCGACGACGACGTCTTCATCCGATCGATGGCTTCGCGCGGTCACTCGGGCGGGCTCTCATCGGCGACCTCCGCGGCCGCCGCGGTTTTCGACGCCGCGGGCTTCGATGTCGTCCTGATAGAGACCGTCGGCACCGGACAGAGTGAGGTGGAGGTCGCAGCCACGGCGGACACGACCGTGGTGGTCGAGGCGCCGGAGATGGGCGACGAAATCCAGGCGATCAAGGCCGGGCTGCTGGAAGTGGCGGACATCATCGTCGTCAACAAGGGCGACAGACCGGGTGCCCACAGAACCGCTGGCCAGCTCCAGGCCATGCTGGCGGATACTCCGCGTGAGGCCCGGCCCGGGCGGCCCGCGCCGAAGCATCCGGACGTTCTGGTAACTATCGCCGCCACCGGCGTCGGAGTTCCGGAGCTATTGGCTGCGCTGGATCGCCACCGCACCGCCGCCGGCGGCACCCGCGGCGAAGCCACTCGCATGGCCCGAGCTGAAGCTCAGATTTGGGCCGTGCTTTCCGACAGGCTCCACGAGCGGGCGCGCAGCTTCGAGGCCGCTCCGATCGCTGCGGAACTGCTCCGGGCCGTGGCCACGCATGAGTTGGACCCGTATGCGGCGGCGGACCGTCTCCTCGACCTCATGCTCCGAGACTGACGGCTCGCCCGCAGGCTAGTTGCCGGTCTGGCCGGCGAGTGCGTCCGCTTCATCGGCGTCGGCCCGGGCCTCTTTGACGATCCGGATGACGGCGTCGATGTCGAATGGCTTGGCCAGCAGGCGGATGCCTCGCTGTGTGGCGAAGCTGCGGAGATCCGGATTCAGGACGTCACCGCTCATGAAGATTGCCCGGTGCGACAACTCGGGTCGGAAGTCGACGGCGGCCTCGTAGAACTCCGTGCCACTCATACCTGCCATCCGGTGATCGATGAGCATGACGTCGAAGTTCATTTCTCGTAGCCCGTCGAGTGCCTGGGCGCCGTCCTGGAACGGCAGGCAGTCCATCCCGGCGGCCCCCAGCGCCTTGCGGAGGAATGCCCGGATCGAGGGTTCGTCGTCGAGGGCGAGGATTAGAGGACGGCGAGGCTCGGGCGCAGATGCTGTCGTTGCCATTGACGGCTCGCCTTCG
>DASVJA010000214.1:0-10122 GCA_036386115.1 Candidatus Limnocylindrales bacterium
ATCCAGGAGTGATACGCCATCACCTGATCGGCTCCATTGGGGCAGGACGTTGCGCGGCGACCGGACATCAATTGGTACCGAGGGCCCTCACGGGCGTTGATTCCGAGCTCCGAATCGCGCTTCAAGCCCGACTCAGTTATGGTAGCTGCAAGGATATAGCCCTAGTCTCGTAGGCCTCGGACCATGCACGTAAGTGTTCAGGGAGTTCACATGAGACTCATCGGACATCCAGGGAGACGTCGCCGCCGTGATCGCGGCCAGGCGCTCGTGGAGTTCGCGCTGGTCATCCCCATTTTTATACTCATCGTAGTGGCCATCGCCGAGTTCTCGATTCTCTTCACCTCATTCCTTGCTGTCGGCTTCGCGTCACACGACGCATCGCAGCTCGCTGCCACCCTCGGCAATACCACCGGAGCCGATTACGCAATACTTCAGCGCGTCGACAGCGACGTAATGGCTCCGGCGAGCGCCCGGAGAATCACTGAAGTGGACATCTACTGGGTGGATCCCGCAACGGGGAAAGCGATCGGCGGCGCGGTCAATACCTGGAAGTACGACGGCGGCAGCCACCTCGTCACGCTGCCAAATGGAACGACCACCACGATCCCGTTCGTCAGGACGGCCAACGGATATCCTGAGACATCCCGCTGCAACGTGAACAAGGGCGTCGGGTGTACGTCGGGCCACACATCGATTGATACGATCGCGGTCAAGATCGTCTACCAATACGTCTGGGTTACTCCGTTTCCCGGCTTGGTTGGCGGCTCATCGACCGGACCCCTGCTGACGTCGATCAACATGATGCGGCTGGAGCCGGTCCGATGATGCGACCGTTCCGCCGCCGGCACAGCCGCGGCCAATCGCTGGTCGAGTTCACGTTGGTCCTGCCGGTCATCATGATGCTGGCCCTGACAATTGCCGAGTTCGGGATGGCCTTCGGCACGAACATGACTCTGATCGAAGCCACTCGTGAGGGCGCTCGCGTCGGCGCAGTGCTCAACAACGGCTCTGGCAACAACGGCCTGCCTGGCTGCACCGGTGCCGCAAACGTCGACCCGCAGATCATGCTCGCCGTCCAGCGAGTCATCGAGTCGCCCGGTAGCGGCATCAAGCTCAGCAACATCGACTGGGTTCACATCTACCTGGCGAATGCCACAGGCGGGCCATCGGGCGGATCCGTGAACGTCTGGACGGTGGGCAATTCGTCCTACTGCGGCCTGTCGCTCAGCTTCGTACAGACGTCCGTCGGATGGAACGCGTCGACTCGCTCGTCCGCGCTGCCGGCGGCATCCATCGGGGTGAGCATCCAGTATCGATACCAGACCTTCACGCCCCTGGCCGCCATCGCCAAATTGGCCGGTCTCAGCACAATAACAATGGTCGATTCGACGGTGATGGACCTCGAGCCATGACGGGAGACACCATGATTCTCCACCCGCGCAAAGTACTCCTGTCCGGCCTGAACGCAGTCCGTCGGCTGGCTGGTGTCGAGCCGCTCGACGACGAAACCAGTGTTCGGACCGAGCTAAAGCAGGCCGGCCAGATCGTCGTCATCTTCGCTCTCATGCTGACCGTCCTGATCGGCCTGGTCGGTATCGCGATCGATTCCACATACGCCTGGCGGGAATCCCTGCGCGTCCAACGCGCGGCCGACGCGGCGGCGCTCGCCGGCGTCGTGTACATGCCCGGCAACTTCAACACCGGCACCAACAGCGCAACTTCGATTGCCCTCAAGACGTCGGCCAAGAACGGCTTCCCGGTCCAGGTCGGCACAACGGTCTCGCCCACCAAAGTGGACGCCAACCCACGCGAACTCGATGTGACCGTCTCCACCAAGGTCCCGACGTTTTTCGCCAGGATCTTCGGCATGAACAGTTGGACTGTGACCCGCACGGCACGTGCGGTATACGTCCTGCCCGTGCCGATGGGCAGCCCGGACCCCTTCTACGGCGTCTACGGGAAGTACAAGATGAACGGCACGACCGCGAATACGGACATGAAGCATCCCGTGACCACCACAACGACGCTCACCGGGCGAGGCTTCTGGGCCACCATGCTGTCACAGGGAGCGGGCGCGTCGAGCGGTGACGCCTATCTGCCCAAGAAATTGAACAGCGATATGTCGGGCACCAACTCGATGCACGACACGGTCAACTACTACGACTACGACATCGTGATGCCGGCCGGCTCCACAGGCGGCCACGTCTGGCTCTTCGACCCGGTGTTCTGTGCCACAGACGGTCGACAGGGCACAGGCGATTTCTACCTGAGCGGCAGCGGCACGACGAAGATGAGTTCCTTCTTCTCCCTCTACAACACGAACGGTAACCTCTACAGCCTGGCGGGGCAGACCTACCTCGGGTCATCCGGGAGCCTGTTCGCAAACAACGAGTTCACCGACACCAAGGCGGGCGGACCTACGGCCACGTCCGCAATGACCTCGTGCACCGCCGGCGTGACGTCCAACAAGTCCGACCCACGCTACTGGCACAACCAGTGGTTCGACCTGTCGGCATACATCGGCGGGGGCGCCACGTTGAGTGGCGGCGCTACCGGACAGACATATCGCCTTCGGACAACTACCGATCCCGGCGATTCGAGCCAGGACAGCACCAACGCCTACAACGACTTCAGTATCTACGTGACGTCGGGCGGGACCGGCACCCCGATGGTCTACGGGCAGGGCGCTATGGAGATGTACACCCCGCTGCCGGCCGGGACCGCATCTACGTTCTATCTGGCAAAGATCGACAAAGACTCCGGCGCCGGCAAGACGATCGAGATTCAGCTCTGGGACGTCGGCGACACCAACGGCCTGAACGCGAACCTGCAGATTCTGCAGCCGACAACCAGCGGCTGGAGCGCCGTCACTAACATGACCTGGACGGGGACCAAGGTCTCAACCGACAGCTCCACATGCTCTAACGGCGGTCCAGGATCGTCGATCACAACCTACAACGGCAACAAGTTATACAACGGCTGCTGGCTGACAATTGACGTCAGCATTCCCACCACCTACACCGCGCCACAGGACGGCTGGTGGAAGATCACATACAACGTGGGGACCGCCAGCGGAACGGAGTGGACGACAGACCTCACCACCTGGCAGGTGAACATCCTCGGCAACCCGGTGCACTTGATCTAGACCGGGATTTGCGAACTTGATTGTTGAGGCCCCCGGCAACGGAGGCCTCAACCTTTGCCCGGGGCGGCGCCGGCACGAGACCGCTGCCCTGGGGACGACCGGGCCCGCCCCCAGGAACCGGGCCCGGCTCTGGTACGATGGGCGAATGGACGGCGTGGTCCTCGTTCTGAATCAGAACTATGAGCCGCTCAACGTGTGCAACCTGCCACGTGCTTTCCGACTTGTGTTCGGAGAACGAGCCGAAGTGCTCGAGTACGACCACCAGTTGATCCGGACGCCGCGGGCAGACTACCGCGCGCCTGCCGTGATCCGGCTCCAGAACCAGATCCGCCGGCCGCGGCCGCGCGTCAAGCTGACGCGCCGTGAGGTCTTCCACCGCGATGGCTACACCTGCCAATACTGCGGTCGCCAGAGCGGGGACCTGACTATCGACCACGTGGTCCCGCGCCATCGGGGCGGGCCTCACTCATGGGATAACCTGGTGACGGCCTGCAAGGCGTGCAATCACCGTAAGGGAGGCAAGCTCCTGGACGAGGCCCGGCTGCGTCTCGCGCACAAGCCGGTCGAGCCACGCTGTGACGTCTACACGCAGTTCACGCCGTATCTGCGCGACGAGCGCAACGAGAGCTGGCGCTCCTATATCTTCCTTGGGCACTGAGTGGGGGCGCCGGGCCGCGGCAAGCGCCGGCACCCAGCCGGGCCGCGAGGCCGCCGATCTCCCTCCACCACAGCCCGTGATCCCCGCACCGGTCGCCGAGATCATGGCCACTCTCTGGCGGGGCGGCCAGTCGGCGTACGTGGTGGGCGGGTGCCTGCGGGATCTGCTGCTGGGCCGCGAACCCGCGGACTGGGACCTGACGACGAACGCCCGTCCGGAGCGGGTCCAGGCCCTTTTCTCGCGGTCCATCTACGAGAACAGCTTCGGCACAGTTGTTGTGCACCATGACGGAGCACCGTACGAGATCACGGCCTTCCGGCGCGACTCCACCTACAGCGACTTCCGCCATCCCGATGCGGTCGAGTTCGGCCACTCGATCGAGGAGGACCTGGCCCGGCGCGACTTCACCGTGAACGCTATGGCATGGGGGGCGCGTGCGGGTGAGCAGCCGCAATTCATCGACCCATTCGGCGGCGGCGAAGATCTGGCTCTTCGGCTGCTGCGGGCCGTCGGCGACCCGAACGTTCGCTTCCGCGAGGACGCGTTGCGAATGGTCCGAGCCGTCAGGCTGGCGGCCACCCTGGAGTTCGAAGTCGAAGCAGAGACCCTGGCCGCCATCAGCGGCAACGCCGATCTTGCGAGTCACCTTTCCGGGGAACGCATCTGCGCCGAGTTGCTGAAGCTCCTCGCCGCCCCTCGGCCATCCCTCGGGTTGCGCCTCATGGCCGACTCCGGGCTCCTCGCCGTCGTCGCGCCGGATCTCGCCCGCCAGCGCGGCATCGGGCAGAACAAGATCGAGGGCGAGGATCTCTGGGATCACACCCTCCGCACCGTCGACGCAGCCGAAAATAGGGAACCGCTCCGCCTTGCGGCTCTTCTCCACGACATCGGCAAACCGGACACGCTCGTCGATGGTCACTTTCACAACCACGAAATCGTGGGTGCGACCCTGGCGCGGAGCTACCTCGATGGACTCCATGCCCCGAGAATCCTCCAGGAGCAGGCGGCGCACTTGATCCGACACCACATGTTCGCCTACGACTCACACTGGACCGACGCTGCCGTGAGGCGATTTATCAGAAAAGTCGGGCCCGGCTGCATCGAGGACTTGCTCGCGCTCCGCGCAGCCGATAACCAAGGCAGCGGCCAACCGGCCGACACCGGTCGTCTGGCGGAACTGGCTATACGCGTTCAGGCCGAACTGGCGACCAACCCGGTCCTCGGCAGAGAGAATCTGGCAATCGATGGCGACGACCTCATTACCGAGCTGAACCTCCCGGCCGGACGTCTCCTGGGTCGCGTCCTGGAAGATCTGACGGAGCGGGTAATCAACGAACCGGCTCTCAACGATCGTGCCATCCTGCTCGAGATGGCGAGAGAGGCGATATCGAATCGCCGGTTGTTAGAGAATCAAGGTCTGTGAACCCCCCAAGCGAGGCCGGTTGATGTTCGAGCTGTTGCTGCAGGCCGACAAAGCCATCGCCGGCGGCTTGCTGGATCAGGCCGAGAAGACTTACTGGCAGCTGATCGAGCTGGACCCGTCGAACGCAATCGCGGTCGCCGGGCTGGCGCGCATCTCCATGGAGCGCGGCGACCAGAGGATGGCCAGGACGTTTGCGGAACGGGCCTTGGGCATCGACCCCGACAGCATCCTGGCGCGCCGGTTGATCGACGCGATCAACCGCGGGACTGAGGACGAGACCGAGGATGATCCGCAGGCTCTACCGCTGCTGGCCGCAGAGCGACTGGAAGCGATGAGCCGAAGGCGGAACAAGGATGTCGGTGCTGCCGGCGACTCCCCGGAGACTCTGGATGAGCCGGACGTCGAACCGGCGAAAGGCACCGCAGTCGCTGGGTCGACTGCGACTCCCAGAAAAGACAGGGGGAGGACGCGCCCCGATCAGATTGGAGCGCTTCCGGCGGAGCCACTCCGCGAGAGGCGTCAGGCCGGACGACTTGCTGCCGCTGCGGCCGCCGCGGCAGCCGCAGCCCACGAGCCGGCAAGGCCGCGCCACGAGCCGCATCACGCAATGCCCGTCGGCCGCTTCCGCTTCGACACGGGCTCGCTCAAGACACCTACGCGGGACGAGTTCGCGGCAGCGGAGATGGCGGCGGCCATTGCGGCAATTGACGACCAGGACGACACCGCCGCGCAGCAAGACGCACCAACGCCGCCACCGGACGAGTTGGGGGATCTCCTCGGAACAGTCGAGGCCACCGCAGCCGACGACAGCGTCGCGCTCCGACTGGCCATGCTCGGCGACGTAGATATCGATGAGGAGCGCGAGACCACGCAGGACGGCGGGTTTGACGGCGACACGGCAGACGACATGTTCGAAGCAGCCGAGGCCGCGTCGTCGGGCTACCTGCCTCATCCTCCGTCTGCCCTGCGGCAGAGCATGACGGCACGGACCACAGCTGAGTCCGAGTGGCCGAGTCTCGCAGACACGAGCGGGTTTGCCGACGGGGCCGCTGCGGAGGCAGCCGCCGATGCGGCAGAGGCCGCGGCGGCGGCCGAAGCTTTTCGCGAGGTCTCAGGTCCGGCCCACGTCACCCCGCCGGCAGATCGCGACGATCCGCCATACGTTCCCCACCGCTTCGAGTCGGCGGGGGATCAGAACCCGACCGAAGAGGAGGCCGAAGCCCAGGCCCTGCGCGAGGCAATGGCGATCGTGCTCGCCGGCGACGCAGAGGTCGCGGGCGATGACGAACCGGATCGCGGACCCAAGGTATCTACAGCGATACCTGAGCCCGAGCCCGAGCCCGAGCCCGAGCCCGAGCCCGAGTCTGGTTCCGAGCCGGAACCAGAGCCTGAGTCGGCGCCCGAACCCGCACCCACGACCGCCAACCAGGCGCCCGAACCCGCGCCTGCCGAACCCGAGCGCCGCAAAGGCGGCCTATTCCACCGCATCAGAGGTAACTAAATGCGAATCCTCGTGACCGGCGGCGCCGGCTATATCGGATCCGTCTCAGTCGAGGCATTCCTGGCGGCCGGCCACGAAGTCACCGTCCTGGACGACCTCTCGACAGGCCATCGCGCAGCCGTCGCGGCGGGCGCCGAGCTTGAGATCGGGCGGTACGGGGACAGCGCCGCTCTGGCGGCGCTGCTCGAGCGGCGCAAGATCGATGCTGTGCTTCATTGCGCGGCCAGGTCGCTGGTCGGCGAATCCATGACGGACCCCGGCAAGTACTTCCGAGAGAACGTGTCCGGCGGCATTGCGCTGCTGGACGGCATGCGCACAGCCGGCGTGAACCGGATCGTGTTCAGCTCAACCGCGGCCACATATGGACTCCCCGAGCGCAGTCCAATCCTGGAATCGGATCCGATCCGGCCGATCAGCGCCTACGGCGAGTCGAAGCGCTGCGTCGAGGCAGCGATCGGCTGGTACGGCAGCGGCTACGGCCTGCGCAGCGTGATTCTGCGTTACTTCAACGCGGCCGGCGCCACCCGGATGAACGGCGAGCAGCACGCGCCCGAGACTCACCTAATCCCGAATGTCCTGATCGCAGCCGAGAACGGGAGCGGGTTGACACTCTTTGGCGAGGACTACCCCACTCCGGACGGAACCTGCGTCCGCGATTACATCCACGTTGAGGACCTGGCGGCCGCACACCTCGCGGCCTTGATCGCCACGGATCCGGCCGACGCTCGGACCGGACCCGCCACGGGTTCCTGCCAGCCGCTCATCTGCAACCTGGGGAGTGGCACCGGCTTCAGCAACCGCCAGATCGTGACCGCCGCCGAGGCCGTGGTCGGCCACGCGATCCCCGTGGCGATGGGCCCGCGCCGCGCCGGAGATCCACCGACCCTGGTTGCCGGGGCCGAGCGCGCCAACACCGTCCTGGGCTGGCAGCCCCGCCACGGCGCCATCGAGGAGATCATCGAGTCCGCCTGGGAGTGGCGCCGGGCCAACCCCAGCGGATACGCGGCCTAGACGTGCCGCTCTTCCACCGCGCCGCGCCGCTTCTGCCGCCCGAAGACCCGGCGGACTGGCGTCCGCAGCAGTTCGGGCGCGGCGGCCGCTCCATCACTGACGCCATCATCGAGCCGAGTTGGGGCGGCGTCCGCATCCTGGCCGCGGTCGTCGAAGGCAAGGCACGGCTGGTCGACGAAGAGGGCGAAGACCTCAGCGCGGAATTCCAGGAAGTGGCGGATGCGATCGCGACGGCTGCACTCTCGCCCGACCTGATCCTCGACGGCTTCCTGTCAATCGAGCCGACGCAAGATCTGACGGGACGCATGGCCCTGGAGATTCAGGCGCCGACGCCGGGCAAGATGGTTGCCCAGATGATGGTCGGAGACCGACTCGCCAGGCCCGCCCGACCCGATAGGTATCTGGATCCTGATCGGCCCGTCGCCTTCGTGGCCGTGGACCTGCTCTCGATCGACGGCACCCGCCTGCTCGCCATCCCGCTCCTGGAGCGCAAGCGCCTGCTGGACGGCGCGTTGACACCCTCCGACCTCGTCCGCGTCACGCCGTTTATCCGACCGCCGATCGGAAGCTTCATCAGCACGTGGCGCAACATGAGCTTCAACGAGGTGGCTTACAAGGCATCCAACAGCCGCTATACCCCGAACGCCCGCAACGACGACTGGTCGATCGTCCCGATGCCGCCGCGGCGGTAGGTCGCCGGGTGGCGGCGGGGCGTCGTTCGCCACTTCCTCGGATTCCTCTGACAGACCTGACCAACGTATTCCGGTTCCGTGTCCCGCCGCGAGTACATTGACGAGAGGAGCCTGTGAGCTGGCAGGCGTGACGACACTTCGAGATGAGGGATCGGTGCCGACTCAAAGAACGTTCGGCTTTGCTGCGTTTGCAGCGGTGTCGGTAATCGTCGGCTGTTGTTTCATGACCGTCGGTGGTATGGCCGCCCTGTTTGTCTCGGCAGGTTGGTTGTCGTCCTCGCCCGAAGCCGGTGCAAGCCCGCCCGATCTACTCCTCGTGGTTGCTGCGGCGTGGGCCGTCGGTACGTGCCTGTGCGCAGCCCCGATCGGCCTCTGGACGGGACAGGTGTGGGCAGTGCCAGTCGGAGTCGCGGGCCAATGTGGCGTCGCGATGGTCGGAATTGCAACTTGGATCGCCGACGGCGACATCGGCACGCTGATGGCATTCTCAGCAATCTCGGTCCTGAGTTTGGCCTACCTCAGCAGGCACGCATCGGCGCGGGTCCGTCCTCGTCCGTCGCTAGCCGAGCCATCGATTCGATGGGTATCTCGGTTCCTGGTGGTCACTGCCTGGCTGGACTTGAGCATCGTCCTCACCTCTCCCCTTGGGCTTGTCGGCGTTGGATTCGCCTATATGAACAATGAGCGGAGTGCCGCGGATCTGGACACACTGACGGCCCTGCTCCTGTGGTTGAGCGTGCTGGCCGGGCTGAAACTCGTCGCCTGGCGGCAGTTCAGCAGGGGCGGGCCCGGGGCTCGCCGCGTGGCCGAAGTGGTCGTGGTCTGTACTGCCCTCGGAGCGGCTCTACCTTGGACCGGCTGGCTTCGAGCAATACCTATATGCGACGCGCTCGCCATTTTGGCGTTACTCGTCGCGAGTGATCTCCTGCCCAGGAGCCGTCGGGCGCAGAGCCACGCCGTGCCAGATCTCAAGTCGGGAGCGTAGTCCGCCAGATGCCGGATCGTACTTGGGCCTGAGTCCCGACCGCGCGAGCTACGGCTCCATCGTCGCTAACCAGAGCGTGGCAGGGCAACTCGCCTAATTGCCATGCCACGGTAGTTGGGCAGGTCGCGGCCGGAAGGAGAGGTTGTAGCGAGACGAAGTCGAGCGTGGAAATGGGCAAGAGCCTCGCCTGTGAGCCCGAAGGCCCGCCAATCTGCCCGGACATCCTGCCTAACTTCCACTCCAGGGTAGTTGGGCTAGATGGCAACCGGCGACCCTCGCAGTGCCGGGCGGCTCCTTCGAATTGGCCATCACGCGCGCTTCCGGTCGCGCTCTGGGTGGATAACACTCGCTCGATGGCTAGACCGCACCTCGGTGGGTACCAGGGGCCCCGCGCCGCCCGGCCGGCCCAACCCGACCCGGCGGCACTCTTCGCACCCGACGGCGCGCCGCTCGCTGCGTCATGCTGCCTCATCCATGCTCAACGTGGTACGGTGACAGCGATGTCCTCAAGCGCGCTCACCCCCGCAATCAAGGATGAGATCGCCAGGCTCGGATGCGCCGACATCATGGTCGGAATTCCGAGCTATCGGAACGCGGCCACGATCGGCTACGTCGTGCGCGCCGCGCAGGCGGGCCTGGTCCAATACTTCCCGGACCTGCGCCCGATCCTGGTAAACGCGGACGCCGGCTCGCCGGACGGCACGCAA
>DASVJA010000215.1:0-3527 GCA_036386115.1 Candidatus Limnocylindrales bacterium
GCCACAGTTGAAGACTTCACCATCAAGGACAGGCAGACCGCCGCCTGGACCTCTACGGATGGCTCGACTTGGCGTCTTGGCAGGGACTTGCCGACCGAGGCCGGGCCGGACTGGCTCATGGAAGCCGCCGGGGGTCGGATCGTGGCTCTGAACGACATCACCATGCAGGTCCATGAATCGTTCGACGGCAGGGCCTGGCGCGGGGTGTCGGCGTCCGGCTCGGCCCCGACCGGGCTTTCGTCGAGCGCGAAGGTTGTACTGATGCCCGGCGGGCTCCTGGTCTTCGACCCCGGCACGAGCGGGTCGGCGCCCGCCCGACTTTGGCTCGCGACCGCCACGCCGCTCAATCGCGGAACTGGCGTCGCCCCGTGAAGACCATGTGCCTGATGCGTGTTGTCGACGACACGATAACTGGACACGAAATGCTAGTCCCTCCACGAGGCGCGCCACACCGCATAGCCGCCCCGGCCTTCCAAGCTGAAGCCCGCAGGCTCGATGTCGCGGGTTCGAGACCCGTCTCCGGCTCCAAATCCCATTTCGTGCCTGGCGCGACACTCAGCCTTGTCGGCGCCCCTGGCGCGGAGGACGCGGCAGGCTGCTGAAGCCCTCAGCGACTCGATCAGTTGATAGTCGTCGGGGAGCGCCGCGCGAGCGGTCCCGTCGACCGGCCCGGGATTGGAGCGGCCTGTTCATCTGCCCAATGGCCGCCTGTATGCCTCCCTGTTCCTGTGGCCGGGCGATCGCTTCGACACCAGCTCTCCGACCATGAATCTGCCGAAGGGAGCTTGCCCAGGCTATCTGGATATGCACCGTGCTCGGAAGCTCAAGAGCGCCTATCCGGGCGCGTCTCCGGTCGGACCAGGCAACTCGGCGGCCGATCGCGTCGACTTGCCGCTGCTAACATCTGGCGCCAGGCATGCGATGGAGGGGAGGGACAGGTGGAAAGTTCCGGCGCTCCCGGGCGAGAGGCCGGGCCAGGCTTGGAGGGATCGGGCTTTCCCGCTGCTTCGGCCGAGGCTGAGGCGGCCGCGCCCTCACCGACATGGGCGGAACTGACTGCTCTCCCGCCATCCAGCCGGAGCGGTCCTAGGATCGGCGGGCTTAGCCTGATCTTCATGCTCGGTGCCCTGGCCATCGTGGCCGTGGTGGCGGGCATCCTCTTCACCTTTGCAAGTGAAAGGGGTCAGGTCATGTTCACCACGACCGACCCGAACGGCGGCAACGCCTGCATCGTCACGAACAGGGTCACCGCAATCGATCGCGGCACGCACGCCTGGATGGTCGTCGCGTTCAAGCGTCCCGTGGGCAAAGACCAGATGTCGATTCAGTTCCGACAGAACGGCGCCTATGTGTGGGCTTACACCTGGCCGTCCTCGGAAAAGACGGAACAGGGCAGTTGCACGTGGGGCGAGGATCTCGCGACGTACGACCCGGGGACATGGACCATTACCGTGCTGAGGAACGGGACGGTGGAGGAAGAGGGAACCATCACCATCAGGTAGCAGCCGCCGGACCGGCGATCGAGGCGCGTCTGGCCGGATCTGCCAGGAGTGCGTTGAAGATCGGGTCGACCCCGGCCCGCCGTCCCAGATGCGGGCGTGAACGCCGGGCTTCGGTAAGCAGGGCCAGAGCTGCGTCGTCTGCGCCCTCCGCGCACGCAAGAGCCGCCTTCGCATACATCACGAACGGATCCTGTCCGGCGAAGGGCGGCAGGGTAGCCAAAGCCGTCTTGGCCCCTTCCAGCCGACCCAGCTGGACCTGGCAGAGCGCCAATTCCGCGATAGCGACGGGGTCGTTAGGCCGGGCCACGGCTGCGTCCACGAGAAGGGTTCTGGCTGCCTCGGCATTGCCGGCCATTCGTTCCACTGCTCCGGCCGTCTCCATCAGCTCGGGATGGTTGGGCCGGCCGGCCAGGGCGCGCCTCGCGGACGATCGCGCTTCCTGGGAGCGGCCCAGTTCGCACAGGATCACGGCACGCAGTTCGTGGAAGGCCGCTTCTCCGGGCTCGCCCGCGATGAGCTCATCGGCGACGCGGAGCGCTTCTTCGTCTCGCCCCAGGGTGTGGTCGCAGTTCGAGGCGAGAAGGAGCAGAGCGCGGGCCATGGCCGGATTCGGCGCGCAGGGGATGGCCCGGACGGCGAGATCGTGGGCCTCCCTGTACCGGCCCGCCTCACCGAGCCCCACTACTTGAGCACTGGCCGCCTTCTCCATGGGCAAAGACAGCAATGCCCCGAGAACGTCATCGGCCGCGCCGCTCCGTCCCAGGCGCCGCAGAGAGGAAGCTCGACCACGCAGTGCGCGGGGCTCATCTGGGTCGATCTTGATGGCTTCGTTGTACCCGGTGACGGAGTCGTCGTAGCGGGTCATGAGCCTCAGGGCGTCCGCGCCGTCCAGGATGGGCCCGATCTCCGCCGGGCTCTTGGCCATCTGCACGCAGGCGGCCCTGAAGGCTTCGTCGTAGAGGCCTTGGGCGAGCAACTGTCCGGCCACATGTGCCTGAGCGCCCCGGCTGAGACCGGACGATGAGCCGCGCCGAATGGTCGTCGAGACTGCCATCCAGAAGACAACGCCCGCCAGAACGTATTGCCGCATGGCTACCAGGCCCAAGCAGCTTGCAGCCAGGACCACCAGGGCTACGGCTCGCCCGACGTTCGCTGCGGGCCGGCCCAGAAAAAGTGTCATCAGCTCGTTGAGGATCGACCCGCCGTCTACGCCCGGAAACGGGAGCAGGTTCAGCACACTCAAGCCCAGGTTGGCCCAGATCACGTCTTCCACAATCGGATTGGCGCCGAGTCTGGGCGAGGACAAGGCCGCCAGCGCGGCAATACCACCGATGATCAGACCCATGCCCGGACCAGCTGCCGAAACGATGATGCTCTGCCGGGTAGGAACGCGGAGGCCCATCGTTTCGCCGCCGCCGGAGTGAAGTCGGATCGACGACTTGACTCCGAAGAAGTCGAACAGGGCGGCGTGGCCCAGTTCGTGGATGAGCACCGACCCGGTCAGCACCGCGACCCAGACCGGCAGCTCCTCCGGCGTTCGCCACAGCACGCCGAGGACTACGGCCATGATCACGAAGTCGACACCGATCGCAACCGGCAGGTCGAATATCTTGAACTTCAGCGCCACGGGACCCCCTCGTTGCCACCTGTTACTTGTGTACAGAGAGGGTAACGCCGAGCTAACCCTGTGGTGAGCTTTTGAAGGTCCGCATCAAGGCGTCATGGCAGTAGGCGGGCCGGCGACGACACGATAACGGACACAAAGTGCGCGCCCCTCCACCAGGGGCGCTTGGCTACGCAGCGCTGGGCTCAGACGGTGCCGGCGATCTCGGCCAGAGCCCGCTCGAACGCCTGGAGGACATCGCGTCCGAACAGCGCAAATACGACGTGGTCGATCGACTCAGCTTCGGCAAGACCATCGCGAACCGCACGCGCGGCAATGACGGCGGCCCGATCGAGCGGATAGGCATAAATGCCGGCGCTGATGGCAGGGAAGGCGACGGACTTCATTCCAGATGCGTCGGC
>DASVJA010000216.1:0-8993 GCA_036386115.1 Candidatus Limnocylindrales bacterium
CAGGGCCCGCTGCCGCGGCCCGAGCCTCGCGCCGCCGGGGACGGCGTTCCTGGCCGGCGACAACACGACGGCTCGGCCCTCGTCGCTGAGTGTCAGCCAGCGCTCGTAGCGCGGGCCCGCCGAAGCCGCCGTCAGGGTCCACTCCAGTCGCACCAGACCTCGCGCAGCCATCGCCCGCAGCCGCCGCAACGTCGCGGCCCGCCCGTCTCCACCCTCCAGATCGCGAACGGGCCGTGGCCCCTCCGCTAGCCGCTCGATCACCGCCGACTCCTCGGCATCGCCGGGTCCGGCGGCAGGTTCTGCGGCGGCAGGTCCGGCGGCGGTCGACTCGGCCGCGGCGCGCGCAGGCCCGGGGGCCAGCTCGGCGACCAGTTCCAGTCGCTCGAGCATCCCCGGCGGAAGCATCGACCGCAGAGTCGCCGCGGGCGGAGCCATGTATTCACTCGCGATCCAGCGGGCAAAGGCGAGCGTCAGCGGCGGGACGAGTGGGCCGTCGGCGTGGACTCTGGCCAGCAGCGGCTTGAGCACGGCTCCGGCCACGTTCGCCGAGGGGCCCAGGATGATACCCAGGGCCTGGCGCTGCCGCCCAAACTCCACCAGAACGGCCTCGCCGGGCAGTACCGGCCCGAGCCGATCCGGTACCGAGTAGTCGTAGGTCCGCGACGCGCCGGGCGCATCGACGGCCACCTCGACCACCGCGGGCGCCGCGGCCGCGAACAGGTCCAGCGCAACGACCGACCCGTCGCCGGCCGGCATCAATGCCCTTCTGCCGTCACGGCGCTGGTGCGAACCGGCATCTCACTCCTCAGACGGTCACTGCGCGGCGGGATCCGCGTCGTTCCTCCTGCTCGATAATCTGCTCGATCCGCTCCGCCGTGACATCTACCCTGCCCTCTTCATTGACCACGACGTAGTCATAGTCGTCCTTCCGCGCCAGCTCGATGGCTGCATTGCGCTGCCTGATCTCGAGTTGCTCGGCAGTCTCGGTGCGTCGCGCCCTGAGATGCTCCACCAGGGTGTCCATCGACGGCGGGACCACGAATATCAGGAGCGCCTCGGGAACGCAGCCCTTGACCACGCGGGCGCCCTGTACGTCGATCTTGAGAATGGCATGCTGGCCGCCGGCAAGAGCGTCACGCACCCCGGCCTTGGGCGTGCCGTACCAGTTGCCGTGAACCTCGTTGGCTTCGAGTAACTCTCCGTCCGCACGCAACCCCATGAACTCGTCGAGCGTGAGGAAGTTGTAGCTGACGCCGTCGATCTCGTTGGGTCGGCGAGCCCGCGTCGTGCAAGTGACCACGTAGTGATAGAGGGGCCGGTGATCGCGCTTCTGGAGCGCTTCGATGATCGTGTCCTTGCCGACACCGGACGGTCCGGAGATGATCACGAGCATCGGATAGGCCGGCTCGATCATGCCGGCCTTTTCTCCACGGGCGCGACGGATTGCGTCACTTCGGATTGGCCGCCGATGCCACCCGGCGCGGTCATCCGATCCTCGCCGATGGCCCGCAGCGAGGCCAGCACGGACTCGAGTTCCGGCGGCACCGGGGCGACGGCTCGGATGATGTGATCGTCCGTCGGAGAATGGAGCTCGATCTGCCAGCTGTGCAGGAAGAGCCGCTCGAGGCCTTCGGGTCCACGCTTGGATGTACCGGTGCCGTACAGCGGGTCGCCCGCCACCGGATGCCCTACGGCGGTCAGGTGGACGCGAATCTGGTGAGTCCGGCCCGTGATCAGATCTAGCTCGAGAAGAGTCCAGCCGGCAAATCGTTCGCGGACCCGGTAGGCCGTGACCGCGGCCCGTCCGGACGGCACCACCGCCATGCGCGTTCGGTGGTGTGGGTCACGGCCGATGGGCGCCTCGATTCGGCCGGTGTTGGCCACCACGGAACCCTGAACCAGGGCCAGGTAGGTCTTCTTGACGCCGCGATCCTTGAGCTGGGCCATCAGACTGGCCTGGGCCTTGTCGTCTTTGGCGACCATCAACAGACCGCTTGTGTCGCGGTCGAGGCGGTGGACGATGCCGGGCCGCTGCACGCCGGCGATTCCGCCGTACTCAGTGCCACGGGCCAGCAGTGCGTTCACAAGCGTCCCGCCCGAGTGGCCCGGCGCGGGGTGGACCACCAGACCGGAGGCCTTGTCGACGATCAGGAGATCGGCATCCTCGTAGACCACGGATATCGGAATCTGCTCGGCCTTGAGGTCGAGCGGAACCGCGTCCGGAATCTCCAGCTCCACCACCTGGCCGGCGACCGCAGGTTCGTTGGCCTTGATCGGGGCTCCGCCGGTAGTGACGTGGCCTTCCGTGATCAGCTTCTGGACGTAGCTTCGGGACAACTCCGAAACATCGGCGAGGTAGCGATCGATGCGACCCTCGGCGGCATCCGGAACGGTGAACGTCAGCCGCCTCATCGCCTACCGGACCTTTCCGCTTCCGGCGTCGTCGGCGGCGCGGTCGCGACCGTCGCCATCCTTCTCGGCCGGCATGTGGACCCCCAGATGCGGGGCCACGAACCAGAGCACAAGAACAAGGAGGATCGACACCGTCACGGCCGCGTCGGCGACGTTGAAGATGTACGGGAAGCGGATGGTTCCGATGCCGATGTCCGCGAAGTCGACGACGTAGCCCAGGCGTATCCGGTCCACGAAGTTGCCGACGGCCCCGCCCAGGAGAAGTCCGAGCGTGATCGTCACCAACCAGCTACGCCAGCCTGAGCCGACTTCGATCGCGACCATGACCGCAACCACAGCGATGGTGATCGCCGCGAATATCGGGGCGGAGTTCTGGAACAGCCCGAAAAGCCCGCCGTTGTTGTGGATGAAATGGACCTTGATCCAGTCGCCTGCGACCGGCGACACCTGCTCGACCTTGAAGGAGGAAACGATCCAGCGCTTCAGAAGCTGGTCGCTGACGCCGACCGTTCCGGCGATCAGGAGGAACGTGATCAGGGCGGCCAGACGCCGCCCACCGGGGACGTCCGTGTCGGAGCGGACCGTCGAGTTTGTCGGGTGCGTGTCGTTAGGGTCCAGTGACCTGGCCTCCATATGTGGCGCTAAGCCTAAGGGGCGACGGCTGCGGGTATCAAGCCGACGCGCGCCGATCCCGAATCGAGATCGACCGCCAGGGCCGCGACCCCGGCCGGCATCGGCCCAAAAGATATCTTGCTGCGAGTTTCGGTCTCGACCGAGCCGAGGTATGGCGCCAGCGTCAGTTTGACGGCCTCGCCGGCGTCGACCCGAACCGCCACCTCGTCATCCAGCTCGACGGCCGCATCCTTGCGGGCATCCTGGATGGCGCGCTGCAGTTCGCGGGCATCACCCTCGGCCAGAAGTCCCGGAGTCAGTTCCGTGTCGATCACA
This sequence comes from Candidatus Limnocylindrales bacterium, assembly GCA_036386115.1. Taxonomy (GTDB): domain Bacteria; phylum Chloroflexota; class Limnocylindria; order Limnocylindrales; family CSP1-4; genus Fen-1039. The sequence continues at coordinate 3,361 of DASVJA010000216.1, forward strand.
ACTACCAGGCCCTCGTCGTGAGCCACGGCCGTGCCGGGCTTCGGCGTCGCCTGGATCTCGACTTCGTCCGCCGCCAGCGTCACGCCCCCGAGCGCTACCGACCCGTCGGCGAGGATCTCGAAGTTGCCCTCGCGGGCCGCGGCCATGACGGCCGGGATCGCGGCGCCGAGCTTCTTCCCGATCTTGGGCAGCAGCGGCTTCACCCGCCGTTCGACGAGCTCCGACTCGTCGCCGATCAACTCGATCGACTTGACGTTGACCTCGTCCTTGAGCAGCTCGAGGAGGGCATCCTGGTCGACCAGGCGATCGCCCGGAATCGCCAGCCACATCCGTGACAGCGGCTGGCGGACCTTGATGCCGACCTGGCTGCGCAGGGTCCGGGCCAGATCGACGGCCTTCATTACGACGGCCATCGACGACGCGAGAGCGGCGTCGTTCAGGGCGGCGAGCTCAGCCGACGGCCAGGCGGTCAGATGAACGCTGTCCGGCTTGCCGGCAACGGCGCTGTCCACGACGAGGTTCTGGTAGATCGACTCGCTCAGGAACGGCAGGATCGGCGCCGCGATGCGGGCCAGCGCCACGAGAGTGGCGTGCATCGTCGCAAAGGCAGCCGCCCGATCCGTGGCGTCCGCCGTTCGGCCGAACCGCTTTCGCGACCGCCGCAGGTACCACGTCGAAAGCTCCTCGACGAAACCGTCGATGGCCCGAACCGCGTCCAGCGCGTCGTACTCCTTCAGGTCGCCCTCGATCTCGGTCGCCAGCCGCGCTACCCGCGCCAGGATCCAACGATCGAGCGGGCCGCGCTCGACCACGGCCGGGGCCGGTCCGGCGGCATCCCAGCCGGCCTGGCGGGCGTACGTGACGAAGAATGAGTACACGTTCCAGAGAACGAGCAGCCGCCGCCGCGCCTCGTCCGCAGCGTGCCAGCCGAAGTTGATGTTGTCTTCCGGCCGCGCGTTGGCGAACATCCAGCGCATCACGTCGACGCCCATCCGCTCGGCCGCCTCGTCGAACTCGATGGCGTTGCCCCAGCTCTTGTGCATCTGGCGGCCGTCCTCGCCGAACACGAGGGCGTATCCGAAGAGCGTCTTGAACGGCGTCTCGCGCCGCAACACCGTGCTCATCGCCAGCAGCGAGTAGAACCAGTTGCGGAACTGGCCGGGGAAGCTCTCGGTCACGAAGTCGGCCGGGAACCACTGCTTCCAGAACTCCGGGTCGGAGCGGTAGTGCATCGTGGAGAACGGCACGATTCCGGCGTCCAGCCACGGATTGCCCACGTCGGTGATACGGCTCACCGCCGCACCGCAGCCGGAGCAGCGGACTTTGACCGCGTCGACATAGGGTCGGTGGGGAGTGTGGCCCTTGAACGTATCCCAGCCCTCGACCGCGGCCGCCTCGAGCTCCTCGGAGCCGGCCACGACCGTGACCTTGCCGCAGGCGGCGCAGTCGTAGATCGGCAGCGCCAGGCCCCAGTAGCGCTTCTTGGAGATCATCCAGTCGTGCATGTTCATGAGCCAGTCGAGCTCGCGTTCGTAGCCGAAGCTCGGAATCCATTTGATGTCGCGGATGACGTCCATGATCTGGTAGCGCAAGCTGGCGTCGACTTCGGCGGCGGTCAGCTGGTCTCGCGGCTTGTCGTAGACCGGGCCCATGCTGATGTACCACTCGTCCACGAGCCGGAAGACCAGCGGTGTGCCGCACCGCCAGCAGTGCGGGTAGCGGTGCGTGATGGTTTCGAGCCGGTAGAAGCGGTGCTTGTGGTGGAGCGATTCGATGATCGGCTCCTTGACGTCACGGACGTCGCGCCCCGAGAAGGGCCCGAAACCGGCGATGACGACGCCGCTCTCATCGAGCGGGGCTATCATCGGCAGCCCGAGCGACTTGCCCAGGGCATAGTCCTCGGCGCCGCAGCCGGGCGCGATGTGGACGATCCCGGTGCCCTCTTCCTCCCCGACCTCGTCCCAGACGACGACGCGATGCTCGTACGGCGCGGAAGCGGCCGCGGCCGAGGCACCGGCGGCAAAGGCGGCCTGTACGGCGGCCAGCTCGTCGAACGGGCCGGAGTAGCGCCAGCCGGCCAGTTCGCGGCCCAGCTTCTCCTCCTCGATCTTGAACGGCCCCTCGAGCGCCTGCTTGAGCGTTCCGCGGCCAAGCCAGTACGTCTCCCCACCCTGGTTGACCTTGACGTAGCGCAGGTCCTTGCCGACGGCTGCCGCCACGTTGGACGTGAGAGTCCAGGGCGTGGTGGTCCAGACCAGGAGCGACTCGCCGGGTCGATCGAGAAGCGGGAACTTGACCGTCAGGCCCGGGTCTTCGCGGTCGGCGTAGCCTTCGGTCATCTCGTGCTGGCTGATGCCGGTGCCGCAACGCGCACACCAGGGCATCGTGTCGTGGCCCTTGTAGAGCCAGCCGCGGCGGTGGCACTCGGCGATGAAGGACCAGATAAGGTAGTTGTTCTCGTCCGAGAACGTGAAGTAGCTGCCGCCGAGCTCGGGCATGCCAAGCCGGCCGACCAGCGACTCGGCCGTGCCGGTGACTTCGATACCGCCGGTGCTCTTCGTCGTGACGATCCGAGCCGGGTCGTCGGCAAGCTCGTCGCGGAGGCGGCGCAGCTCGGCCGGGTCGTTCCAGTCCATCCACATGCCGAGCCGGATCGATTGCTCGGTCTGGCGGGCGGCGAAGGTGAGGACGCGCTGCTTGCACAGGCCGACGAACTCGGCGATGCCGTAGGCCTCGATGTCGCGTTTGCTGGTGAAACCGAGGTCCTTCTCGACGTTGACCTCGACCCAAAGTCCCTGGCAGTCGAAGCCGTTCTGATAGCGCTGGTCGCGCCCCTGCATTGCCCAGAAGCGCTGGAAGAGGTCCTTGTAGGCGCGGCCCCAGGCGTGGTGGACGCCCATAGGGTTGTTGGCCGTGATCGGCCCGTCGAGGAAGCTCCAGCGTTCGTTGCCGGCATTCTGGGCGCGCAGGCGCGCAAAGGTCCGGCGCTCTTGCCAGAGAGTCAGGATCTCGTGCTCCTGGGCAATGAGATCGGGCTTGGAGCTGACTGGTCGGAACATGTTCCTCGGGCTATTCGTGCGGCCGCCGGATACGTCGGTGCGGCGAGGGGTTTGCTATCGCTATCGTACCGAACCTGCGGCAACACCCGCCCGATCGGTGTAGTTGCCCTAGGACTTCTCTGTGACCTTGTATTCGAGGTAGCGCCCCGTCAGCAGACGAGTCTGCGCATCGAGTGCCGGCAAGTTGGTGAAGATGATGCCGACCACGGGAAGCAGGACCCACTGCAGCCACGACACAACCTTCATCCGAATCCCCCACTCTGGCGGGCGCGCCGGCGCCAGCTGATCCTCGATGAAGATCAGGACCAGCAAGGAGCACAGAGCACCCGTCAGCAGCCAGGCGGCATAGACCGGCAGCTGCTGGCCGAAGGTGGCCGTGGAGAAGGTGCGGTTGAGAGCGATCGGCAGCGCCGATCCCAGGATCATGACGAATGGCGCGATGGCCCAGTTGATGTGGTCCACCCACAGGTCCATCAACCTGGCAATCCGTTCCCGAAGCGGAATCTCGCTGTGACTCAGAGCGTTGTCGATGAAGAACGGGATGTCGGTGACGCCCCACGCCCAGCGCCGGATTTGGAGGTATTGCTGAACCAGACTGCGCGGATACGACCGGGCTCGGACGGCGTCGCCGTAGATCGGCATGAACAGCGGCTCGGCCCGGAAGTCGCCGCCGAACCGGAAGAAGCTCTTCCAGTAGAAACGGCTGTCCTCGGGAATGGCGTCGGTGGCCCAGTAGTCCACCTCGTGAACCGTATCCAGCGCCACCGCGTACGAAGAGAAGCTGATCAACCGCTCCGGAGTGAGGTGCCGCCACATCTGAATTTGCGTCGAGCTCGCGGCGACCAGACGAACCGGCAGCGGACACTGCCACAGGTTGTTGTGGAACATCGGCACGGCCTGGTACAGGCGGCGCAGTCGGTTGGGGTCGGTGATGAACTTGTAGCTGAGATACCCGAAGTACTGCGGGTGCACTCGATAGTCGGAGTCAAGGTCGGTCACGATGACCTTCTTCGGGTCGAACCCGAGGCCGACCAGCTCGCGGTAGAGCCACCGGCCGCCGTATGCCATCGCGCTCGACTTGCCGACGACGACACCGGGCTCGAGCGGGTCGAGAATGTGGAAGAAGTGCCGGAACTGCGGCGCAAATACTTCCCGCAGCTTGGCCACGTTCTCGCGGCCCTGGAGGTCCGTCTCCCGGGTGATGATCGCGACCATGCGCATGTCACGCGGATAATCCGAGTCGGCCAGAGCCTTGACCGTCTGATAGAGCTTCTCGTAAGGCTCGGTATATGTCGGGACGAGCGCGACGTGCCAGATCTGGCGCGGATCGGGCACCGGCTCACCGAGAGCGATGATTCGCTGCAGGCCGCGCCGCTCCTCGATCAGACGGCTCAACTCCCGCCGGCCCCCGTGAGCGGCTGCGCGGTTGCCTGCCCGCTCGAGGTCCGTGATCCGGCTGCGTACCTGGTCTATCAGGCCGGCGAGTTCCTCGCAGCGCTGCTCCGGATTCGCCAGCGAGAAGGCTCGTTCACGCCAATCGATGGCGACGACACGGCGCACACGCCGGTACGAGACTCCGACACTGGCGGACAGAATGATCGCTCGGTACATCCAGTAGAAGTCGAAGCACAGCACGAATATGCCGAGCACGACCGGCCAGCGGATGGCGAGCGGGACCATCGCCAGAATGACGGCCCAGGTCACCAGGCCGGGGAACGTCTCGAGGATCCGATGCGAGAGCTTCCTCTTGGCAACCGGCAACGGCGCAACCGGCAACGGCGCCGCCGGTAACGGCGCCGCCGGTAACGGCGCCTCGTCGGCAACGTCTACCGGAGGCGCAGAGCGGCGTCGCAGTGCGGCGTCACTCACCCGTGTACACGGGCGTAACCCAGTGCCGGAATGCCGGCAAGCGGCCTCGCACCGCGTCGAAATATGTCTTGCTGATCAGCTTGGACGTCGGGCCGGGGCGGCCGTCGCCGACCGGTCGGTGATCCACCGAAGCCACCGGGGAGACCTGTGCGCCCGTGCCGCAGAGGAACACCTCGTCGGCGATATACAGCTCGCTGCGGTCGATCTGGCGCTCCCTGACCGTAATGCCCAGATGCGCGGCGATCTCCATGATTCCGGCGCGCGTGATGCCCTCGAGGATGTCCTCGCTGACCGCGGGTGTGATTAGGACGCCGTCGCGAACCATGAAGAGGTTCTCGGCGGAGCCTTCCGACACATGGCCGTCGGCGGTCAGAACGATCGCTTCCTCAAAACCGTTCAGCATCGCCTCGGTCTTGGAGAAGGCCGGGTTGACGTAGCTGCCCGTGATCTTGCTGCGCGACGGCATCGAAACGTCGCTGGTGCGGCGCCAGGACACGGTTCCGGTGGCGATGCCCTTCTCGGTGTCGATGTAGTCGCCCATCGGGATTGCCAGGACGTAGAAGTCGTGGGTGAGGCCGTGCAGCTTGACGCCGATCGCCTCGGTGCTCTTGTACACGGATGGCCGGCAGTAAGCGTCTTCGGTGAAGTGGTTCCGGCGCAGGACTTCGAGGATGATCTCGGTGAATTCCTCGACCGAAGGCAGCT
>DASVJA010000217.1:0-9491 GCA_036386115.1 Candidatus Limnocylindrales bacterium
CGTGTAGCGCCTCGTACCACTCGGCAACGGCCTCGAAATACGGCCCCACGAGCCGTTCGGCGTAGTCCGAGATCTCGCCGGGAAGCTCCTCCGGCCCTTCTGCAACGAACCCCGCCCGGCAGTTCAGCGCGCCCCACACACCGAACGCGACGGTGAATGGGTCGCCGCGTTCAATCCGGCGGTCGCTGGGACTGTGGAGCCCGTAGGAGGCCCGTGGTCCAGCCGACAGCATCAAGTGGCACGACAGGGGCATGCCGTTCCACCCCAGCAGTTGGACTGCCTCGGCCTCGCTCAAGCCCGTCTGCAAACCGAAGAGAAGGCGTCTGATGCCGTCTGAAGTCTGGCAGGCCGCGTATTCGAAAAGGGCAAGTTGATCCACTTCATTGATCGTGCGCATGCCGTCGGCGGCATCGATGAGCAGCCCGGTTGCGTTCTCGACAAGTCCTCCCGGCCCGGTCAGCCCGCGGAGTTCGTCGACGAGGTAGGCCGGAGCGTCCATAGCACCGCGGCTGGCGTACGTCTTCCAGCCGACAACGCCGATACGGGAGCCGCTCCCAACTCCTTCGCCGGAAAGCAGCTCCGCGAGAGGTCGAGAACCTCGGCCCGGCTGACCCGGCAGGCTGAGATCCTGAAACGGGATCGGTCGCATCTTCAGTGGGGCGCTTGCCGCGATGCCGGCGCATTCGTTTCCAACCAATATGGCGGGCTCGCCCGCGGGGCCGACAACCAGGACGGCCTCCTCGAAGCGAGGATCGAATCCCGTGAGGTAGGCGATTGTCGCGCTGTGCTCGCGGTCGGCGTAGACAACGATGCGGTCGTATCCGGATCCCTCGGCTCGTTCGCGAAGGGCGGCCAGGCGGGCTGCGTACAGACCGGCGGGGATCTCCGGCCGTACGACCGGAGATCCAAAGTCGGGGAGAGCGATATCGACGAGTCGAGCCTTCACGACGACCTGAGTCCTCCGTTGGGTGGTTGGAACATATTCCGATTGGCTACACGGCTCCGAGCCGGCGCGCCGAGCCCGTCAATTGCGTGGTGGAGTAGCCGACGTTACGGCGCCATACGTGGCCACGTCCATCGCCAACCGCCGCCGACGTGTGAGTAAAGATCGCGGGTGGAGGGGCTGGATTTGAAACGAGGGGCCGATTGCATTTAGCGAATGCGAGGTCTCATCGATGAGCCGCGACCTATTTGAATTGCGCATGGACTGCAGCGAGCATCCGTGCCTGAGACGGCGGATGAATCGCGCCGCAACCGCGCGGACACGTCGCCGATGTGGCTGCGGTCGTGAGCACAAACGCCGGCTGTCATGACGAAACGCGGCCACATCTCACTGGATCACCACCGCTTGATAAGGGTCCAACCGCCAATGTCGCAACTGTTAGATGCGGGCTCACAAGCTCCGTCGCATCACGTGATGCTGCTCACGTAACTTTCGCTTGCGGCCTCGTAACTTTCGACGCAGGCAAACGTAACGTCGTCGTTTTCGCCTGTGGTCTGAGTGCTGCAAATCGTCGCCACGCAGTTGGCACATTTATCGTGCCTGCGTAGACGCAGAGAGTCAAGGTTCTGCCGCTTGCAGATGGCCGATGGACGGCATAGGATGACTGCGCTCTACGGGAGCATCCGGGTTATGCCGGCCTGTACCTCGATTCCGAGTGGTGGACACGGGCTAGTGACGGAGGCGAGGAGAGGGCGGCCAGCCTGGGAAATGGCAGACAGTCGGTGTATCCGACTTTCGAGACTCAGGAGGAAGGTTTCCATGATCTATAGTCGCAAGGCGGCGACGCTATTCTCGATGGCGGCAACGGTCGCCATCGTCGTATCGGCTTGTTCCTCGTCGGCAGCGTCTAGCACCCCCGGTGCTACCACGTCCGCGACCAGCACCCCGGCGGCCTCAGTTGCCGCCAGCGCAGCTGGCTGCAAGGTCGGCGTTTCCTGGAACAACTACTCGGAAGAGCGATGGGCCAAGTGGGATGAGCCGGCGATCAAGGCCGCTCTGACCAAGGCTGGCGCCACGTACCTGTCGAACGACGCGAAGTCTTCGTCTGATACCCAGGCGTCCAACGTCGACGCGCTCATCAGCCAGGGCGCCAATGTCGTCATCATCCTGGCCCAGGATGGGACCGCCATCAAGCCGGCAGTGGCCAAGGCCCTGTCGAACAAGATTCCGGTTATCGCGTATGACCGCCTGATCGAAGATGCGGGCGCGTTCTACATCACCTTCGACAACGTCCTTGTCGGCAAGATGCAGGCCGAGGCAGTCCTGGCCGCCAAGCCTTCCGGCAACTTCGTCATCATCAAGGGCAACAAGGCCGACGCCAACGCGGACTTCCTCCGCGAAGGCATGGTTCAGGCCGGTATCCCCAAGGTGGGCGAGACCGACCCGGCCGGCAAGATCAAGATCGTCGGCGAGACCTACACCGACAACTGGGATCCGGCCAACGCCCAGAACGAAATGGCCCAGTTCCTTACCGCTAACAGCAACAAGGTTGATGCTGTTATCTCCGAGAACGACGGCATGGCCGGTGGCGTTGTCGCCGCTCTTGCTTCTCAGGGCATGGCCGGAACCGTTCCGGTCTCGGGCCAGGACGGCGACGCTGCCGCTCTGAACCGAATCGCCCTCGGCACCCAGACGGTTGACGTCTGGAAGGACGCCCGAATGCTCGGCCAGTCGGCCGCCGAAGCTGCTGTTGCTCTGTGCAACGGCACCACCATGGACAAGATCACCACGACCAATGGTGCGTCGGCGATCTTCAAGAGCCCGGCTGGCAACAGCCTCAACTCGATCCTCCTTAAGCCTCAGGCGATCACCAAGGACAACCTCAGCGTCGTCCTTGATGCCAAGTGGATCGACGCCGCGACGCTCTGCAAGGACGTCAAGGCCGGTTCTGTCAAGGGCTGCTAGCAGCTCGAGATAGATAGCGCGAAATCCACGCGCCCTGCACCGGATATCGCCGGTGCAGGGCGCGTACCATGCACTCAACAGGCGTTTGAGCCAGGGCCAAACGAGAGGCTGACGGACAATGACTCAGGTTATCGGGAACGCGCAGGCTGCCATCCCAGAACCATCCCGGCCGCCCAGAGCGCGCTTGACCGGACTGGTTAGCTCTGTCATCGACGGTGTCCGCAAGGGCGCCAGGACAATGGAAATCGACATGCGGCTGGCCGGAATGGTCATTGCCCTGGTCGGTATCTGGCTGGCCTTTGGCTACGCATCCAACGGCCTCTTCCTGACCCCACGCAACTTCTATGACATTTCTGTGCAGAGCGTGCCCGTGGCGATCATGGCCACCGGCATGGTGCTGATCATCGTCTCGAGGAACATCGACCTTTCCGTAGGCTCGATCATGGGCTTCACGGGCTATGCGATGGCGATGACCCAGAGATACTGGCTACCGGAAAACCTGCACTTTGCGTACGACAATTACTCCATCTGGATCATCGCGCTGGTCGTCGGGATCGCCCTCGGAGCACTGATCGGAGCCATCCACGGCGGACTGATTGCCTACATCGGTATCCCGTCGTTCATCGTCACCCTGGGAGGCATGCTGGTCTGGCGAGGCCTGATCTTCAAGATGCAGCAGGGCCAGACGATCGCTCCGCTTGACCGCAACTTCTCGATCATCGGAGGAAACCTTCCGCAGGGCTCGATAGGTGAGTTGTTCACCTGGTTGATCGGCATTGTCTTATGCGTCGGGATCGTCTATTCCCTGCTCGCGAGTCGGCGAAAGCGCCGCGCCTACGGCTTCCCCGTCCGGCCCCGCTGGGCGCTCGGGCTTCTGATGGTCTTCGGTTGCGCGGTTGTCCTCGGGGCAATGTGGGTCTACAACAACTACGCGCTGCCCCCGCTTCTGGCCACCAATTTCGCCAAGGAGCACGGGATCATCGAGCCGGCAGGAGGATTGATCATCCCGGTCGGCCTGGCCGTACCCGTCCTGCTCCTCGGTGGAGTGGCGCTCGTCATGATGTTCGTGACCACGCGCCGGCCCTTCGGACGCTACGTGTTTGCAATCGGCGGTAACCCCGAAGCGGCCACGCTGGCCGGTATCAACACCCGCAGGACGATTCTCGGCACATTTGTGCTGATGGGGATCCTCTGCGCCATCGCGGCAGCAACGCAAACGGCCCGCCTGAATGCCGGCGTCACAAGCATGGGCACGAGCTATGAGTTGCTGGTGATCGCAGCGGCCGTGATCGGCGGCACGTCCTTCTCGGGCGGCATCGGAACTATTCCGGGAGCCGTGATTGGTGCGGTCGTTATGCAGTCCCTCAAGTCGGGCATGGTCACGATCGGCGTCGACTCGCCTATGCAGGATGTGGCGGTGGGGTGCGTCCTGATCTTTGCAGTGGCCCTCGACACGATTATCCAGCGCCGCGCTAAGTAGGACGGGAGCAATACAAATGAGCATGACAACTCCTGACGCGGCTGTGAAGGCTGCCCCCGTGGCCGCGAGCAGTCCGCTGGTTGAGATGAGGAACATCTTCGTTGCGTTCGGCGGCGTGCACGCCGTTCAGGACGTGACCGTAGATTTGCGGCCCGGCGAAGTCGTGGGTCTGGTCGGGGGAAACGGCGCCGGCAAGACAACCCTGATGCGGGCCCTCTCGGGCGCGCGTCCGGCAGACGGCGGGCAGATCCTGATCGACGGCCAGCCCGTCACGATCCCGAACCCCCGGGCTGCCAAGGCCTTGGGCATCGAGACGATCTATCAAACGCTTGCTCTCGCGGAGAACGTGGACGCGGCAGCGAACCTGTTCCTGGGTCGCGAGCTCAAGTCACGACTGGGATCGCTCGATGACTCGGCCATGGAGTCGGCGACGCGCAACGTAATTGGGCGTCTGAACCCCAACTTCAAGAACTTCAAGTCGCCCGTCCAGTCCCTCTCCGGCGGGCAGCGGCAGGCTATCGCCATCGGCCGCGCGATCCATTTCAATGCCAAGATCCTGATCATGGACGAGCCCACGGCGGCCCTCGGCCCGGCTGAAACCGCTCAGGTGCGTGATGTGATCAAGCAGCTGAAGAGTGAGGGCATCGGGATCTTCCTCATCAGCCATGACATCCATGACGTCTTTGACCTTGCAGATCGGATCAGCGTGATGCTTCATGGCCGGCTCGTCGGAACGGTCAACAAGACCGATGTCACAACGGACGAAGTTCTGGGCATGATCATCATGGGCAAGCTGCCCAACGAGGTCACTCAGAAGGAACTGGCTCAGCTTCACGGCTGAGACAACGTTTTCAGGGCAGCCGAGGATGGAGTAGAGCAGCCGTCCTCGGCTCTCAGCTTTACGCGATGGCGAAGTAGTGGCCTGGCAGTGGGAGCTGGCTTCGCACCCTACGAATGTGCCGGCTATCCGAGGGACCCAGTCGGAAGCGCCGGTATGGTCGCTTTCCGATAGGGCGGAGATCGTCGGCTCCGGCGGTGTCTCGCGGCGTACCGCCCGAGCCGTCCTAGCCCCGGAGCCCAAAGGGACCTCAATTAGTCCGCGTCCTCGAGAGCGGATCTTGTAGGTCGCGTATGGGCGGCACAGCGTCGAGGAGACTCAGTGCCGTACCTCAGCCCGTTGGCCGGCGAGACCGGCTCCGGCTGGGCGCGGCGCCGATCTGGCGCGCATCGCCTTCGTTCCGAGTTACTACCTGGCCCCGTGGCGGAACTCAAGGGCGGCGAGAGCTAGCTGGCGAACACCTCGGTGTCGGGCGATCGTCTCTATGTCTCGAGCCACGGGCTCCATCAGCGTTCCCTCGCTGGTCTTCCAGCGCGCGGCCACCGAAAGCGGGTCCGAACTTTCCAGTGTGGCGGCGGCCTGGACGGCCGCACCCAACGCAACCAGTTCGGTCGCCGTCGGAATGGCGATCGGCCGACCGGATAGTCGCTGAATGACCTGACGCCAGATTGGGCTGCGAGCCCCGCCGCCGATCACGATAAGCGCGGCCTTCGGATCAACGCCGGATGAGCAGCGATCGATAGTGTCGAGGGCGTCCAAGAGCCCAATCACCGCGCCCTCGTAGGTGGCCATCAGAATCGAGCGCGGGTCCGTGTCGTGTCGCAGGCCCAGGATTGCCCCCGCCGCGTCGGGCAGGTTCGGCGTTCGCTCTCCGTCGAAATAGGGAAGTGCAACAACGCCGTTGCTGGGCAGGACATCGTTGCGATCCAGGCCGAACCACTCAGCCGTCCGATCGACCGCCAGCGTGCAATTCAGAGTGCAGGCAAGCGGCAGGAACCGCCCCGTGGCGTCGGCGAAGCCGGCGACATCGCCCGACGGATCGGCAGTCCGAGTACTCGAGACCAGATAGGCCGTGCCGGAGGTGCCCAAGCTAAGGACGGGCGTGCCGGGAGAGACGCCGAGCCCGAGCGCCGCGCCCATGTTGTCACCGGTGCCGGGCGCGACGATGGTGCCAACGCGGAGGCCGGTGGCCTCGGACGCGGCCGGAGTCACGGTTCCGGCCACCTCAGTTGGGCGGAGAACTTTCGGCAGCATGCTTTCAGACAGCCTCAAGGCCGGGAGTTCCAGGACGTCAGCCGAGTAACTCTCCGATTCGGTCGACCACCAGCCCGTGCCTGAGGCATCGCCACGGTCTGTCGTTCCGTTTCCGGTCAAGCGCTCGGTAAGGTAGTCGTGCGGCAAGCGGATCGCGGCGGTCGCCGCTGCGATTTCGGGTTCGCGGCGCCGGACCCACGCCCACTTCGACGCCGTAAACGACGCGACCGGCACAACACCGATGCGGGCCGCCCATGCAGTCGGGCCGCCCATGGCTTCAGACAGCCCAACCGCGTCTGTGGCGGAGCGGGTGTCGTTCCAGAGCATGGCCGGACGGAGCGGTTTTCCGTGGCTGTCTACGCAGACGAGCCCGTGCTGTTGGCCCGCGATGGCGATGGCGGCGACTTGATCGGCCAGTCCGGTCTGGGCAAGGGCGCTGCGTAGCGCCTCCCACCAGACTGCGGGATCTGTCTCCCGGGCGCCGGCGGTGCCGGTGACGGTGTGCTCGGCGCGGCCAGTGGCTCGGATTTCGCCAGTTTCGGCGTCGATCACGACCACCTTGGTCGACTGGGTTGAGCAGTCGACTCCGGCAATCAGCGTCATTGATCGCGCTTCTCGCGCCAGATCAGCCATCTACCTCTCCATCGGGGCTTGCCCCACTTCGTCGCGACCAATTACCGCATATCTATTTACGCGATCACAGGTGAACTCGCCGTCCTTGGCACTGGGCGGCCGAGGAGGTTTGCCATGGCAATCCGGACGGCGATGACGGTCCAACACCCTGAACTTGAGCTTCAGACTCAGAAGGTGAATCACCCCCGTTTGGTATGTCGCCGCCCTACTGACGCACTATTATGGCGTCCGCGTGTTCGGCCTGTCACCGCTTGTCGCCCGCGCCAATTTGACGGTGAATTCCCTCGCTGGAGGATCTTCGCGAAGCGAAACTTTCGGCCGTCTAGGGCCGAAGTTGCGCTAACCAGCAAGTCTTGACTCGTCAGAATGCGTATGCTACATAGGTATGCGGCGAGCTCGAAGGCCCCTCATGGCCTCGGCGGTCTCTGCGGTAGCAAATGGCGGCCGTATAAGCTCGGCTAGATATTCCCCCTATGGGAGGGAGGAGACGCTTAGCGAATAGGCACAGGGAGGTCCAGAAAGGCGAAGCGCCAGGAGGCGACTGTCGCCTATCTTTAGGAGGAAGGAAAGTGAAGTTGATTTCGAAGAGGTTTCTGACCGGCGCTGCCGCCGTAGTCTTGGCTGTCGGCGCCTGCTCGTCGGGTTCGGCAACCACCGCCCCGGCCGCCTCAACGGCTCCCGGCGCAACAGTCGGCCCGACCGGCACACCGGCTCCAGTCACCATTAACTGGTGGCACATCAGCACCAACGAGCCCGGCAAGACCATCTTCCAGGGCATCGCGGACGCCTACACCGCGGCGCATCCTTGGGTGACCATCAAGATCACCGTTCTCGAGAACGAAGCCTTCAAGACCAAGCTCGCGACCGAGATGCAGTCGGGCACGCCGCCTGATCTGTTCCAGTCGTGGGGCGGCGGCGGAATGGCCCAGCAGGCCGACGCCGGCATGCTTCAGGACATCACCTCCGCAATCTCCTCGTGGTCGAGCACGATCAACCCCGGCGCCCTCGGCATCTACGCCTACAAGGGCAAGAACGACACTACTGCTAAGCAGTACGGCGTTCCGTGGGACATGGGCATGGTCGGCGTCTGGTACAACAAGGCCGCCTTCACCAAGGCCGGCATTGCTGCCGTCCCGACCACCTGGGATGACTTCCTCGCCGATGTAACCAAGCTCAAGGCTAGCGGCATCGCGCCTCTCGCCATCGCCGGCAAGGACATGTGGCCGTCGATGCACCTCTGGACGTACCTTATCCTCCGCATGGCTGGATACGATACGCTTCAGACGATGATCCAGACCGGTGACTGGAACACGGATGCCTGCACGAAGGCTGGCGCTGAAGTCGTCAAGCTCAATGCCCTCAACCCGTACCAGGATGGCTACAAGTCCGCCACCTACGACAACGAAGCTGCTGCAGTCGGTAACGGCAAGGCCGCTATGGAAGTCATGGGTCAGTGGGCCCCCGGCACCCAGATCGCCGACAGCACTTCGAAGAAGGGCATCGGCGACGATCTCGGTTGGTTCGCATTCCCGGCCGTGACCGGCGGCGCTGGCGACCCGAATGACGGCGTCGGCGGCGGCAACGGCATCGCGGTCGGCAAGAACGCTCCGCCCGAAGCCATCGATTTCCTCAAGTTCTTCAACAGCAAGTACAACGCCCAGAAGATCGAGACCCCGGCTGGCGATCCCCCGTCCAACATGGGTATGTCCCCGGTCGTCGGCGTTGACTCCACCGTGCTGAGCACCGCGCTCCAGCAGGTTCTCGCCGGCCGCGACAAGGCCAAGCACATCCAGCTGTACCTCGACCAGGCCACTTCTTCGGCCATGGGCACCGCGATCAACGAGGCGACCATCGCCCTGTTCGTCGGCGCGTCCGATCCGGCGAAGGTCTGCAAGGCCATCACCGACGCCGCGGCTGCCCAGTAACACTGGCAAGCGCGACAACGGTGCGAATGCCGTCGCGGCTCCGGCCGATACGGGACACCGATAGGGAGCGGGCCAACTCATGTTGGCCCGCTCCGTACCAAAGGGTGGTTACACGACGATGACCTCCGTGACGGCACGGCCTCAGACCGGGCGGACCAAGACCGGGCGGACGAGGTCGACGAAATGGGCAACAGTCATTCTCTTTCTCACGCCCGCGTTGATTCTCTACTTGCTCTTCGTGCTGGTGCCAGTCATCCAGGCGGTTCACTACAGCCTGTTCAAGTGGAACGGCCTGCAGCCCCTGACGGACTTCATCGGCATCGGGAACTATCAGAAGGCGCTCGGCAGCGATGTATTCAAGGGCGCCGTAGCCAATAACGTCCTCATCATCATCCTCTCGCTCTGCATTCAGATCCCCTTCTCGCTGGGCCTGGCGGTCTTGCTGAATCGTAA
>DASVJA010000218.1:0-9644 GCA_036386115.1 Candidatus Limnocylindrales bacterium
CTCCAACCCTTGCGGAACACACACTTGCGCAATTCGCACCGATGCCCTTATGCTTCCGCAGCAATGAACGCCCACCCCTTCAGCCGCCAGGAGAACCAGCGCGAGGCTTTGTCCTTGCGCGGTTCGATGATGTCCATGACATGGCGGCCCCGAAGTGCGGAGGATGGGGTCTGAGGTCTGGACTACCCAAGTAGCCCGACCAAGGATTGGTCCCGGGGCCGCGGTTCCACTGAGGAGCCGCGGTTTTTGTTTCTCCGGATAAGGCCGAGCTTGCTTGGCCCCACAGCGGGCAGCCGCCATTCCCCTGAGCCACCCTGCTGGCTCGCCCTCCCCAGGGCTCCCCGGGATCAACCACAGGTCTTCCTACCCCGCGCATGACGCGCCCACTTTCAGGAGAAACCACCGTGTCCGAAGCCACTCCTTCCCGCCGCGAAACCCTCGCAATCCACGCCGGCCAGAGCGTCGACCCCACGACGAAGGCGCGCGCAGTCCCGATCTACGCGACCACCAGCTACGTCTTCGACAACGCCGATCACGCCGCACGCCTCTTCGGCCTGCAGGAATTCGGCAACATATATACCCGGATCATGAACCCGACCACGGACGTCTTCGAGCAGCGCATCGCCGCTCTCGAAGGTGGCGTGGCGGCATTGGGTGTCGCTTCCGGTCAGGCGGCCGAGACTCTGACGATCCTCAACCTGGCCCGTGCCGGCGACAACATCGTCTCCAGTTCGTCGCTGTACGGCGGAACCTACAACCTCTTCCAGTACACGCTGCCCAAGTACGGCATCGATGTGAAGTTCGTCGACGGTTCAAAGCCGGAAGAGTTCGAGAAGGCAATCGACGGCAAGACCAAGGGCGTCTACCTGGAGACTATCGGCAACCCCCGCCTGGATGTACCGGACTTCGAGGGCATCGTCGCCATCGCCCACAAGCACGGCGTGCCGGTGGTCGTCGACAACACCTTTGCTCCCATCCTGTCGCGGCCGTTCGAGTGGGGTGTCGACATCATCGTCCACTCGGCGACCAAGTGGATCGGCGGCCACGGAACCGCGATCGGCGGCGTGATCGTCGATAGCGGCAAGTTCGATTGGGCGGCCTCGGCCCGCTTCAAGGCGGACTTCGTGGATCCGGATCCGTCATACCACGGGATCAGCTACACCGGCGCATTCGGCAATCTCGCCTTCATCCTCAAGGCTCGGGTCCAGGGTCTTCGCGACCTCGGCGCGGCCCTGAGCCCATTCAACTCGTTCCTCTTCCTTCAGGGCCTCGAGTCGCTTCCGCTCCGCATCGAACGCCACAGCTCCAACGCGCTGGCGGTGGCGAAGTGGCTGGAGAAGAACCCGGCGGTGTCGTGGGTCAGCTACCCCGGACTGGCTTCTCATCCGACTCACAAGAACGCGGCCAAGTACCTCTCGGGTGGCTACGGCGGCGTGGTGACCTTCGGGCTCAAGGGCGGGGTTGAAGCCGGCCGCAAGCTCATCGACTCGGTCAAGCTGTTCAGCCTACTGGCCAATGTCGGCGACGCGAAGAGCCTGATCATCCACCCGGCCTCAACCACTCACCAGCAGCTCTCGGCTCAGGATCAGGTCGCCAGCGGCGTAACGCCCGAGCTGGTTCGCATCTCGGTCGGCATCGAGCACGTCGATGACATCATCGCCGACCTCGATCAGGCCATCGCGACAGCGACGGGGAAGTAGGCTTCAACACGTGAACGCGGCATCGACCCGAGGGCATTCAGGGACGGGCGGGAAACCTGCCTTGTCTGCTGATGCCGTCTGGTCGGTCCCAACCGGCGCCGGGTCCCAAGCGGGGCCCGGCGTTTCGGCTTCCGCCGAGGTAATCGAGTCCGAAATGGCGCATGCTTCGCTCGCATTGACCACACCCGAGCGCCCCGGCGCCCCAGCCACCTTCGACCCGAATGATCCCGGCGTATCCACCGCGCGCGACGACCCGGGCTTTCGCAGCCTGAACGACGCGGACAACATCCCGGACCCGCACGCCGGCAAGATCGTCTCACGCTGGCTCGGGCGTTTCGTCCTGGAGTCCGGCGCGGTGCTGCCCGATCTGGTCGTCGCATACCGCCACGACGGCGTCCCGATCGGCGAGGGACGTCAAATCCTGGTCGTCCACGCCCTGACCGGCTCGGCCGATGCCGCCGGCGACTGGTGGGCGCCGCTGATCGGACCGGGCCTGATCCTGGACACGGACAAGTTCGGCGTCATCTGCGCGAACCTCCTCGGCAGCCGCTACGGAACGAGCGGGCCGATTTCTCGAAACCCGGCCACCGGCAAGCCCTACGGCAAGGCCTTCCCGCTCGTGACCGTCCGCGACCAGGCCCGAGCCCAGTGGCGTCTGCTGGATTCGCTCGGCATCGGCAAGCTGGCGCTCGCCGTGGGCGGATCGCTGGGCGGCATGGTCGCGCTGGAAGTCGCCCTGGAGCGGCCCGGCGAGATCAGCCGCGTCGTCCCGATGGCGGCACCCGCTCGGATCGGCCAGCTCGCCGTTGGCTGGGACCACATCCAGCTGGAGATTATCGACAAGCTCGGCATGGAGGGCCTGAACCTGGCCCGCGAGCTGGCGATCACCACATACCGCAGTGAGATCGACTTCGAGCAGCGCTTCGCCGGTCGGGTCGAGCCGGACGGTACGCCCTCGATCGTCAGCTACCTGCGCCACCAGGGCCGTAAGCTGCTCGAGCGGTTCGATGAGGAAACCTACAAGGCGCTCGTGCGGGCGATGGACACCCACGACATCGGCCGCGGTCGGGGCGGCGAAGTTGCCGCGCTTCAGAAGCTGGCCGCATACGGGACGCAACTGACCGGCGTCGGCATCGAGGGCGACATCCTCTACGGCACCAACCAGGTCCAGGCGATGGTCGAGGCCGCCAAAGCCGCGGGCATGGACGCAGCTTACCGCGAGATCCTCTCCACCAAGGGTCACGACGCGTTCCTCGTGGAGTGGGGGCAGCTGGAGACGATTTTGGCCGAGGCGCTGAAGTAGGAGTGGGGCGGGGCGGGCGCCGCGCGGCGCCACTAACTTCTCAATATCAGCCCCGGCAATGCAAAGTTGGTCAGACCTTGGCCGTGAAGGCGGACCCAGCCGGCTGATAGCCCCGCGTGTCGTTCCCACTCACATTGCTGACAGCACCGTGAGGGGCGAGAGTCCGTTGAGCGCGGTGTGTGGTCGCCTTCGATTGTAGAAGTCGAGATAGCGTTGCAGGGCACGGCGACGCTCGATGTTGTTCCGGTAGTGACGGCCGCCGGCCCATTCTCGGATGAGGGTTCCGATGAAGCGCTCCGCCTTGCCGTTGGTCTGCGGCCGCCGAACGCGTGTCCGGCTGTGGCGAATCCCGAGTTCGGTTAGTTGCGCCCCGTAGGGCCTCGAGCAATAGGCTGAGCCGTTGTCGGTGAGAATCCGCTCGACCACGATCCCTTGGGCAGCGAACCAGCGGATGGCCCGCTGGGTCGCGGCGGTCACCTCGATCGCTCCGCCGCCACCCGTTGGAAAGACGCAGGCAAGACGAGTCCGATCGTCGATGAAGACCTCGAGGTGGTCTCGGCCTGGGTTCGTTCCTGGATAGAGTCGGCTTCCCGGGTGCCATGGCGCGACTGGGACGCGCTCGATGTCCTTAGCGTCCTGGTGTATGAGTTCGCCAGGTCGACCGACCTCGTATCGGCGGCGTCTGACCGGGATGCCGGTTTGAGCGTCGCAGCCATCAAGCCGGCTTCGCCCAGTTCGTCGGAGAACGCCATAGACGGTCGAGCGAGGGTGGCCGGTGAGTGGACCGATACGGTGCGGTCCCCAGCGACGATAGGTTCGAGCGTGAAGGATGGCTTCGACGTCGGTCGGCGAGAGCGCTCGAGGCGACCGGTGCGGTCGTGAGCTGCGGTCTTCTAGACCGGCCTCACCTTCGTTGCGGAATCGGTGGATCCACTTGTATCCGGTCGAGCGGCTGACGCCGAGCTGACGTGCCACTTCGGCCGTCGACCAGCCCTCCCCGAGAACTCGTTCCACCAAAGTCTGGCGAGCGTATACGGTCAAACGCGCTCTAGGATGTGCCACGAGAGCTTCTCCTTCGGTTGTGGTGTCTCAACACCTCCACACCGTGGGATTGGCTCTCGTTTTGTCAACAACCTCTGTGGGAACGACACGCGTGACTAACAATGGCTTGTAGCGGCCCGGTTCCGGCGACCTTCCCCGAGCCTGGGGCGGCCCCGCTCGCATAACACTGCCCCGGCCGATATTGAGTGGCGCCGGGCCACGCCACTCCCCTACGGAACCTCGAGCCACCCTTCCCTGACCGCCCGCGTCGCCAGCTCCGTCCGCGACTGCGCCCCGAACCGCTCGAAGAGCCGGCGTAAGTGCCCCTCCACGGTCTTGGTGGTGATGTCCAGTGCCGCGCCGATCTCGTCGTTGCTGCGCCCGTCGGCGACCAGCCGGACGACTTCGCGCTCTCGCCGGGTCAGGGGCGGCGGCGCCGAGAGGTCCAACTCGCAGTGGAAGTCGGCGCCGCCGGCCGCAGCAGCACGGATCGCCGCCACCAGTTCCGCGATCGGGGCCGTCTTGACCACGAAGCCGGCCGCGCCCATCCGCCGGGCCGCGGCCGCGTACTGCGGGTAGTCGTATGCGGTCAGGACGATGACCGCCGGCCGCGGCTGAGCGCCGTCCAGCAGCGTCAGCCCACTATCCGTCCCGAGCCGGACATCCAGCAGCAGCACGTCCACCGCGGCCGGATCGAGGAGCGGCGTCGCCCCCTCAAGAGACGCCGCCGCTCCCACCATCACGAGGCCCGGCTGGGTGCCGAGCAACGCGACCGTGCCTTCGCGCACGACCGGGTGGTCATCGATGATCGCGACTCGAATGCGGCCGGCGGCGTCCGTCACGCCGGAGCCAAAGTCGGCGCACCGCCGGGTTCCGTCGCACGCTCCCAGGTAAGCGCCACGCGCGTCCCGCCCTCGGGCCTTCGCCCGATCTGCAGAGAGGCGCCAACCGCATCGGCGCGCTGAGCCATGTTCATCAGCCCCATGTGCCCGGTCCGTTCCGCCAGCTCGGCCGCGCCGGCCGGGATGCCCGAGCCGTTGTCCTCAACCGTGAGCTCCACCCGATCGGCCTCCGCCCGGTAGCGTACGACGACCGGCGGCTCGCCATGGCGGACCGCGTTCGACAAGGCTTCCTGAGCGATCCGGAAGACGGCCAGCTCGACATCGGCCGGAAGTCGGCTTTCGTCGCCCGCCCGATCCAGAGCTATCGAAGCCGTCCCCAACCGTCCGCACAGCCATTCGAGCGCCGGCCCGACGCCCAGGTCATCGAGTACCGGCAGCCGCAGATCGCCGCAGATTGCCCGAAGCCGCTCCGCGATATCGCGCGCCGCGTCTGCGTTTGCCTTGTCACCGGCCGAGTCCAGCCGACGAATGAGCATCGTCAGATCCTGCAGCGCCTCGTCGTGGATATCGGCCGCGATACGAATCCGCTCGGCCTCCGTCGCCGCCACGACCAGATCGCGCTGGCGCTGGGCGGAGGTGGCGGCAGTGCCGAGAGGCCGCAGGAGGAATCGCCGAACGATCCAGACCAGGATGAGCCAGACCCAGATGGGCCACAGCAGCGAGGCCGAGGTGTGCACGAGGCAGATCGCGGCGATGCCCGGCGTCATGGCGGCGAGCGCAACGTCCGCGGAGGAGACGAGAGCGCGCGGCCTCTCGGACCTACGGTTGACCGACCGAGCCGCCAGCAAACCCGGGATGAACGCCACGCCGCCGGCAAGGAATGCCCGCAGGAGACGCAGTTCCGAGATGGACATGTAGTCCTGCAGCCGATCGCTGTTACTTGCCAGGAAGAGGGACAGGCCGATCGCAATCAATGCAACCACTGAGCGTTGCCGTAGGTTGAGGGAGAGGATCCTGCGGGGCAGCAGCATCAACGGCAGAACAAGAAGAACCAGCACTGCCGCGATCTGGACGGTCGGGTGCAGTACTCCGCCGGGAATTTGCCCGGGCGCCTGGCCGTTCCACCATCCATCCGACTGGGGCCGGAGCCAACCCGCGACCGCCGAACCGATCGCCAGGCCGGCGACGATCAGGCCCACAAGCCGGCGCCGAAGCTTGCCGTCGACCCTGCCAAGGAAGTCGATCGCCAGCGGCAGCATCGCCAGCGTCACCAGCAGCGACCCGGCCAGGACCGCCAGCTCGGACGGATAGTTATCGATCGGGCGAGCGAGCAGCGGCATTGCCGTTGCCAGAGGGAGACTCAGCGCATACGGCCGGAGGGTCGAGCCGACCCAGCCGCGCCGAATTGCCAGCCAGCCGAGTACGAGGATGATCAGGCCGAACACGACCGGCGCGGGATCGGGCGTCTGATACGGGAGCAGGAAGTACCCGGTTCGGTCGTACTTGCTTTCTAGATAGGAGTAGGTGGTTTGCGGCTTTCCGGTGCAGAAGGTTCCTGCGTTGACGGCCTCCTGCGGCAAGTCATCGACAATCGCGCCACCGATCGTGGGCACGCAAACGCCCTGGGTTCCATCATCCGGGTTCACGTACTCCCACTTGATTGGCGCGCCGTGGAGACAGCCCGTGTCGCCTGCGGCGCACCAAGCAGCGGGCCGGGGATGGTTGACCGGGTCGGACAGCCAGGGAATGTCACTGCTACGCGCCGCCTTCACGAGTTGAGTGAAAGTTGCCTGCTCGGCATCGGCATCGGCCCGCGAGAGGGTGGTCACGTACGTCCACGATCCTCCCGACGCCACGAGGTCTTGCTTCGCCTGATCTGAGAGCCCAAGGACGTACAGGCGGTCCAGGTTCGAGACAACGGCACCGGGCTGCATTCGGGACGGGATGTCCGACTGGTAAGCCGCGGAACCGTACTCAACCGACGCGACCTCGACCTGGCCGTCGACATAGGCGAGACGCAGGCCATTGTCCGGGGCCGGCGAGAACTGAAAGCCCACGGACGCAACGACCGCAACGACGGCAATGCAAATCGGCAGGACGGCGCGAAGCTGGATGCGCGGCAGTCGTCTCATGGCGCCGAAGGTAACACCGGGGCAACTCCCTGAAACGGCGGGAAATCCCGCTATTGAGGCCCCGACGGCGGGCGCCACCCAGCCTCTGCCCCGGCGCCTCCGAATTTCCATATATCAGCCACAGGAGTGCTATGGAACTCCGAGTCTAGGCGGGCCGGCCCACGCGAGGCTTTGGTAGCCGTATATAGGTAGTGTCTCAGTTTGAAATCGGGCACCGTTGACGGCCGCATAGCCGGTGCGGGACAATCGGCGCATGCAAAAGCGTTCAAGCATGCCCCGTGACCCGAACCTCGCAGCCAAGATGATCTTGGACATGGCGACGGGTGAGGCTGAGCCCGAGACACCGAAGGGACCGGAGAAGAACCCGGCCGCGGTTGCGCTTGGAAAGCTCGGAGGGGCGAAGGGCGGGAAGGCGCGAGCGGCGAAGCTCACGCCTGAGGAGCGGTCTGCGATTGCCAAGAAGGCAGCGGCAGCGAGATGGACCGAATCGACCTAGTTAGCCTGCGTCTCGTTCGGGTCGCGTTTGTAGATCAGCTTGAAGATGGCCTTCGCTGCCTGGAGCCATTCATCCTGCGCGCCATCGGCCCAGACTGTTCCAGGCTTCGGAAGAGTATCGACCAGCCCACGAACGAACGGATGCATCTGTGTGGGGGGAGTTTCGTCGCCACCGCCCCCGCCCCCGCCCTTGGACCTCTCCAGGGGCTCCAGGGGCTTCTCATCGCGCACCGGGGAGTCTGGGCGCACAAGACGATTGTTGCCCTGACTGAAGAAGCCGGCTTGCTGCGCTGATCGCTGGAAAGTCTGACGCGCCTTGTCCTTCTGCTTCTCGGACACGCCGAGTTCCACCATCGCCCGTTCGAGGCCGACGTTGTTGGGTAGAAGGCTGCCGCGGTAGTTGGCGAAGATCGCTTGGTAGAGCGGAACCTGAAGGAAGGCTTCGGCCTTAGCACTGTCGGCCTTTGCTGGATCGACGATCCTCCGGCCAAGTGTCGTAAGCGTGACTTTCCCGGGCTCTGCGGCGGTGAGACCAAAGATGCGAGCCGCGTTCACTTTCATGCGGAATGCGCCGCTATCTACCGTCTCGTGGTTCATCCAAGCGGCGAGATCCGCAAGCTCGCAACTACTACCGCCTGTATGCCCCCAAATCGCTTCTGCTACGGAGATCGCTTCCTTGAGATCGTTATAGGGAAAAACGATGCTTGACCGAAGTCGTTTCTCGTCATCTGTCCCTATTACTGATTCGCCATTAGAAACGGGATCGCTATTCCCTAGCGATTGGATCGGCACTTCTGCCATTTGGGCACCACCTGTTGATTCTTAGTTTCATTGTGCCCGTAGACTAACTCTACTAATGCCTAGTAGTCAATACTTTCGTATTCATTTCCCGCTAATCAACAGCATTTAGGGACCCTGCGCAGGCAGGTCCGCAGAATCCTGTTGCGGAACCCGCATACCCGCAGTACAATCCCGGGGTCGGCCGAGGGTCGGCTTAAACCGAAGTGCCGGGGCTCGTTCCCTTGAGAACGACCGAGCCACCGGCACAAAAGACGAAAGGAGCTGTGACGGTGTTGGAACCACCGCCTCGGGCCTCTGTCTGGGCTTTGTGTCCCAGATATGCCCGACTGTTGTTGACCTAGGTTCGAGCCCCCGCAAGGGGGCTCTTTTCCGTCGCTCAAGCATGATTCGTCAGATTCAATCTGTCAAGCTATTGACAATACATACACGCTCAAGCATAATGTGCAGTATGAACAGGCTAAGTCGAGCAGAACGAGCAGCGATCATCCGGCTACTGGTCGAAGGCAACAGCCTCCGGTCAGTTACCCGGATTACCGGCAACTCGATCAACACCGTCTCCAAGCTCCTTGTTGACCTTGGCTCGGCTTGCGCCGCCTACCAGGACGAGACGTTCCGAAACCTGTCCTGCCAGGTCATCGAGTGCGACGAGATTTGGAGCTTCTGCTACAGCAAGGCGAACCATGTCCCGGCCGACAAGAAGGGGCAGTTTGGGTTCGGCGACGTTTGGACCTTTACCGCCATTGATGCCGACACGAAGCTCATGCCGTCGTGGATGGTTGGCGACCGGACTCCCGAGACGGCCATGGCCTTCATGAAAGATCTTGAAAGCCGCCTTGCCAATCGAGTGCAGCTTTCGACCGACGGTCACCGGATGTACCTCCGGGCCGTCGCGCAGGCGTTCTCGGAAGAGATCGACTTCGGCCAGGTGGTGAAGATCTACGGCCAGCCGCACGATCAGTACGGGCGAGTCGTCGGCCCCGAAGTGGTCACCATCATCGACCGAAAGCCGATCATCGGCGACCCGGACGAAGCCAAGATCAGCACGAGCTACGTCGAGCGCGCCAACCTAACCATGAGAATGGGCATGCGGCGGTTCACCCGGCTAACCAACGGCTTTTCAAAGAAGGTCGAGAACCACGCCGCCGCAATCGCGCTGCACTTCTTCTTCTACAACTTCGGCCGGACCCATAAGAGCCTTGCGAACCCGTATCCGCGGACCCCAGCGATGGCTGCTGGCATCGCGGATCACGTCTGGCCCTGCGAAGAGATCGCGGCGCTGCTGGACTAGCCGCCGGCCTTCTTGTTTCTCTCCCGGCGCCGCGTCTCACTC
>DASVJA010000219.1:0-21075 GCA_036386115.1 Candidatus Limnocylindrales bacterium
TCTCGAGGATGCGCTTCCCAAGAAGTACCTCGCGGACAACATCGCCGCCATCCGCTACGGCTATGGGATGGATAAGGGCTCAATCAAGGCCATCGTCCCGGAGCAGGCTGCCAGCAGCTTTGCCACTCGTTATGCCGAGCAGGTTCTCGCAGGCACCGCACCGGCCGAGGCCATCGAGCTGGCCGCGGCCCGGATCTGACGGGCTCAAGATGAGCAGACGACGCGGTCGGGGACGCGGGAATTCTGCGCCCGGGGCCGGCGTCGCGACCGTTGCTTCTAGCGATTCCGACGCAACCCTGATTGTCGATAGCCCTGCAGAGGCGGCCTCCGGGTCGATCGATTCGTCGGCAGGGCAGCCGCGCTCTGCGACGCCGCGAATTGTCGCCAACACTGCGCCCAGGCCTCGAAGGCCGGTCGTACGTTCCCAGCCGCAGGCATCGGTGACTGATACCGCGATCGCCGCGATCGCCGCGACCGAGGGCGATCGTCCGGAAGGCCAGAAGTCCTCTTGTACGCTGGCTCAGATGCGCCGCTTCATCAAGAGCCGTCCCTACGTGCCCGTACACGAGTTGCGTCGCCGCTTCCTCATCGAAGGCATCGAGGACGAGGTCAGTCCGATGCCGACCGGCGCGAGCCCTCTTTACGTTGGCTTGCCACCGCGTGAGGCCGGCTTCCTGGGTGAGCTGGTAAAGGCCGGTGAGGTCGGCTGCGAGCTCCTGCTCGACCCGACGAGCCCGGCAATCATCGGAGTCTTCCCGATGAGGCCAGTCGCGCGACAGTAGACTCTGGAGACACGGTCGTCGCGTGCTCCTGGCGCACCTGCTGCAGAAATGGCTGATCCACTCGCCCCAAGGAGGCGCAGCTAATGGGTTGGAAGGCGAGCAACATCCCCGACCAAACGGGCAAGACGGCGGTCGTGACGGGTGGCAACGGCGGCCTGGGGCTCGAGACGTCGCGGCAGCTGGCCGCCCGCGGAGCCCACGTCGTCATCGGTGCTCGGAACCTGGCCAAGGCGGAAACCGCCCGCGCCGACATCGTCAAGACTGTGCCGACCGCCAGTCTGGAGGTTGTCGCGCTGGATCTGGGCTCACTCGCATCGGTCGCCGCTTTTGCCACGCAGGTGACGGCTGCCCACCCCACGATCGATCTGCTCTTCAACAACGCCGGCGTCATGGCCGTGCCTGAAGGCAAGACGGTGGATGGCTTCGAGACGCAGTTTGGGACGAACGTCCTGGGGCACTTTGCTCTGACGATGCAACTCCTGCCGGCGCTGCTCGCCGCTCAGGCGCCGCGTGTCGTCAGCACGACCTCGACGGCGCGCTGGCTGGCCGGCAAGTACGACCTCTCCAATCCCCATATGCACGGTTGCTACAACGCCTGGGATGCCTACGGAATGTCTAAGCGGGCCGACCTGCAATTCGCCTTCGAACTCAATCGCCGCCTCAACGGCCGCGGCCTGACCGCCTATGCGGCAGACCCCGGGTTCAGCAAGACGGATCTCCAGCAGGCGAGCGTTCGCGCCAACCCCGGCTTCATCCAGCGCATCTCGAAGGTCGTGACGGCAATCATGGGCCAGTCTGCTGCGATGGGGGCCTTACCTCAGTTGCGCGCAGCCACTGATCCGGCGGCGGTTGGCGGCACGCTCTATGCCCCGCACTGGATCACCTTCGGGGCGCCCGTGGTACGGGGCGTTGGCAGAGGCATCAACGACAGGATGCAGATGGCGCGGCTTTGGGACGTGTGTGAGCGTGAGACCGGAACCACGCTCAAGGAGTCAGCCGGCTGAAGTGAGAAGCCTCGGGGAGGGCCAGACTTGCCGGCCAGGCTGATTCTCAATATGAAGCGTCTAGTGGTTCTGGCGATGGGCGCCCTGATGGCAGCCCAGCTGTTCGCGGCGTGCTCGTCGGCCTCCGAGGACAAGACCTTTGCACTTCCCACTTCGCCGGTTTCAATTCAGGTGCCCACACAGTCCGCGCCACACACCGGTCAGTGCCCTGCGACGCAACTTCCCGCCGTGACCCTAACCTGGGATGCGGGTCATCAGACCGTATCGTTCAGCGGCCCGAAGGTTCTCTTGCCGTTCGGCTTCTCCGGCCGGATGCTCCCGAGCGGGCGACTTCAGATCATTGGCCCCGGCGACACGGTCGTGGCCCAGGATGGTGACACGCTCAAGCTCGGTGGAGCGGATTACGCGCACATCTGCCGCGTGCAGGGAGTGGAGCACTAGCTTGTGATCGGGAGGCCGGGGTAATGTCTTTCGTGCCGGTTGCGCAGACGTACGTTCTGAACCAGAAGCTGATGTCGCTGGGCGGCGATCTCTGGATAGACGACGCCAACGGCAATCACGCCTTCGAAGTGGACGGCAAGGCCCTCAGCCTGCGCCGCACCCTTGTGCTGATGGACCCGCTGGGCAACCCCCTCTATCAGATCAACCAGTCGCTGGCTCATCTCCATACGACATTTGAGATCAAGCGCGGGGACGAGATCGTGGCCACCGTCCAGAAGGCCCTGATCAATATCCTGGGCGACCGCTTCAGCGTGGCCCTTGCCAGCGGCGAGCAGCTGGCCGTCGTAGGTGACTGGATAGATCGCGAGTTCCACGTGACTCGCGCCGGCTTCGATGTGATCGTCGCGTCGCACCGGTTCTTCAGTCTTCATGGTGCCTACGGCGTTCAGATTGCGCCGGGATTTGATACCCCGCTGGCGCTCGCGCTGGTGATCGCCCTGGAGCAGATGGAGCTTCAGGAAGGGCAGCGCTAGCGTTTCGATCCGGACCGCAGTTTGTGGCAAATACTCCTACCAGTAGTGGCGTCCGCAATTGCGGGATCGGCGGCGTTCGGTCCGCCTCCCCCAGGCCGTGATCCATGCTCAGGATGGGGCATTCACGCGCCCGTTAGGCGCGCCGAAGGTGGTTACTGAGCTGGAGTCGCGTCCGGCACCACTACCGGTAGTGAATGACGGAAACTGCGGCTATTCCCGCCGGATACCAACCAGGTGAGTGGCTCGACGAAAACGAGGGGGAGAACCGTGTTGCCGCGAATGGTTGGTTGCGGCCGCGTCCTCCTATGAGTCTCTTGGACTCGCGCAGATCGTCCTGGCCGGTCTCGTTCGCGTCGTCACTCATCCGCGAACGCCAAAGGGAATCTCGCGTCGGACGTTTACCTGGTGGCACTGGCGATCGAGTCCGGCACTGAGTTGATCGCGACCGGTCGCGATTTCGCCCGCTTCCCGGGGCTCCGCTGGCGGCATCCGCTCGCGCAGCGCTAGTCGCGCACCTCGGCCCCTTCGATATCCAGCAACGTGCGCTTGATCGCGAGGGCCGACAGGCGATCGGCATGGGTTGAGCCGCCGTAGCCGCCGAGTCTGCCGCCGGCGGCGATGATGCGGTGGCAGGGAATCAGGATCGGGATCGGGTTGCGCCCCATTGCGCCACCGACTGCCTGGGCAGCGCCCGGCCGGCCGATTCGGACGGCCAACTCGCCGTAGCTTGCCGTCTCGCCGAAGTGGAGACGGGCCGCGCCGGTGAGCACGAGCCGGTCCCAATCAGAGGTCCGCAGGTCCAGGGGGATGGTGAATGCCAGGCGACGTCTTGCGAGAAACTCCCCGATCTGCCGCGCCGCGTCTTCCAGCGTGTGCCGCCACTCCTCCGGCACGCTACCGTCATCCGCGGGGAGCACCGCACCGTGGAGTCGCCTTGCCAGCCCGTCCACAAACTCCGGCGTCTCGCCGTTCAAAGCCACCGCGACGATCCCGGCCGATGTCGTGGCGATGTGAATCATTCCCCACGGCGCGGGGCAGAGTGCAAACGCCGCGGCCAAGTCCATCATGTGTTCAGTGTGAGGCCGCTGGCGCCTCCCGAATAGTGGAGCTCGTTGCCTATATATACGAGCGGGCCTATACTCCCTAGGAGTATGCAGACCATCGACCAGACAGCCGAGATCCAGTTGCCCATCGAGGGCATGAGTTGTGCTTCCTGCGTCAACCGGATAGAGCGGTTCCTCAACAAGACCCCGGGCGTAGCTGAGGCCAGCGTCAACCTGGCCACGGAAGTCGCCACGATCAGGTACATGCCGGAGATCGCCGGCCTGGATGAGCTGGCGCGCGCCATCGAGGCGGCCGGCTACGAGGTCCGGCCGATGGCCAAGGCGCCGCCCGGCACACGCACCGGCCTGATCGATGAGGCCGACGCGGCGGCAGCGGAACGCGCCCACGAGCAGCGTTCACTGGGTGTGTCGGCGCTGGTGGCGCTCGCGGTCGCGGCGGTAGCGATGGGCGTGATGTACCTCCCTTCGCTGCCGCTTTCGATGGAGGCCATGGCCTGGGCCATCATCGGCCCGGCGACGTTCGTCCAGTTTTGGGCGGGGCGGCGCTTCTATCGCGCAACCTGGCGCGCGGCCATTCATCGCTCGATGGGCATGGACACGCTGGTGGTCGTCGGAACCACGACGGCCTGGGCTTATAGCGTCCTCGTGACGTTCCTGCCCGAAATCTTCCGAAGTGCCGGCATCGAGCCCCAGACCTACTTCGACAGCTCAACGGCGATCATCGGTCTCGTATTGATGGGGCGCTGGCTCGAGGCGAGGGCCAAGGGCCAGACGGTCGGAGCCATCAAGGAACTACTCGGGCTGCAGGCTCAGTCGGCTCGAATCGTCCGCGCCGGTGCCGAGATCGACGTTCCGCTCGAGGAAGTCCGGGTCGGCGATATGGTGCGAGTCCGGCCCGGCGAGCGCGTCCCGGTCGACGGCCGCGTGGTCGACGGCCGATCCGAAGTGGACGAGTCGATGCTGACCGGAGAGCCGGTTCCTGTGGAAAAGGGCCCTGGTGCGGGCGTCATCGGGGCCACCATGAACGGCAACGGAACTTTCCTATTCCGGGCCACAAGAGTTGGGCGAGATACCGCTTTGGCCAATATCGTCGATCTGGTGCGGCGGGCTCAAGGCTCCAAGGCGCCGATCCAACGGCTGGCCGACAGGATCGGCGGCATATTTGTGCCCGTCGTGCTGGGCCTGGGCGCGCTCACGTTCGGAATCTGGTACCTCATCGGGCCGGACCCGAAGCTGACCCACGCCCTGGTCGCGTTCATCACGGTGGTTGTGATTTCCTGCCCTTGTGCGATGGGATTGGCCACGCCGACGGCAATCATGGTCGGCACCGGCAAGGGCGCAGAGGCCGGCATTCTCATCCGCGGGGGCGAGGCCCTGGAGCTTACCGCCGCAATCAACGCGGTCATTTTCGACAAGACGGGCACTCTCACGCGCGGCCGGCCGACGCTCGGCGTCGTGGTTGCCGCGGCAGGTTTTGGCCCGGAGGAAGTGCTTGATCTGGCGGCGTCGGTGGAACGCGGTAGCGAGCATCCGCTTGCCGCGGCCATCCTGGCGCGGGCCGATGAAGGTGGTCTTGGCAAGCAGGCGGTGGAAGGGTTCGAGGCGGTTGGCGGGCGCGGTGTTCGCGGGCGGGTGGGGGAGCGCGAGGTGCTCGTCGGAACGGCCGCATTTCTGCAGGGCGAGGGTGTGGATCTCTCAGAGTTGGCCGACGCCGCGGACACGGCATCTGCCGTCGTCTACCTCTCGGTGGACGGCCGCGCGGCCGGGTTGCTTCCAACCGTCGATGAAATCAAGCCAACCGCGGCCGATGCCGTCAGCGAACTTGGCCGGGCCGGCATCGAAGTCTGGATGGTCACCGGCGACGGCGCCCGTGTGGCGCGGTCCGTCGCGGCGGCCGTCGGCATTTCGGAGGATCACGTTCTGGCAGAGGTCCTGCCGGCAGGTAAAGCAGAGGCAGTTGCGGCAATCCAGGCGCGCGGGCTGCGGGTAGCGATGGTCGGAGACGGCATCAACGATGCGCCGGCACTGGCTCGAGCCGACGTCGGTATCGCGATTGGGACCGGCGCGGACGTGGCCATGGAGGCGTCGGACGTAACGCTCGTCGGAGGCGATCCGCGCACCGTGGCGACGGCGATCGGCCTGGCACGTCAGACGCGGCGGGTAATCCGCCAGAACCTGCTCTGGGCTTTCGGCTACAACGTGGTCCTGATCCCGGTGGCCATGGGTGCCCTCTTTCCGGTGTTCGGGATCACGCTCAATCCGGCGCTGGCGGCCGCCGCAATGGCCATGTCGTCCGTGAGTGTCGTGACCAACTCGTTGCGTCTGCGACGAGTCAGGTTGAGCGCGCGGCCCGAACCTCAGATGGCGTAGACAACCACAATCACGGCGATCGATCCGGCGACGGCACCCGCAACGGCTGAACGCAGGCCCGCAGATCGACCAAAACCAAGCGGCGCAGTAAGTTGCCCGATCAGAAGCCCGGCGACCGCAGCCGGAAGCGATGCGGCGGCCGCTACCACGCCGAGAGGCAGGCTTCTTCCGAGCGCGTGGACCAGGACCTCGTCGCCTGTCAGGAACGAGACGATCATGAGGACGTCGGCGGCGACCAGGAAGGCCGCGACCGCACCCATGACCGCATCTGATCGAGTGGCAGCCAGGAACGCTGGGTAACTGACGACAAGAACCCCGAGCGCTACAACCGCCGGGGCCAGGATCAACGCTCCGGCCAGCCCATGAGGCAGGAATAGACGCGGTATCACGACGTATAGATGAAACGCAGCGAGCGTGCCGCCGGCCAGGAGCGCCCCAAGGAGGCCGGCCTCAACGCCGCGGCGCAGCCAGAACGGGACCAGTTTCTTCTTCATGACCGGCATGCTACAGCCCAGGCCTCAACGTCGGGTCCGGCGCGTCCAGTGGGGCCATTCCACTGAAGGCTCAAAGCCCGTCCGCCGGTACAACCCCAGGGCGAGGCCGTTCTCCGCCTCGACGGAGAGTTGGATGCGGCCGGCGCCGCGTCGCCGCAAATCCGCCACTCCCCAGCGGAGGAGTTCGCGCCCGAGCCCGCGGCCGCGCCACGGCGGCAGCACGCCGACGAGCCGGATATCGCCGACGGGCGCAAGCTCACCGTCCTCGGGCGGGTCCAGACTGATCCGCGCAAATCCGATGAGTTGGTGCGGCGAGTCCGCAGGCGTCAGGAGAAAGATGCCGGTCGGGTCAAAGCCCGGCCGACTGTGGGCGAACTCTATCTGGGCGACGGTCCACGCAATTGGGCTGGGATGGTCGGCGAACGAGACGTTGAGCAGGTCGACGAATCTCTCCAGGGAGACCCAGCTGCCAAATGTCCGCCCCGCGATCTCGTGAGGGAATGACGGCTCTTCGACGACCGCTCCCGGAGCCAGATCAAGGCGCCAGAGGCTGGACTTGTGGGCCAACCCCATCGCCACGGCGAACGAACGACCGGCGCCGGAGAACGGGACGTACAAGGAGATCTCGTTCAGGCCGGCCCCGGCAGCCCGTTCCATCCCGGCCGCAAATAGGCGTCGGCCGTGTCCGCGGCGGCGGCATTCGGGATGGACGGTCAGGTCTGTGTCGTAGAGATACCCACAGACCGAACCGCCCTCCGCGGTCACGATGGCGTCTTCCGGCGCGCCCAACATCGACTGAAGTTCTCTCTCCAGCTCCTGGGCGTCGAAACCCGGATAGGCGTCAACCTGGAGCGCGGCCCTCATGACGCGCCGAACCGCGTCCTCGTCCTCGCACCGGAGCGGCCTGACCTCGGCGTCCATCCGACCGATCGGCCCCGCAAATCGATTTCAGGCCCGCCGGCCGACGCTCAAGCTTCGAAGCGGCGGAAGACGGTGACTGCGTTCTGTCCGCCGAAGCCGAAGCCGTTGATGATCGCGATGTCGACCTTCTTCGCCCGCTTGACGTTCGGGATGTAGTCCAGGTCGCATTCCGGATCCGGGTTGTCCAGGTTGGCGGTCGGCGGCATGACGCCCTCGCGGATCGCTCCGATCGCGGCCAGGCCGCTCACAGCACCCGCGGCGCCGAGCAGATGCCCGACCATTGACTTGGGCGAGCTGATCGCGACCTTGTAGGCGTGATCGCCGAAGGCAGCCTTGATCGCCTTGGTCTCGGTCATGTCGTTGAGTGGAGTTGAGGTGCCGTGGGCCACGATGTAGTCCACTTCGCTCGGCGCCACGCCGGCGTCGCGCATGGCCTTGGTCATCGCCGCGGCTGCGCCACGACCGGACGGGTCCGGAGCGCTGATGTGGAATGCGTCGGCGGTCATGCCGCCGCCGGCAACTTCGCACAGGATATTCGCGCCACGCGCCATGGCGTGCTCGGCCGACTCGAGGACCACGAGGGCCGCGCCCTCACCGAAGACGAAGCCATCGCGATCGCGATCGAACGGGCGGGAAGCATGCGTGGGGTCGTCGTTGCGGCGAGAGAGGGCGCCCATGTTCCCGAGGGCGGCGAAGGCGATCGGCAGCAGAGAGCCTTCGGTGCCGCCGACGAGGGCGACGTCAACTTCGCCGCTGCGGATCATGCGCATGCCGTCGATAAACGCGATGACGCTGCTGGCGCAAGCCGCAACCTGCGTGATGACGGGGCCCGTAATGCCGTACTTCATCGAGACCTGGCAGGCGGCCATTGATCCCGACAGCGCGGGAATGGCGAACGGCGAAACCTGGCCCGGACCCTTATCGGCGATCACCTGCGTGCCGATGATGACCTGGTCCATGCCGCCGCCGCCGGTGTTCAGGCAGACGGCCACTCGATCGCGCTGATCCTGATCGTACGTGGCGAAGTCGATGCCCGAGTCCGCGACGGCTTCAGCCGCGGCAGCCATCGCCAGGTGGATGAACCGGCTCATGCGCCGGGCCATCTTTCGATCCATTGCGATGCACGGATCGAAGTCCTTGACCTCTGCCGCAATCCTGGTGTCCAGCCCGGCCGGATCGAACTGAGTGATCGGCCCTACGCCGGAAACGCCGGCCAGAAGACTCTCCCAGTAGGCCTTGGCGGTATTTCCAATGGGCGTCACGGCTCCGAGGCCTGTGACGACAGTTCGGCGAGCGGGATCCATGGTGGGCACAGGCCATCTCCTAGACATTTATCAAGCGAAGGCGACCACAATGGCGGCGCCAGGCTCATCGGCGCGACGGAAAAAGTGTTCCGACGGTGGGACGGCATCGGCGTCGCCTGGCTTCAAGCGGCGTAGCGACAACCGACTGACGGATTGTACTGGCTTAGGGCCGATGCGGCGCTCCGAGCATGCTAATTCTGATCCTGGAGAAGAAGTTCGGTCACTCGGCGCAAGAATGTACGGACTGCTTCCCTCTCCGGCTCGCTGAGCGGCTCGAGTGCTTGCTCGACCGCACGTCCTCTCCAGCGATAGGCCCGCTCCACCTCCGCGCGCTTCTCCGGGTTCAGGCGGACTCTCACGACGCGGCGGTCTTCGCCGTCGCGTTCGCGAATGAGATACCCTGCCGCTTCGAGTTCGTCCACGACACGACTCGCCCAGCCGTAGGAAATCCCCATGCCCGAGGCGAGCTGGCCTACTGTGCGCTCGCCGTGCTGGTGCACGTGGATTGCTGCGCGAACCGCATGGGTCGACACATCGACACTGGCGGTGCCGTGGACTCTTTCCGCCTCAGACGCCTCACCGGCGAGGCTCGGGGCGGCGTCCGCATCCATGCGGCGAGTGGCATAGGCAGCGTGCAAGAACTCGACCAGCAGCCGGCTCGTCTCCAGCGCGCTATCCGAGACCTCTTCCTCTGCCGTCTCTGTTGTAGCCGTGCCCTTGTCAAACATGCCCTGAATATACCATAATGGGTCCAGTAAACGTTTCCTCAGACAAAGGAAAGCACGCCGTGAACCAACCTCTCCCGGTCGCCGGACCATCTCGCCGCCGCTGGCTCGGTCTCACCATGCTCAGTCTCGGCGTGGCCATGATCATTGTCGATGCGACGATCGTGAATGTGGCCGTTCCGTCCATCGCGCGGGATCTGGGCCTCTCTGGAACGACGACTGAGTGGGTCAACACGATCTACGCCCTTGTGTTCGCCGCGTTCCTTGTGACGATGGGCCGTCTCGGCGATAGGATCGGCCGCCGCAAGATGTACATCACCGGGCTTGGATTGTTCCTGGTGGCATCCGTCCTGGCCGGGTTCGCGCCGTCGGGGGAGACGTTGATAGGCGCGCGACTGCTCCAGGGTCTGGGCGGCGCGGCCATCCTTCCGGCCACTCAGTCAATTCTGAATGAGGGCTTCCGCGGCCGTGAGCGGGCCATCGCCTTCGGGATTTGGGGATCTGTCATCGGCGGCATGGCCGCCCTGGGCCCGCTCATCGGCGGCTGGCTGACCACGTACCTCTCCTGGAGATGGGCGTTCTACGTGAACGTTCCAATCGGCATCCTCGCCATCATCGGAACGATTATGTGGATCGACGAGTCCTGCGACGAAAACGCGCAGGGCGGCTTCGACCCGTTCGGCTTCGTCCTCGTCACGCTCGGTCTCTCCTCGGTCGTCTTCGGTCTGATCGAGGGCTACACATACGGCTGGACTTCTCCGTCGAAGCCGTTTGAACTCTTCGGTTTGCGCTGGCCGCTCGACTCCATTTCGATCATTCCGTTTGCCTTCGTAGCCGGCCTGGTGATGCTGGTCGCGTTCGCCATCGTGGAGATCCGACGCCAGCGTGCAGGCAAGTTCTTCCTGTTCGATTTCGGTCTGTGGAGATACCCGGCCTTCCGATACGGCAATCTCGCCGGCACGATCGTCTCGCTGGGCGAGTTCGGCCTCCTCTTCGCCCTGCCTCTCTTCCTCCAGGCGGTCCTGGGCATGTCCGCCTTCGAAGTTGGCCTGACGATCCTGGCACTGGCCGTCGGAGCGTTCTTTGCGGCGCCGACCGCGGCTGCGCTGGCCAATCGGTTTGGCCCGCGCCGCGTTGTGACTCTGGGAATGAGTCTGGAGGCCATCGGCATCTTCGTCACGACGCTCCTCCTGTCGCGCACCCTCAACGTCCTCTGGCTTGTCCCGCCGCTCTTCGTCTACGGTGTCGGCGTCGGCTTCTCGACGGCGCAGCTGACGAGCATCGTTCTCTCAGAGGTGCCCACGGAGGTCTCCGGACTCGCTTCCGGCACCAATTCGATGCTCCGGCAGATCGGTGCCGCGCTCGGTATCGCGATCCTTGGTTCCGCTTTGTTCGTTTCGCTCGGCGTCGGAACCGGCGACCGGTTGGCTAAGATCCCGGGCATGTCTCCCGCAGCCCAGGTCGCCATCCGGCAGGCTATCGAAGGATCGGCCGGGCAGGCCTTGATCGGCTTCCGGACCGGCCAGGTCGATCCGGCGGTCGCCACGCAGATCGGCGGCGGGCTCGACCCGGCGACGATCGGGCAGCTCGGCAAGGTCGTTGCCCCGCCGATCGAGGACGCCTTCGTTGATGCTGCCCGGACGGCCGGTTTCACGGCGACCGCCTTTGTGCTGCTGGGCCTCCTCTTCTCGCTGCTCCTGCCCAAGTCAAAGCAGCAAGGAATGGCGGTGGATGCGCCGGCAGAAGTCGCCCCGCAGATCGAGACGCCATGAGCCGGGAAGCGAGGACTGACGCGCAATTGCCAACTCCGCACGCCGCGGACAGCCACGATCTGATTCGCGTCCACGGCGCGCGCGTCAACAACCTCAAGGACGTGAGCGTCGTGATCCCGAAGCGCCGGCTGACAGCGTTCACCGGTGTTTCCGGGTCGGGCAAGAGCTCGCTCGTGTTCGACACCATTGCGGCCGAGTCGCAGCGGATGATCAACGAGACCTACAGCGCCTTCGTGCAGGGCTTCATGCCGACGCTGGCGCGGCCCGAGGTAGACGTGCTGGAGGGGCTGACGACGGCGAGCATCGTCGACCAGGAGAGGATGGGGGCCAACGTCCGCTCCACGGTCGGTACGGCGACCGATGTGAACGCGATGCTCCGTATCCTCTTCAGCCGGCTCGGGCAGCCGCACATCGGTTCGCCTCAGGCGTACTCCTTCAATGTCGCGTCGGCCAGTGGCGTAGGCCAGTACAGGGTCCAGAAGGGTAATGCCAAGGCGGAGAAGCGCTCGTTCACGATCACGGGCGGTATGTGCCCGCGATGCGAGGGCATGGGTTCGGTGACCGATATCGACCTCGCCCAGCTCTGTGACGACACAAAGTCGCTCGAAGAGGGCGCCTTGACCATCCCCGGCTATACGGCCGGTGGATGGAACTATCGCCTCTACACATCGTCGGGCTTCTTCGACCCCGCCAAACCGATTCGAGACTACACGGACAAGGAGCGCCACGACCTCTTCTTCCGCGAGCCGGTCAGGATGAAGATCGAGGGCATCAACATGACCTATGAGGGGTTGGTGCCGCGGATCCAATCGTCGTTCCTGTCCAAGGACGTGGAGGCGATGCAGCCGCACATCCGGGCATTCGTGGAGAGGGCCGTGACGTTCACCACCTGCCCCGACTGCGGCGGCACCAGGCTCAACGAGGGAGCCCGCTCGTCCAAGATCAAGGGCATCAGCATCGCCGACGCCTGCGCCATGCAGATCAGCGATCTGGCCGAATGGGTCCGTGGCCTCGACGAGCCGTCGGTGGCGCCACTGCTCGCCACGCTCCAGCAGACCTTTGACTCGTTCGCGGAGATCGGGTTGGGCTATCTGTCGCTGGACAGACCCTCGGGAACGTTGTCGGGCGGCGAGGCCCAGCGCGTCAAGATGGTCCGCTACCTGGGCTCGTCCCTCACGGACGTCACTTACGTCTTCGACGAGCCCACCGCGGGGTTGCACCCGCATGACATCGCTCGAATGAACGACCTGCTGCTGCGGTTGCGCGACAAGGGCAACACGGTGCTCGTCATCGAGCACAAGCCGGAAACCATCGCGATTGCCGACCATGTCGTAGACCTCGGCCCGGGCGCCGGAACTGCGGGCGGCAGCGTCTGCTTTGAGGGCACCGTCGAAGGGCTGCGGGCCAGTGGCACAATCACCGGCCGCCATTTTCACGACCGCGTCGCTCTGAAGAAGAACGTGCGGATGCCCACGGGCAAGCTGGAGATCCGCGGCGCGTCGGCGCACAACCTCCGCGACGTCGATGTCGACATTCCGCTCGGCGTGCTTGTCGTCATTACCGGCGTCGCCGGCTCCGGCAAGAGTTCTCTCGTGCACGGATCTATTCCCGCCTCTGCGGGCGTGGTTTCGGTCGACCAGGGCGCGATCCGTGGCTCGAGGCGGAGCAACCCGGCGACCTACACCGGGCTTCTCGATCCGATCCGCAACGCCTTTGCACGGGCCAACGGCGTGAAGCCTGCGCTATTCAGCGCCAACTCCGAGGGCGCCTGCCCTACATGTAACGGCGCGGGCGTGATCTATACCGACCTGGCAATGATGGCCGGCGTTGCCACCACCTGCGAGGAGTGCGGCGGCAAACGGTTTGGGGCGGCGGTGCTCGAGTATCACCTCGGCGGCCGCGACATCAGCGAGGTGCTGGCGATGTCGGTGACCGAGGCTCGAGAGTTCTTCGGCGCCGGCGAGGCTCATACACCGGCAGCGGTGGCCGTCCTTGACCGGCTTGTGGACGTGGGACTTGGTTACCTGAGCCTCGGCCAGCCGTTCACAACGCTCTCCGGCGGCGAACGGCAGCGGATCAAGCTGGCCATTCACATGTCTGAAAAGGGTGGCGTCTACGTACTGGACGAGCCGACCACAGGCCTGCATCTCGCCGACGTGGAGCAACTGCTCGGCCTGCTGGACAGGCTCGTCGACTCCGGCAAGTCGGTCATTGCCATTTCACACCACCAGGCGGTGATGGCGCGCGCCGACTGGATCGTGGATCTCGGCCCCGGCGCCGGCCATGATGGCGGCCGGGTCGTCTTCCAGGGCACACCCGCCGACCTCGTCGCCGATCGGTCCACCCTCACCGGCGTACATCTGGCGGCCTACGTCGCCGCCCGTCCGTAGGGGACGCCGAATCCCATCGACCGACGTCCCGACCAGCCGTCAGTCGCCGGTGTAGCGCTTGAAGATCACGGCCGAGTTGTGCCCGCCGAGACCGATGTTGTTCGAGATGGCGTAGTCAAGAGGCTTCTCGATCGTCTCGGTGGCGATGTTGATGTTGCACTCCGGATCCGGCTCAACGTAGTTGATCGTCCCGGGCACGGTCTGGTGGTAAAGGGAGAGGACGGTCGCGACGCCTTCGAATGCGCCGGCGGCGCCCATCATGTGTCCGGTCATCGACTTTGTCGCCGAGATCAGCACGTTGGGCGTGTGGTCGCCGAGCGCCCCCCAGATGGCTTCGCTCTCGCACTTGTCGCCCATCGGAGTGGAAGTTCCGTGCGGGTTGATCATGTCGATCTGGTCGGCTCTGACACCGCGCCTTTCCAGCGCCATCTTGATGGACCTAGCCGCGCCCTCGCCCTTTGGCGCCGGAGCGATCATGTCGTAGCCGTCTGCGGCCGACCCGTAACCGACGACCTCGGCGTAGATCGTGGCGCCGCGAGCCTTCGCCAGCTCGAGGTCCTCCAGGATTAGCGATCCGGCGCCTTCGCCCAGGACGAAGCCGTTGCGGGTGCGGTCGAAGGGTCGCGAGACGGTGCCGATCGGCTTGTCCGGGAGGGGACTACCGAGTCCGCGCATATTCGTGAAGCCGATGTGGACGAGTTCCAGAAGCGGCGATTCCGCGGCGCCCGTGATGACAGCCGTGCAGTCGCCTCGACGGATCACTTCGGCGGCCTCGCCGATGGCGTGGGTACCGGTGGAGCAGGCCGAAACCGGGCAAAAGTTGTGGCCCTTGGCGCCGGTCTCGATCGCGATTGTTCCGGAGCTGGCGTCCACAAGACCGTTGGCGATGAAGAAGGGGCTGACCGACCGCACGCCCTTGGAGTGCCAGACTTCCTGGTTGTTGATGAAGAGGCCCTGGCCGCCGCCACCGGATCCGAAGATCACACCGACGTCGTAGCGGTTCTCATCGGTGATCTCGAGGCCGGAATCCGCCAGAGCCATCTTGGCCGCGGCGACCGCGAAGTGGACGGTTGAGTCCGAGCGGCGCGCGTCCTTGAAGTTCCAGAACTTGGTCACGTCGAAGTCTTTGACTTCACCGCCGGCGTGGTGTTCATAGGCTGAACTGTCGAAGTGGGTGATCGTGCCGATACCGGATTTGCCGGATGTAAGACTGGCCCAGACAGTGTCCTTGTCGTTGCCGATCGGGCTGACAACTCCGAGCCCGGTGACGACAACGCGTCGGGTGTAATCAGGTTTTCGCACGTGTTGCGCTCCTCTGGAGTTAGAGTCGGCCGCTCTCACGCGGCCGGTGGAGGTGGTTCAGTTGGTAGCCGTGCCGAAGGGCACGGCGATGCCGCCGGGGGACGATGCTTCGTCCAGGGCGATGGCCGTTGCCTCGGGTGCAATCCGCTTGATCAGGCCGGTCAGGACCTTGCCCGGACCGACTTCCACGAACGTGGTGACTCCGTCGGCAGTCATGCGCTGCACGGCCGAAACCCAATCCACGCCGCGGGTGAGGTGTTCGATCAGTTCGCTGCGGGCGCCGTCGGCGGTGGTTATCACCTTGGCGTCGGCGTTGGCGATCAGCGGGATCTTGGGCTCGGCGAAAACGATGGGCGCCAGCACCCGGGCCATGCCGGTGGCTGCGTCCACCATCAGCGACGAGTGAGCTGCCACGGAGACGTCCAGCAGGATGCCGCGCCTGGCGCCGAGATCCTTGACTCCGGCGACGGCGGCTTCTACCGCGGCGCGATCGCCGGAGATCACGATCTGTCCGGGCGAGTTGCGATTGGCTACTGCCACGCTGCCAAGCGGAGTGCCCAGGGCGAGCATCTCAGGGATGCGGGCGTCGTCGAGGCCGATGATTGCGGCCATGCCGCCCGAGCGGCCCTTGCCGGAGTTCTGCATCTGATTGCCGCGCTCTCGAACCAGGCGGACAGCGTCGGCGAGTGAGATCACCCCGGCCGCGACCAGGGCGCTGTACTGGCCCATGGAATGGCCGGCGACGTAATCCGGAACCGGTGCTTCGATCCCTTCGGCGGCCCAGCGCTCGCGCACGGCGGCCAGGAAGGCGATCGAAACGGCCACGAGGGCGGGCTGGGCGTTGGCGGTGAGGTTCAGCTGTTCGGCCGGACCATCGAACGCCAGACGACTTATCGATTCACCCAGGGCTTCATCGGCTTCCGCCAGGATCGCCGCGGCGGCCGGGGAGGCCTCGACCAGGGCCTTGCCCATTCCAACAGACTGTGACCCCTGGCCGGGGAATACGAAGGCGATACGATCCATGTGCTGTGTCAGGTCTCCTGCGGCTCGTCTTTGCCGTCCGTGGGGACGATCTGTGCCGGGCCGGAACTATGAATGTCTGGGCCTATCCCAAGAGGTTGGCTCCGATTGCGGAGCGTAGTACTCAAACTCCGGGCCACGAGGAGGAATGTATGCAGGTTTGCATGGTTCCCTCTTGTGGAGGTACTCTGAGGCCATGCCGCAGTTCCGTCCGAAGCTTCCGAGCCTGGGTCCGCGCGCGCCAGAGAGTGGCCCGGCGCAAGCGCCGGAAGGCTCCAGCCTGGATCAATTCGTCGTTGAGGTGCCGCCTGTGGGCGTCGCCACAGGCCCCGCCGCTGCCGCCGAAGGCCCTGCCGCTCAACCCGCCTCTTCCCCGCTCGAAGTCACCAAGGTGGCGGGCCAGTCGCCCATCGCCAGCGCCCGAACGGACCTCGCCAACGCCCGCGCCAACGGCGCCGCTCGGTTGCGTCTCCTCCGGGACACGCCCCGCCCGTTTCTCCACATGCCCACACTCAACGTTCCTAGCCGCACCGCCGTGGAATCAGCGGCCCGGGAGTTGCTGTCGGGGCCGGTGGAAGCGGCGCGCATCCGCATCCAGAACCCGCGCGAGCTGTCGGACCGGATCGCCATGGGCCGCGCAATCTGGCGGGACCTGGTGATCGGTTTTGCGGCGCAGCTCGGGGAGTTGAACCTGGGCTTCACCCAGCTTGCGGCGCTTTACGCGCTTGCGGACAGCGGCACCATGACCGTCGCTGATCTCGCGGACACGCTCGGTCGCTCCCATTCCGCGACGAGCCGGCTGGTGGACGTCCTGGTGACCAGGCAGCTAATCGAGCGGAACCAGGATACGGAGGATCGACGCCAGCGGACGTTGCGGCTTACGGGTCGAGGCCAGGCGTTGCTCGGCCTGGTGGATCGCGCCCGCGCGCAGGAGTTCCTCTCCATCGTCCGGCCCCTGCCCACGGCCGAGCGTGCCGTCGTGGCGATGGGAGTGGCGGCCCTATCAACGCACGCCATGACGCGTCGCGGGCGGTTGATCAAGCAGCGGTCGCGGTAGGGCGCCGCCGGGGCGACATCTGGGTTTTGCTCAATATCGGCCCGGGCGGTACTAAGCGACGATCCCGAGGGTCGATGAGGAAAAGATCACGGCGTTCCTGCCGCGACAGCACCGCCGCACGCTCAGATGTGACGGCGCAGCCGGGCGGCTGGGTTGCTGCCAGTCCTCCCGAAAGCTGGTCACCAACTTAGCAACGCCCGGGCTGATGATGAGTGGCAAAAGCCAGGCGCCGGCCTCACAGCATCGCACTTGGTGATGATGAGCAATGGGGCGAGGGCGCCCCGATCCCGGTCCAGCCCGGCGTTGCGGCTCAGGCCGGATTCTCAGGCCTGGGCCGACTCCGCGCCTTCGACCTCGTCCGTCATAGCCGGCATGTCCAGAACGGCGCGGGCCCGATCCTCGTGGTCCACGGCCAGGGCCCAGGTTGCCAGGCCGTCCACGCGACCAAGCACGCAGCAGCTCTGGATTGCCACTCCCGCGTGGTGGAGTTGATCCGAGAGCTCGCCGAAAGCGCAGGGTGAGTCTTCGATCTCAACCTTGATGCTCGAGCCGGTCACGAACGGGAAGCCCATGCCGCGCAGCACGTCCGTCGTGTCCTCGTCGCAGCAGTCGGTGTAGATCTCCGCGGAGGTCAGGTCGCCGACCGTGGTCTGGTGGATCTGAACGATGTTCACGCCGCGCGCGCAAAGGGCGCGGGCGAGGTGGGCCAGCTCACCCGGCTTGTTGGGGAGCTGAACGAGGAACTGCTGGCTCATTTGTTCCTCCCTGCGAGCACCGTCGGGCGCTCTGGATGAGGTGGAGGGCGGCGACTGGGTGGAGTGGGATCACCTTAGCCCACGATCCTTCGATCCGCCCTGGGCCGTTGTTCCTTCGTTTCTGTGACCAGTCTGCTATCAATCGCCGGCGGCGCAGAAGCGGACCACCACGTCCCACAGGGCCGGCAGGCCGAACCGCAAGGCCTCCACGCTGACGCGCTCGTCGTCGGCGTGCATCAACGCCAGAAGCCCGTCCTCGTTCTTGGCCTTGAGCGGGGAGAAGCCATACGTTGGGACGCCGATACGGGCCAGTTGCTTGGCATCCGTGGCGAAGGGAGCCAGGATGGGGATCGGGATGCCGTCTGGGTCGTGGTCGGCGACGACTTGCTCCAGGATCCGATACAGCGGACTGTCGAGCGGAGCCTCGACCGAGGCCCCAACCTGCTCGCATTCGACCTCGATGCGGGCCCAGAGCTCCTCGCCGATGCGGCGCCGCAGTTCGGCCAGCATTGCGGGCTCGTCCGTGCCGGGCAGGATCCGGCAGTCGATCTCGATTTCGGCGGTGCCCGGGATGACGTTGTACTTCACTCCGGCCCGTACGATCCCCACCGAGGCGGTGTCGCGGATGATGGCCGAAATGGTCCGAGCCAGGACCGGGTCGCAGAGATCGCGGAGAGTGGCGTCGACCAGCGCCGGGTCTGGGCCCGCGCCGGCGGCAGGTTGCAGGACCGAGAGCGCCGCGGCTGCCTTCGGCGAGAGATGCGGCATCGCCCTCTCCAGCAGAACCCTCATCGGCTCCGTAAGTCGGATCGGTCCGGGCTCTGAGACTCGCGTCACAACTTGTGCGGCAAGCACCGCGGCGTTGTCGCCGGTTGGCACGGAGCCGTGGCCCCAGCGTCCCTTCACGCGAATCTTGTAGACGACAAAGCCCTTCTCCGCGACCTGGATCGGGTAGAAGCGGACGCCGCCGTAAGTGGTGCTGATGCCGCCGGCCTCGTTGACGGCTCCGGCCGCCTTCAGCCACTCGGGATGGTTCTCGACCAGCCAGCGAGCGCCGTGCCAGCCGCCCGCCTCTTCGTCCGCGGAGCAGCAGAAGATCACGTCCCGGTGAAGGCCCGGGATCGCGTCCGTGGCGGGGTTCAGGCCGGCGGCGCGGGCAAGGCGCGCGAGACGGCGCATGATCTGCACCTCCATCGCCACCATGGACTTCATGTCCACGGCGCCGCGGCCCCAGACGTAGCCGTCCGCCAGATCTCCGGCGAACGGGTCGTGGCTCCAGCCACTCGGTTCGGCCGGGACCACGTCCAGATGCGAGAGAAGCATCAGGGCATCGCCGCCGGTTCCATCGC
Organism: Candidatus Limnocylindrales bacterium; assembly: GCA_036386115.1. Taxonomy (GTDB): domain Bacteria; phylum Chloroflexota; class Limnocylindria; order Limnocylindrales; family CSP1-4; genus Fen-1039. The sequence continues at coordinate 19,284 of DASVJA010000219.1, forward strand.
CCTTGAGTCTCGCCACGATGGACCCGCGGCCAGGGTACGGCTCGACGACGGTTGAAGCGATCCCCTCCGCGGCGAAGATGGCTTCGACGTGGCGCGCTATGAGGATTTCGTCGCCGGGCGGATTGACGCTCTTGACCCGGATGAGGCCTTGCAAGAGCTCGACCAACTCGGTGAGCTCGCCGTCCGCGAGCGTTGCGACGTTTGCCTCGATGGCCATGATTCTCCTCAATCCGGATTCTCAGCGGCTACCCATGAGGATAGCCCAGGTCGCCACCTGACCCCGTGGACGGCGCTTCTACAATTGCCTCGGCAACGTCAGTTGGAAAGGTGGAGGCCATGGTCAGCGCAACCGAGGGGGAAGCCGAGAAACCGGCCGATCCCGCCGCGCCGGCGGCAACCCGCGCAGCCCGGTTTCTTCTGCTCGCCGCCGTCTTCGTATTCCTCGTCCTCCCGGCAGTTGCGATGTTCGTCCTGCTGACATCTGGCTCGAGTCTCTCCGATTTGTTCGATACCGCCCTGAGCGAATTTGGGAAGCAGTTGAGCAGCGTCGGCCAATCGCTCTAGCTGCGAGGGCGTTGTTCCCGCCTGATCCTGCCGGACGAGGCACACGGCACCTTCTCTGTGACGTACCCTGCGTTGTGCCCAATATGGTCGACCGTCATCGGCCCGCTCACGCGCACTGCCCTCACGCTCGGATGAGCAGATGGGCGTCTTCGAACCCTTAGGAGGATGGGAATGGCGCTGGTCAAGTTCCACGGCGAGAGCGTGCCGCTCGAGATGCATAAGGTCCGCATTGTCCAGAAGCTGAACCTGCTCCCCGTGGATGAGCGCCTCGGGTGCGTCACGGCCGCCGGGAACAACACGTTCCTGCTCCAGAACGCGGACGTCTTCCTCGACATGCTCACGGACAGCGGCGTGAACGCGATGAGCGACCGCCAGCTCGGCGCGATGATGGTCGCCGACGACGCGTACGCCGGCAGCGCCACCTACCAGCGGTTCGAGTCGAAGGTCCGCGAGATCTTCGGCCACCACTACCTCCTGCCCGCCCACCAGGGCCGCGCGGCCGAGAACATCATCAGCCAGGCGCTCGTCAAACCCGGCCAGATCGTGCCGATGAACTACCACTTCACCACGACGAAGGCCCACATCACGCTCAACGGAGGGACGGTCGAGGAGATCTACCACGACACCGCCCTCGAGACGACGAGCGAGCATCCGTTCAAGGGCGACCTCGATACGGCCAAGCTCGAAGCCCTGATCGCGAAGCACGGCGCCGACAAGATCGCCTTCGTGCGGATCGAGGCGGGCACGAACCTCATCGGCGGCCAGCCGGTCTCGCTCGCGAACATGCACGCGGTCCGGAAGGTCTGCGACCGGCACGGCTTGATCCTCGTCTTCGACGCCAGCCTCCTTGCCGACAACCTCTGGTTCATCAAGACCCGCGAGGCGGCCTACAAGAACGCCTCCATCCGCGACATCACGCTCGAGATTTCGAGCCTTTACGACATCATCTACTTCTCTGCTCGCAAGCTCGGCTGTGCGCGCGGCGGCGGCATCACTACGAAGTCCGAGGATCTCTACAAGCGGATGCGGGGCCTAGTCCCGCTGTACGAGGGCTTCCTCACGTACGGCGGCATGTCGGTCCGCGAGATCGAGGCGATCACCGTCGGCCTTGACGAGACGATGGACGAGGACATGATCAGCCAGGGGCCGATCTTCATCGACTACATGGTCCGCGAACTCGACGCCCGCGGCGTGCCGGTGATCACGCCTCCGGGTGGCCTCGGCTGCC
>DASVJA010000220.1:0-3650 GCA_036386115.1 Candidatus Limnocylindrales bacterium
CAGGAGGACGGCGTCGGCGATGCCGATCTTGCCGATATCGTGCAAGTAGCCGCCGATGCGGACAGTCATCTGCTTGCGCTCGTCCAAGCCCAGGACCGCTGCCATCCGCTCCGAGAGAAGCCCAAGTTGCCGGCAGTGCTCGCCGGTCTCGAGATTTCGAGCCTCGATGGCCGTTGAGAGCGTGAGCGCGATCGAGTCCAGGACCGGGCTCATATATCGGTACTGGAGGGCTTCGTAGCGCATCTGGGCGGAGCCAAGAGCCCGGCGAACCTCGGCCAGGAGCTCCTCACCGGTGAAGGGCTTGACGAGCATCCCGGTGGCGCCTTCGCGCAGCGCCTGAATGGCCGTATCGACGGTACCGTGTCCGGTGACCACAACCACCGGCAGTTCCGGCTGGATCTCGCGCAGAGACCGCATCAGCGTCAGGCCGTCCATGCCGGGCATGTGGATGTCCGTGATGACTACGTCGAAGGCCCCTTCGACGTAGGACGCCAGCGCGGTCAGCGGATCGCTACAGGTGACCGGCTCGAATCCCTGGACTTCGAGCAGGCGGCGCAGGATCTGGAGGATCACAGACTCGTCGTCCACGCACAAGACGCGCGGACGCCAGTTGCCCGTTCGCGACGGGCCGAGATCCCACGTCATGCGGCAGACTCCCGGCTAACGATCGATTGGCCGGCCTCCGCCCCCGAAAGGCTCACACTTTGGTTGTCGGCTGGATCCAACCCCGGCACCAGTATTTCGCCCTCGAATTCACCCTCGGTGCTCGGTAGCCAGATCGTGAAGGTTGTCCCGAGACCGGGCTGACTCTCGACTTCGATGGTGCCGCCGTGACTCTCGACGATCTGGCGGCTCACGGCGAGGCCCAGGCCGCTCCGCCCGTCTGCCCCGGACCGCGTCGTGAAGAACGGCATGAAGATGCGGCTCCGCGTCTCCTCGTCCATCCCGACTCCGGCGTCGGCCACAACCACGCCGACCCGATCCGGCTTGCCGAACGTAGTCAGTCGGAGCTCGCCACCGTGTGGCATGGCATCAAAGGCGTTGTTGAACAGGTTCAGCAGGACCTGACTGAACGCATCCGGATCGATTTCGAGGCGCGGCACCTCGCCGTACTCGGCGACGATGCGGACCTCGGCTTCGGCGGCCCTGTACTGGACAAGGTCCAACGTGGTCCTGGCCAGGTCGTTGACATCAGAGAGGGCGCGCCGCGGAGGCCTGGGCCGGGCGAATTCCAGCAACGAGCGAATGATCGTGCGTGCCCGAACGGCTTCGTCGCGGATCACTGCCGCTTCTTCATGCCGCGGATCAGTCTCCGGCAGATCCGCCATGAGCAACTCGGCAAAACCGAGGATGCCGGTAAGCGGGTTGTTGACCTCGTGAGCCACGGCTGCCGCCAGTTCGCCGACGGCGCCGAGCTTCGAGGCCTGGACGAGTTGCTGCTGGACCCTCTGGCCTTCCGCGAGTTGACGCCGGACACGACCCAGAAGGGCGCCATTCTCCATGGCCACCGCGATCTGGCTGGCCACGAGAAGGGCAAGGCTAACGAAGGACGGCTCCAAGATCCGTTCGCCGCTCTGATCGAGCATGTGAAGCCAGCCCAAGATCTGGCCGCTGTGATCCGTCAGGGCGATCGAAAGGCCGGCTTCAATCTCCAGGCCGGCTCCGGCGAGGTGCTCCTTCGGCATGGCCGTGCCGACGATATGGCCGCTTGCGCTGTAGGAGGTCAACGCCGGTGTCCCCGGAGATGCGACCGATTCGGTTGCCGCCACAGGCCGGAGCGCGCTGAAGACCGACGCGGCCAAGGGGCCGTGGGCCGCGACGACTGAAGCCTCCCGTGGGCTCTGGGCCCGAACCAGGAAAGAGGTGACGCCGTCGGGCGTGATCGCCTCGAGGACACCCAGGTAGTTGACCTGGCCTTCCCCGCTCAGGGCCAGCGTCTCGCCGGCCTTCAGGAGCCGGGAGAGTTCGTCGGCCCGGGCACGCTGCATCGTCTCGGCTGCAGCCGCCCGATCGAGAGCGGCGGTGGTCCGGCCGTCGGCGGCACGGAGGTCGCGAATTCCGAGAACGAGCATAGCCACGACGACGGAGAAGGCCACGGCCAGGACCTCGACGATAAGGTCGGTGCCCAACTCGAAACGATCCTCGGTGGCCAGCAGGGCCACGGCAATGACGAGGGGTGAGGCGGCAAAGAGAAGGGCCCTGGCCCCGGACCAGTTGGTCAGGTGAGCGGCGCCAAGTCGCCGACGCAGGGCGTCGTCGGACGTGCGTTGCTCAGGGTTGGTCGCGATCATAGTGCAACCCTAAGGGATCGCCCCGGTCGTGCCATCACCAACTTGGGCGATTATTGGGTGCGGTGGACGGCTTAGGCACGGTTTCGTATGCGGTCCCCGGTGACGTCAGGCGATCGCAGAACCGGGTTCGTTGCGTTATCTCCGAATGGCCTCGGGCAACTGCGCAGGCGCTCCGACGAGCACCTCCGGAAGGCATACGCCTCCCGGCGCGCATCCTCAGCGGTTAGGTTGCCGGTCTCCACTGCTCGGACGACGATGGGCACCCGCGCGTCTCTCCCGGTTCTCCGGCCGTCTCGGCTTCAGCCACGTCGGGACCGACTACGAGTGCGACACTCCCGAACCGAACGTGAAGGCCACGCCAAGACCGGGCGGCAAGCTACCACGGCCGCCTTCGGAGCCGGCGGCAGGCTAGGTCTAGAGCCGAGCAGTCGCTTCCGCGGCGGCTCGATCAACCGCAACCGCAAGGGTCTCCGCGATCCGGAGCAGTTCATCGTCCGTGACCACGAACGGCGGCCCCAGCAGAATGGTGTCGCCGTTCGTGCCGTCGGCGTTGCCGGTGCCGTGGTAGAGCAGCAGGCCGTCGGCACGAGCGTGGGTCATGACGCCTTCGATCAGGCGAGCGGCCCGCGGGAACGGGCGCTTGGTCACTCTGTCCGCGACCAATTCGATGCCGACCAGCAATCCGCGCCCACGGATATCACCGACGTTCGGATGAGTGCCGAGCCGATCCCCCAGCAGCGCTTGAAGCCGGGCGCCCTTGGTGGCACTGGCCTCCACAAGATTCTCCGTCTCCAGGATGCGCAACACCTCACCGGCCACGGCCGCCCCCACCGGGGAGTGGCTGTAAGTAAACCCGTGCACAAAGCCACCGCCCGCAGTGATGGTCTCGTACACATTGCCGCTGGCAACCGCCAGACCCAGCGGAAAGTAGCCCCCGGCGGCGCCCTTGGCCGCGGCCAGCACATCGGGCCGCACGCCCCAGTGGTCGATCCCGAACCACTTCCCGGTCCGCCCAAAGCCTGTCATCACTTCATCGGCCACGAGCAGAATTCCGTGACGCCGGCAGACCTCGGCGATGGCGGGCCAGTAGCCGTCCGGCGGGGAAACGGCGCCGAGCGTGGCGCCCACGATGGGTTCCGCGACGAAGGCGGCAACGCGGCCCGGGCCGGCGGCGGCGATGGCGGCTTCAAGTTCGGCGACGAGCTCATCCACGTCGCCCAGAGCGTGGGCGGCCGTCTCTCCCGCGCGGTATGGATAGGCGGCACTGACGTGCTGGAAGCGGCCGAGCCACGGTTCGTAGGGTTTGCGCAGGGGCTCGCGGCCCGATAGATCCAGCGCCCCCATCGAGTTGCCGTGGTA
>DASVJA010000221.1:0-5485 GCA_036386115.1 Candidatus Limnocylindrales bacterium
CGCCCGAAACTGCGTTGAGCGAACCTCGCCCGGGCGGGTGGCAGCGAATAGCCTTCCCCGCCGCGGTCCGATATGGCGGGTGAATGTCGTATCTACAACCAGCGCCTTCGTTCCGCGGGGAGTGGCGACATTCAGCGGTGACCGGGCCCGAGGGCGGCCAGCCGCTCGTCCACGTCGGCAAGACCGATCCACAGCTCCATGTCCTGGACGCCGATGACTGTGCCCCGGAAGATCGCGTTGCGGCCGTCTATCCACGTGCCGACACGGACCTCGTCCTGCAGCCGAAACTCATCTGAGTCGTACTGACGCTCTATCTGAGTCAAGGCCATTCCATCGCCGCAGGCGTCCGACCTCATCGACGGCACGGCCGCTCGGTCGCGACCCGGCACGCAGGCTGGAGACTCGGGCGCACAACTCCCAGGCGAGGTATCGGCTGATGCGCCCTGAGGTCGAGCTAGCCCCGCAGGCGACCGATTCTCACGCTCTTCTTGCCGGCCCGTAAAACGAGGTAGCGGTCACCGACAAGCGCAGGCACCGTGTCCCCGGGCGCCTTTACGCGCTCGTCGTTCATCGAGAGCCCGCCCTGTGCCATGGCCCGGCGGGCTTCCCCGTTGGATGCGTAGATCCCGCTTGCAATCGCCATGCGGAGCGCTCCACCGGCCACGTCCTCGGCCGTGAACTCAAAGTGGTCTATCTCCTTGAAGAGACCGTCCAGGACCTCCAGATCCTTGATCGGCTCCTTGGAAAACGCCGCCTCGCTCAGCCGGACTGCGTTGCGGGCCGCCTCGGCACCGTGGACTCGCGCGGTCAGATCGAAACCCACGGCCTTCTGGGCAACGCGAGTCTCGGGATGGGCCGCCTGCCGGGCTTCGAGATCCTCTACCTTGGCTCGGTCGAAGAGCGTGAACGTGCGCAGGTACTTGCCGACATCGCGATCATCGGCGTCCAGCCAGTACTGGTAGAACTGGAACGGGCTCGTCTTCTCGGCGTCGAGCCAGACGCTCGTCCCGGCGGCCGTCTTGCCGTACTTCGCCCCGCTTTCGTTGGTGAGGAGCGGGTAACTCAGACCGTAGGCCAGATCCTGTCCATCGCCCGCTCCGAACTCCTTACGGATCAACTCCAACCCGGCGGTGATGTTGCCCCACTGGTCTGCCCCGCCCATCTGCATCTCAACACCGCCGGCGCGGTACAGATGCAGGAAGTCCGCAGCCTGTAGAAGCATGTAGCTGAACTCGGTGAAGCTCAGGCCGGACTCGAGACGGATCTGAACCGAATCTTTAGCCAGCATGTACGGCACAGTGAGGTGTTTGCCGATGTCCCGCAGGAAGCGCAAGAGTGAGTAGGAGCTGAGCCACTCGTAGTTGTCGACGAGTTCCGCCCCGTTAGGCCCATCGAAGTCAAGGAACTTCGTCAGCTGGGCCTGGATGCCGACGATGTTCTCTTCGACCGTCGCCCGGCTGAGGAGCAATCGCTCGGCAGATCGTCCGGACGGATCGCCGATCATGGCCGTGCCGCTCCCAACGACGATCACGGGCACGCCACCGGCCCGCTGCAGGTGAATCAAGCCGAAGATCGGGACCAGGCTGCCGATGTGAAGCGAGGGACCTGTGGGATCGAAGCCGGTATAGCCCTTGATCGTCCGGCCGCTCGCGAGGCGCTCTTCGAGGCCGCCTGTAGACGAGTGGAGCAGGCCACGCCAGCGCAGTTCATCCAGCAGCCCCGGCAGCCCGGCCGCGTCGGGCATGCTAACGCCTCCGTCTGTGTCTCCAGCCAGCGTCATCGCAATCCTCCGCTCCGGTTCGTCACGCCCGGCAGCGCCGGCTCGTCCGAAATTGCCCACTCAGGTTCCTATGCTATCTTGCGAGGACGCATGAAGACCAGCCTAGCCCGCCGCGAACGGCGTCGCCGCAACAGCACAGGCTCCCGCCGATCCGGCATAGGAACCGGCGGCCGAGCGGCCGCCGTCCTTCCGATCCTCCTTCTCGGGGTCTTCTTCGTAATGAGCCTCGTGACGTTTGTAGGCACGGTGCAGGCTTACTCGGCCTACAGCAAGGATCTGACGGATCCACGCCAGGCTCTTGAGAACATCGACTACAGCCAGCAGACGATCCTGTACGACCGCACCGGCAAGATCCAGCTGGCTGCCTTCGGCACCGAGAACCGGCGAGTGCTGAAGTTCTCCGAGATCCCCAACGTCGTGCTGGACACCACCACTAACACCGAGGACCGGACCTTCTGGACGAACACCGGATTTGACCCGGCGGCGATCCTCTCGGCTCTCCGCGACGCCGTCTCCGGCACTCCACGCGGCGCCTCCACGATTACGCAGCAACTCGTCCGCGCGAAGCTCTTGCCACCAACGACCAGCACGCTCGACCGCAAGATCAAGGAGATTATCCAGTCGGTCAAGTTGACTGAGGAGTACCCCGGCGAAGAAGGCAAGCAGGCGATCATCACCGCCTACCTGAACCTGAACTTCTACGGCAACCAGAGCTACGGTATCGCCGCTGCTGCCAAGGGCTATTTCGGGGTGGACGATCTCAGCAAGCTCACCATCGCCCAGGCCGCGATCCTGGCGGCACTGCTGCAGGCGCCGTCCTACTACGACCTGATCGCAAACTCCGTGGAACTGGATGACGGCACTCTGGTCGTTCCCACGGATACGCCGATCGTCGCCCGGCGGAATCTGCTGCTCGAGGAGATGCGCAAGACAAACCGCTCCGGGCTCCTCAGGGGTACTTACAGCGACGCCGATATCCTCGCCGCCGAGTCAGATCCGGTCATTCTCAACCCGCCTCCCCAGGCGAAGATGATTGCCCCCCAATTCGATCTGATGGTCCGAGAGCAGTTGGCCGGCCTTCTATGTGGTGCCGGAACTGCCGCCGACGAGTGCGAAGCTGTCGACACAGGCGGCTACAGGGTTGTCACCACCATAGACGCCAAGATGCAGGCCTCCGCCGAGAAGTGGCTCAAGGCGTACGTCTTCGGGCCAAACCAGGCAACCCTGGCCGATGACATCGCATACCTCGCAGCACTCGGTATAACAGCCAAGAGCGACCCCTATAACTACCTTCGGATTATCGGCCCCAGCTCGACGAGCAAGGTCGGCCTGCGAAACGACAATCTCCATAACGGCGCTCTGATCGCCGTTGACTACAGGACCGGCCAGGTCCTCGCCTACGCGGGCAGCGCCGACTACTACGGCAAGACGATCAAGGATCCGAGCAAGCCCGGCCAGGATTACTTCGATCCTGAGTTCGACGTTCTTTCCTCCGGTGTGGGTCGCCAACCCGGCTCGGCATTCAAACCGATCAACTACTTGATCGGAATCCAAGATGGCTCGCTCACCGCCTCGACCATGTTCATGGACGTGGCCACGGACTTCGGTGGCGGATACACCCCGCACGATGCCGATGGCTACGAGCGCGGACCGGTCCGACTCCGCGAGGCGCTCCAGTACTCCCTGAACATACCGGCCGTTAAGGCTGCCGCGATCAACGGTGTCGACCATGTGATGCAGCGGGCCCAGGAGTTCGGCCTTGTATTCCCGGCCAACTCCGACCCTGGCGTGTCGGTCGGGATCGGGACCGTTGAGGTCCATCCGGCCGACTTGGTGTCCGCCTACGGGGCCATCGCCGATGGCGGGACCCTGGTTCAGCGGAACATGGTTCTGTCGATCACGGACTCGAAGGGCAACACCGCCTGGTCCGTTTCGCAGCAAGCCACAAAGACGACTCACCCATCGACTCCGGCCGCCAGCTACGTCATGACCAACATTCTGGCCGGGAACACGGACCCGGCCCAGAACAACTGGTGGAGCCAGTACAGACTCACTGAAGGCAGTGCCCGACGCCCCGCCACCCTCAAGACGGGCACCAGCGACCAAACCGAAGACCTATTCGCCGTTGGCTATGTGGCGCCCCCAACCGATACCACGGCTCCGGCGATCGTTGCGGGCGTCTGGGCCGGCAACAGTGACCGCGCGGCAGGGCACAGTACGATGTCTCTGGAGATGGCCGCGCCTATTTGGCACGCATTCATGCAGGACGCCACGGCCGGCACTCCGGTGACTGATTTCGTGCAGCCAGACGGCGTCACATGGGCGTCGGTGGATGCCTACAGTGGAATGCTTCCGGGGCCGTACACGACCACGACGGTCAAGGAAGTCTTCGTCAACGGCCATCTTCCTACCGAGGTGGACACAACCAAGACGTCTGTTGACATCGACACGGCCAGCAACACCCTCTGGACCTATGACTGCCCCGGCGTGAAGGAGACCAAGGGGTACCTCGATCTGAGCCAGGTGGACGCAAGCCGGGGCCGGGCGGACTGGCAAACGTACGACGATATCTGGACCACCAGGGCGCGCCAGGGAATCGGGGTGAAGGGCGGCCCGAACAATGGGGCCACCATGTACTTCTACCAGGTACCGTTCTGGTACCCGTACGGGAAGACATGGGGCGCGGACTTCCCGCCCACCAACACCTGCACTAGCAACACCGGCAGTCCGCCGCCTTCCGCAAGCCCGGGACCGTCTGCCACCGACACACCAACACCCACAACCGCGCCGACGGCCGCGCCGACCGCCCCGCCAACGGCCGTGCCAACGGCCGTGCCAACGGCGGCACCCACGAAGACGCCGGCGCCCAGCCCCTTGCCGAGCGCGGCACCGCTTTCTCTGTTCCCTCTACCGCTGTCCCTGGCGCTTCGGCTGCGGAAGCGCCGCCGGCACTAAGCGTCGGAATAGCTCCGGCAGCCCGACTCAGTCATCCAGATCGTCGAGATCATCTCCGTCAGCGATCTGCTTGCGGCCGCGCAAAGTGTTTCCCAGGGCGACCGCGGCCCACAGCTCCGGCAAGCGAAAGACCCAGGCCCAGGCCACGTAGACGCCAAGCCCAACGAGACCGCCCACGGCCAACTCGAGAAGATCAACAATGATCTGGGGACCGCCGGCCGCCGCGCCGTCGATGAACCGATATGCCAGCAGCGCCGCGGCGGACGCAACGCAGGCACCCCCCACAAACGCCACGGAATGGCGAACCATCGGCCGCAGGTCGAAGCCGACACGCCGCTCCATGAAGATCACCAGCAGGATCACCTCCGCCCACGCACCCAACCCGATCGCCAGGGCCAGGCCCTCCAGGTGGAAGAACGGGAAGAGCACGACGGCCGCGGTGATATCTACGACCACGGCTGCCAATGCGGCCGTGACCGGGGTCCGAGTGTCCTTACCGGCGTAGAAGATCGGCGCCAGAAGGGCAATCATCACGTGGGCGATCAGACCCAAAAGGAAGACTTCGTATATCGGCGTGTACACAGCAGTGGCCTTGGCGTTGAAATTGCCGTGCTGAAACAGCAGGGAGATCGTCGGCGTTGCCAGGACCAGCATGAAGCCAGTCAGCGGCACGACTACGAAGAGGAGCAGCCGCAGAGACTGATCGACCAGGCTGCGAAAGCGCTCATCGTCACGCTGGGCGACTGCCCG
>DASVJA010000222.1:0-5124 GCA_036386115.1 Candidatus Limnocylindrales bacterium
GCCGTTGCGCGCCCACGGCTCCAGCGTGGCGTCGGCCGGGACCGGGTGGCCGAGGTCCTTCTCGAGTTCCTTGATGATGTTGACCAGGGACGGCGGCCGATCGACTCCGGGGCGGACGGAGAACGCCAGACCGCTCGCCTGGCCGGGCCGGTAGTAGGGGTCCTGGCCAAGGATCACAGCGCGAACCTTGTCCGGCGGCGTCAGGCGCAGCGCGGCGAAGATGTCCTCGTCCGGGGGGAAGACCTCCAGGCCGGCCTCCTTGGCCTCGACTCGCTCCACGAACACGAACTCGTCGAGCTTCTTGATGTCGGCATCGGAGAGGCGGCGGCCGAGGGCTGATCGCCACTCGGCGGGAAGGGTCTCAATCATGCCTGCGAGTGTAGGCCAGGTGAGGCCATAGCAGATCAAGCCAGCGGCGCGACGAACTCCCAAACCATTCCCGTCTTCCAATAGACGGGCGTGAAGTACTTCCCAAGGTCCGAAACGGCAAGTCGGGTATCGGGGGCCGGGTCGTATCCGCGCGCTTCCGGGTAAGGGTAGAGCGGCCCCGACACATAGACTGCAGTAACTGCGAAGGTCGGATCGAACGCCGGGTCGGCGGTCGCTTCAAACCCGGTCATCACCCAGGCGTGCGTCGTGGCCTTGACGGCCAGTCCAACGGGCCGGCCGGTTAGCCGCAGACGTAGTGCGGCGAGATTAACCGCCTCCTGGAGCGAGCCGATCGTCTCGACCTCGTAGGGAGTTCCCGAAAACTTGTCGAGGGCCAGCTGCCAACCGATCACGCCCGCACCGTTGTGGGCATCGGGCAGCATATCGTTGCGGTTGGCGTAGTTGAGGTACGTCCACTGGCCATCGGCGCTGGTGTCTGAGGTCCCGCGGATCAAGTTGACCATCATCTGGATCGAAGCGGCCACGCACCAGGTCGATGTCTTCTGCGTGGCAAACGCGGGAGCTCGGAACGTGTCCAGCGTGCCGGTCCAGGCCGGCAGCGGCCAACCGTCTGCGTCGAGCAGTCCGGGGACATAGGCGGGCGTAGAGTCCTGGCCGGCAAGCCCCAGCGCGTCGGTTACCGACAGCGTGAACCGGTAACAGCGCCCCAGGCTCAGGTCCGACAAATGCAACACCCGGACCGACCCGGCACCCACCGACTTGAGCTCGGCGGTCGAAATCGCTGCGAATTGGCCTTGGGCCCACGTACCGCAACCAGGGGTGGTGGCAGGCGCCTGATCGCGCCGGATCTGGCGACCGACGATACCCGGGCCTATCCCGTCGGTTTCCGTCCAGGAGAGGTCGGCTGCCGTCGAGTTCGGCTGACTGTCGATCGGCGCAAGGTGCACTACCGGACGATCCGAGACCGCGACGATCGAGCGAACGGCGGCCGGTGAAGTCGACCCGTCCGGGCTCCGATACGACAACGCGACGGATAGCGAGCCGGCGCCCGCCTGCCAGTGCCACTCGGAGAGCAACCCGGGAGCCGGAGACACGATCGGGCTCGCATCCCATCCAACCTGGTCCTCCGATACTGCCAGCGAGAGACTCCCGCGAGCCGTTTCGGAGTTGCCCGTCCGCGTTGCCCCGATGACGTCGAGGACGCCGGGCGCGTCTGTTCGGATGAACAGCCTCCCGTCGTCGCCGGCGACGCTTCGTCAGTGGGCGTTGACGGAGAGTGTCGGCGTTACATCGACGTTTCTTGGCGTTACCCCCGTCGTGCTGGACGCCCCCGCGGTCAGGGCAACCGTCACGAGAAGCAACGGCAGGAATCGTCGACGCATAGACAAAGCGCTCCAATTTCGAATAGTCGCCGCCTGATTGATACGCTCGACCTCGGCTTTGGGCCGCACGTCGACTTTGGCGCACAGGTTTGGTTCGTCAACCGGGACATGCGACCCACGCGGCGTCTCCGAATGGCTGGGGCGCCGTGGTTCGGTTGGCTTACGTCCGGCGGCGGATCAACAGGCTCGGCCTGCTGACTACGTCTCCTTCGTCGGCTCCGGCAGCGTCAGCACGCCCTCGAGCTTCTGGTAGCGCCGCTTGTACTCCGCCCGAGCCCGGAAGTCGTCGGGCTTGGGATCCAGGACCTGAAGCAGCGAGATGAAGCACGCCGCGTCGACATGGCTGAGGAGATGCAACGCCGATTGCTGTTGAGTGGGCTGATCCTTGCCCGGCGAGGCGTCCAACGCGGCCGCAAGATCAGAGGCGAAGCCGGCTCCTGGGGCCGGCTGGGCAAACAACTCCGATTCGGGGTCGCGGGTCGCGGGCGTGCGCGCAGGCCATATAGGCAGCGGCGAGCCGAGCGCGAGTGGATCCATAATCGAGCCTTCGGCAGACCGCACGAATACATAAGGGTCCACCACTACAAAATGGTGGTCGTGGGCGCCTACCCGCCCCGCAGCCACCCCGGCCGAGTCTCGCCCGGCGAAAGCCTCGCCAGCAGCTCCAACACCGGAACCGCGGCGGCAAACGTAGCCGCAAGCAGATCCGGCAGCGTGGGCGAGAGCACCTCCACGTCGCTCAACGGCCGCCCGAAGGTCACGTCCTTGAGCTTCAGCAGTTCGGCCCGCGGATGGTCGGGCGCAAAGCCGGTCGGGACACGCTTGAGCGACTCGCCGCCAACGTGACCGAAGGTCGAGACGAACCCTGGGTCCTCCAGCGCACCCATCACCGCAGCCGGATCCGTGTCAACGGCCCGGCGCCAGGCCGCAAGTTGGGCCGGCTCCGGATGCCATACGCCACCGCCCGCGAACATCTCCCCGGGTTGAAAGTGGAAGTACGCCCCGGCGCCACTCCCCTGCCCCGCCCACGGGAAGCTGGCGGAGATGTGCGTCTTGTACGGCGTCTTGTCGTTGGAGAAGCGAAGGTCGCGATAGATCCGGAACGGGGATTTCGTCGGATCTGCTCGAAGAGGTAGCTTCTGTGCCTCGAAACGCTCTCCAAGAGCCGCGCAGAGCGCCTCAAGCGGCTCCTTGAGCAGACGCTCGTATTCGGCCTTTCGGGGCTGGAACCAACTCCGCTCGTTGTGCTGGGACAGGTCCACCAGGAACTGGATCGCGTCCCGCGAGAAGCCGGGAAACTGCGTTGGCTCGGTCATGAGAGCCATGATCTCATCCGACCGCCCTGAGCGGGCACACGAAATTTAGTCGGGCAGGTCAGGCGGTTGGGAGCGAACCGCCTGACCTCCGACCGGATTACATGCCCAGAAGCTTGCGCTTGGCCGCGGTGAACTCCTCGTCCGTGAGGTGCCCGGCCGTGTGCAATTCGGATAGTTCGCGCAACCGCTCCACATCCCCTGCAGCAGGGCCGGCCGGAGGCGTACCGGGCGGGATAACGGCCGCCGAGGCCGCCTGCCCACCGACCGGCACGCCGGTTCCGGACTTGCCGCGATCCGGGGAGAGGAGGGCTGCCAGCAGCCATATGAACAGGACGCCACCGATAATCAGCGCCAGGACGCCAAGCAGGCCGAGGCCCGGCCAGTCGGAGTTCCACATTCCCGTGACCTCGTGGCCGCGAAACGGCACGTCGCGCATCATCGGCGTGTTTGACCCGCTGGTCACACCGAAGTGATATGCGACGACTCCGGCAACACCCATCACGACGACAACGATCGCGAGCAGGGCCAGGAGCCTCAGGATTACTACTCGTCTCATCTAGTCCGACCTTTCATAACGTGGCCGGATCTTGGCGCCGGTTCCTGAAGATGTTCTGAAGCGGAAGGTCCGGCCCCTCAATCAATCCATGCCCGATACGACGACGGCCCCACCCATTTCGTTCCCGAAGACTTGGTGAAGTAGTTCCCTTGGAGCATGTTCTCCGCCGCCCAACGAAGGATAGGATTCTGTTGCACGCGGTCGTGTCACAACACAACGCCGGACGCCTACGCGTCCCGAGAGTTCTAAGATGGCTCCCGGAAGCCACAAACCGACTTCATCGTTGATCACGGAGGTTCCGCGGGTTGCCCTGGGTAGATGACACTTCTCGCGGCCGAATGCTCAGCCGGGTCGGGGCGGCCCAGGCTGCCCTGTACGAAGACGGGCCTGAAGAGAAGATCCCGCCCCGCGACCGCCTCAAAGGTCTCTTGACGAGCGCGCTGCCTCGGAACGGCATGATCCTGGCGGTCCTTTTCGTGGCCGGCGCCTTCATCGCGCTCCTCCGTGACAAGGTCCTGGCCCACACGTTCGGTGGCGGCCCGGAGTTGGACGCCTTCTTCACGGCCCTGATCCTGCCTCAACTGATCCTCGAGTTCCTGGTCGTGGGCGGGGTGGTGGGGCCGTTCCTGCCTCTCTTCGTCGGCCTCCAGGGCGAAGCCGAGGCGACGGCGCGAGCCTTCGCCCGAACGGTCCTCACCGGCGCCGTTCTCGTGATGGCGTTGGCGATGGGCGTGGTCTTCATCTTCGCCTGGGAGACCGCCGCCTTCATGGCCCCGGGCTACGCCGGGGCGGAGCGCGCGCTGTACGCAAACCTGCTCCGGATAATGTGCCTGGGACAGATCGTCTTCGCGGCATCCTTCGTCCTGGGCGAAGTCCTGGTCGCAGAACGCAGGTTCATCACCTACGGCATCGCAGACCTGCTCTATAACGCCGGTATCGTTGCCGGCGCCCTTGTGCTCTCCGGTCCGCTCGGGATCTACGGCGCGGCAGTCGGCGTTCTGATCGGCGCCTGCGCTCACCTCGGCGTGCGCATCTTCGGCATTTACCGGACCAAGTTCCGGCCGGGCGTGTCACTGGCCTTCAGGACAAAGGGCATCGGCGAGTTCATCCGGCTCTCCCTGCCCAAGATGGTCAGCCAGCCGATGGGCACGCTGATGCTTGCCTATTTCGCCTCGCTCTGCTCTACGCTCGCACCCGGTTCGGCGACTTCATTCAGCTTTGCCCGCAACTTCCAGAGCGTGGGCGAGAGCATGGTCGGCCTTGCCTTCGCCACGGCGGCGTTCCCGGCTCTCTCGGCGGCGGCGGCGGCTGGTGACAAGCGAGCCTTCAAGAAGACGTTCACGACCAGTCTCGCGACCATCGGAGTCCTTTCCACGGGCATCGGCATAGGACTGCTGGTATTCGGCGGATTTGCCGTCCAGTTCCTGTTGAGCGGCGGCGCGTTCGACTCATACGACGTCTCTCGGACGACCATGATCCT
>DASVJA010000223.1:0-1945 GCA_036386115.1 Candidatus Limnocylindrales bacterium
GGAGATCCGATCGCGGCCGACGATTCATGCCTGGCAGTGCTGGATGCCTTTCGGGACCAGAGCCACCGGTTCGATCGCAAGGTCACGTTCTACCAGGCCAGCGACGCGATGCGAGCCAGTCTCGAGAGAGCCGGCTTCTACGTCTTCAAGGTAGGCCAGGAGGCGCTCATCGATCTGGCGGGGTTCGATCTTGCCGGGTCGCGGCGCGCGAACCTGCGCCATACGATCACGCGCTGCGGTCGGGGCGGGGTCTCGGTCAAATGGCTCCCGAACGGCCTGGGATCGGGCCGCGACGCCACCGGGCTACTGGATGAGCTCGGCGCCATCGACCTCGAGTGGCGCCGTGGCGCCGGCCCGCGGATGGGCTTCACCATCAGCGATCTCGACGAAGAGGCGCTGCGCACTCTGCCGGTCTCGATCGCCTTCGATCAGGCCGGCAAGGTCGTCGCCTACTCCACGTTCCGACCCACAGGGCCGGATCGCGGCTGGGTCCTGGACCTGATGAGACGAGTGCCGCACGGGGAACCGGGGGCCGTGGAGTGGTGCATCGCCGAAGCCGCCCTGGGGCTGAAGGCCATGAACGCGGACCGGCTCTCCCTCGGACTGGCTCCGCTTGCAGGGTTGAGCGCGACTTCCGGACCGGCCGCCGAGCGTTTGCTGGCAATGGCCGCCCGATGGGCGAGGAGGCGCTATGACGTCCTCGGCCTTGCCTTCTTCAAAGCCAAGTTCGACCCTGTCTGGGTTCCCCGATACGGCGCGATCGGCCGCGGCCGCGATCTGGCAGGTTACGGCGTGGCGTTGCTGCGACTTCATTACCGCAAGACGAACCTGCGGGCGGCGACCGTTCCCTATTCGGACGTCCGCGTCTCGGTGGAGTCCGTCCGATGACACGCTACGCCAGACCGTACCGGTCCAAGCCACCGGCCGCCTACTCGGTTCCTTCTCGAGTTGTTGTGGCTATCGGACTTGCAGCCCTGGCGATGGTCTGGTGGCGCCTGTCGGGTTCGCGTGTCGCCACGCAGAACACACTGGCCGACATGGGCTTCGACCCGGGGCGCGCCTACCTTCTCGGCGCCCTGATCATCGGGGCCGTTGTTGCATCGGTCGTGGCGATGGCCGTGGCCCGCAACGGCATGTCCGTGGGCCTGGGATTCGTGGCCGTTCTGATCGACGACGCCGGCGCGTTCCTGCACGACACCGCAGTCACGCAGCGAACTCCCGGAGTCGCGTTCGATGCGGCAGGCTGGATCCTGACCGGCCTGGCGATCGCGGCGGGCGCGCTCGTGATTGCGTGGTCGGCGACTACGCTGACCCTGCCAGTCCGAGCGTGGCTGATACGAGCCGGGGCCGATGGGGCCCAGCTGCGCCGCGACCGGAAATTCACTCCCCGGGCGGCGGTTCCGACGGCCGTTGCAATCGTGGCCGTTGCCGCAATCGTTCTGGGCCCCGTCCTCGGCGACTTGCTCAACTACGGCACCGACGCCCGGATGGCCGACGCCGGGACGTCCAACGTTGCCCTGTTCGGGGGCGGAACCAAACCCACAGCCTCGGACAGTCAGGCGCCCGACCCAACGGCCGCCTCAACGGACGGCGCCACGTCGACGGCTACCGGAGGGACGAGCTCCCACGGCGCTCCGCCGGCCGGCCTGGTCGCAGGCCCATTGCCCGGAACGTACCTGTCGTCGGGTGCTCTGTCGAGCGGTTCGCCGTGGGCATCGTCCGCCCCATCGGGCACCGGCAGGTCATATGGGGTCACCATGCCGGCGTTCTGGAGCGGCGGAGGGGGCCACAACGAGGTGGACGTGTACCTACCGCCGGGCTACGACGCCAACAAGTCGAAGCGCTACCCGGTGATCTACGAATTGCCATACGAGATCTCCGTCTGGCAGAGCAGTACGAAGATAAAGGACATCCTCGACTCGCTCATCACAAGCGGCAAGATGCC
>DASVJA010000224.1:0-37355 GCA_036386115.1 Candidatus Limnocylindrales bacterium
GACCATACGCTTTGGCGTACGGTCCTCTACCGCGCCTTTCCGCACTCGGACCGCAACCGCGCAACGGTGGTAGCGGCGGTTGAGCGGTGTCGGTTACTGCGCAATCGGATCGCCCATCACGAGCCGGTTTACAACCGCGCCCATGAAGACGACCAGAACACTGCCCTAGCGATCGTGGGCTGGGTCTCGCCCGAGGCACGTGATTGGGTCCACTCGAAGTCCCGGGTAGCTGACGTCCTTCGCCATCGGCCCGCCTCGGATTCAAACTGAGACACTACCCGTATATGGCTGACAGAACCGGCTGAAGGCCGGTCAATGGTCGCCGCCGGGCTGATTCGGGCAGATCACTGACCGATTGGGCCAATTCGGGCCCGGTCCAAGCCGGACAAGACGTCGGCCTTCTCCATACCACTAACCCGACTGATATTTGGAAATTGGCCGGCCGGGCCGGCGAACAGCCGGCGCCCGCCGCCACTCCCCTATCCGCCCTGCATGCCCACATGCATATAATCCTTATGCATGATGCATAAGACCCGGAACACTTGCGCATATGCGGCAGATGATGCATACTCCGCCTCAATGTTCACCCAAACCCTCGCCAAGCCCAAGTCGAAGCGCTGGCGGCCATGCCGGGAGGCACGGCCCTAGGGCTCGGCGGCGTTCGGGTTGAACCGAGATACCGCGGAGCTGAGGGGCAAGGGCTCCGCTGGCCGCGACACCAACGCAGGTGGCGCGGCCTTTTTGGTGGGCCAGCCACGGTGGCGCGGTCACTTCAGGCCCAGCCACGGTGGCTCCGCCACTCGGCTCCGCCACTCGGCACGGCCACTCGGCCCGGCCACTCGGCCCGGCCACTCGGCCTAGCCACGGTGGCGAGGCCACTTTGCCCGGCCACTCGGCCCGGCCACATATCTGAGAAACACCACGTCGGAGGAAACAAAAATGCTGAGCGTCGTCGCCGGAGACGGAGGCATG
Organism: Candidatus Limnocylindrales bacterium; assembly: GCA_036386115.1. GTDB lineage: Bacteria > Chloroflexota > Limnocylindria > Limnocylindrales > CSP1-4 > Fen-1039. The sequence goes on from DASVJA010000224.1 coordinate 973, forward strand.
GGCCGAGCGGTCGCGTCCGCCCTCGCCGGCCGCGGCGCACCGGCAGTAGCGATCCTCGGCATGCCCGAAACGGCGAACGGCCACTCCCCCGCGGCCTTCCGCAACGCCGACGTGCTATTCGACTTCACGGTCGGTGACGCGGTCCTGCAGAACGTTCGGGCCGCGCTGGACGGCGGCGTAAGCCACTTCGTCATCGGCACCACCAACTGGGCCGGCGACCGGGACGCGGTCGAGAAGCTGCTCACCGAGAACGGGGCCACAGCCGTCGCCTCGGCCACGTTCAGCCTGGGAGTGATGCTCTTCGCCCGACTCGTCGAAGATGCCGCCCGGCTCTTCGGCCCATTCGCAGAGTACGACCCATATCTCGTCGAGTGGCACCGCCGCACCAAGGAGGACCGCCCCTCCGGCACCGCCCTTGAACTCAGCCGCCGCCTCATCGCCGCCCATCCACGCAAGACGCGCGTCGCCCGGCCGATGGCCCACGGCGCGCCGACCTTGGAAGAATTGGACGTCTCGGTCATTCGCGCCGGCTCGGCCCCGGGCATGCACCTCGTGGGCTTCGACGCCCCGGGCGAAAGCCTGGAGATGCGCCTTACCGCCCGCGACAGATCGGCTTATGCATCCGGCGCAATCACTGCCGCCGAGTGGCTCCTGGCCGAAACGCGAAAGCCCGGCTTCCACAGCTTCGACAGCGTCGTCGACTCCATCATCGCCAACCAGCCCCGCTGACACAAACCCAGAGCACCAAGGAGCACCCGAGATGCCGCCCAGCCGCCAGTTCCGAGGAGCGTTCACCGCCCTCGTGACCCCGTTCACGCCCTCCGGCGCAATCGACGAGGCTGCATTCAAGGCCCTGGTTCGCCGCCAGATCGACTCCGGCATCCACGGTCTCGTGGCTTGCGCCACCACCGGCGAAACGCCGACGCTCAGCCACGAAGAAGACGAGTGGGTCATCGCCACCACTCTTGAGATCGCCTCCGAGCGGCCGAGCCGCGCCCGAGTCAAGGTCATCGCCGGCACCGGATCCAATAGCACCGATACTGCCATCCGCTCGACTCAGCGAGCGGCCAGGCTCGGCGTCGACGGAGCCCTGGTCGTCGCCCCTTACTACAACAAGCCGGACCAGCGGATGCTGGAAACGCACTTCCGCGCCGTGGCGGACGAAGGCGGCCTGCCGGTCATCGTCTACAACGTGCCCGGTAGAACGGGCGTGAACGTCGAAGCTTCCACCCTGCTTCGCCTGGCGGAGCATCCGCAGATCGTCGCGACCAAGGAAGCGTCGGCCAACATGGACCAGATCGCCACCATCCTGCGCGATCGCCCGGCCGACTTTTCCGTCCTCGCGGGAGACGACACCTGGACCTTCCCGATGCTCGCCATGGGCGGCGACGGGGTCATCAGCACCTGCGGCAACGAGATCCCCGGCGAGATGGCCGAGATGTGCGACGCGGCGTTCGCCGGCGACTGGGACTGCGCCCGCCTGATCCACGAGCATTGGCTGCCGCTCATGAAGGCCAACTTCATCGGCGGCCCGAACCCGGTCCCGGTCAAGGCCGCCATGGCCATGATGGGTCTCCTGACCGACGCGCTTCGGATGCCGCTCATGCCGCTCGAAGATCAGTATCGGACCCGACTTCAGACGATCCTGGAAGAGACCGGCCTGCTCGGATCGGCCCAGGCTCCGACGCCGGCAAGGCATCTCGCCACCGCAGGGGCACACGCGTGAGCATCCTCGAGGACCTCGACGCTGGCACGGTCCGGGCGGCACATCCGGACCCGGACGCGCCTGGCGGCTGGCGCGTCGATTCGTGGGTCCAGCAGGGCATCCTGCTCCAGTTCGCGGACCGTGAGACTCGGACCTGGGATCTGGGTGGGGTGATGCAGTTCCGCGATCGCGTCGGTCTGCCAATCAAGGACCTCCTGAACTCGCCCGAAGCCGTCGCCGCGCTGACCGGCGGCAAGCCGTGGCGCATCGTCCCCGGCGGCTCGTCGGTTCGGGCCGGCGTCTACCTCGCTCCCGGCGTCACGATCATCCCGCCCTCGTTCATCAACATTGGGGCCTGGGTCGGCGAGGGCACGATGGTCGACTCACACGCGCTGGTCGGTTCCTGCGCCCAGATCGGCGCCCGAGTTCATCTTTCCGCGGGCGTTCAGATCGGTGGCGTCCTTGAGCCTGCCGGCCGCCGGCCGGTGATCCTCGAAGATGAGGTCTTCGTCGGCGCACAGGCCGCGCTGCTCGAAGGAGTGCTGGTTCAGAAGGGCGCCGTCATCGCCGCAGGCGTTGTCCTGACCGGCACGAGCCGCCTATACGACCTCGTCAACGAGCGGGTGATCGTCGGGACGCTGGAGGCGCCGCTCGTCATTCCGGCCGGCGCCGTCGTAGCCCCAGGCGTGCGGCAAGTCACCGGCGCGTTCGCCGCGGCCAACGGCCTGGCCCTTTCCGCGGCGATCATCGTCAAGTACCGCGACGAGCGCACCGACGCCCGCGTCGCCCTGGAAGAAGCGCTCCGATGAGCACCACGGCCTCGACGCGCGGCCGCTCCGGTGGAGGCACCGGGTCCGGCAGCGGCGGTTCAGGCGGCACCGACCTGGTCGGCATCCTCGATGCCGGCCTTCTGGCGGGCGTCTCGCCGGCCGCATTGGCGGAGGAATTCGGCACTCCGTTCTACGTGTATGACCTGGACTTGATCGCCCGACGCGTCGACGCCCTTCGGGCGGCCCTGCCGCGCGGCTTCCGGATCGCCTTTGCCGTCAAAGCCAACCCCTCTCTGGCGGTGCTCGCCCACTTGCACCGGTGCGGAGTCGGCGCCGATGTCGCCTCCGGCGGCGAGCTGGCCACCGTCCTGCGAGCGGGCTTCGAGCCCGAGAAAATCGCCATAACCGGGCCCGGCAAGCGCGACGAGGAGCTGGCCGCCGCCGTTGCCGCAGGCATCGGCTTCATTACCGTCGAGTCGCCCGGGGAACTCCGCCGCCTCGAGGCCATCGCCGCCGCGGCCGGCAAGCGCCAGCCGATCCTGCTGCGCCTGGCCGTATCCGAGGACGCGCACCTCGAGACGGTCCGGATCATCAGCGGCGTCGAAGGCAAGTTCGGTATGCCGCTCCATCAGTTGACCGAGACGGCCCGCGCCGCTGCCGCTTCCCAGCACGTCGAGCTGCTGGGCGTCCACGCCTTCGGAGCCTCCAACGTCCGCGACGCGGAGCAGCTCGTGAGGCACGTGGCGGACCTCGTGGAGATCGGCCGGCGGGTGGCTACCGCGGCGGGCACAACCCTGCGCGTCGTAGACGCCGGCGGCGGCCTCGGCATCCCCTACTCGGACGGTGATCGTCCGCTGGACCTGGACAGGTTCGGCCGCCGCCTCGGCGAGCTGCGAGCGCGTTGGGACTCCGACGCAGGCCTGCGCCAGATGGAGATCGTGATTGAGCCGGGGCGATTCCTTGTCGGACCGGCCGGGGCTTATGTCGCCCGTGTCGTGGACGTCAAAGGTCACGACTCCGCGCCGGTCGCGATCCTGGACGGAGGCATCAATCACGTCCTCCGGCCGGCCCTGATCGGCAGTGAGCAGAGGCTCGCGGTCCTTGCCTCGGACGGTCTCCGGGCGATGGTCAAGACGACCGTGGCCGGCCCGCTATGTACCGGTCTGGACGTCTTCACTACCGGAGCGATGCTGCCGCGACCTCGCGTCGGCGACCTGGTCGCGGTTCTGGACGCGGGCGCCTACGGCTTCACCGAGTCAATGCCCTTCTTCCTCTCACACCCTACGGCCGCGGAAGTGGCCATCAAAGGCGGCCGGGCGAGGCTCGTGCGGCCACGAATCACGCCCTCAGAGCTTCTTGAGCGTCAGGAGAATCCGAATTGGTAGCCGGGTAACCGACTCCCAATTCAGCGACATCGCATACCGTCGGAGATTAGGCGGCGCCACTAGGGAGGCGCCGCCTTTCTCTATCTCGAGGCAGCGACGGGGAAATAGGCGGGCGAACTTGAGGGAACGACCGCACGCCGGTCGTTGGGAAGTGATACAACCTGACCGTGATCAGCCTCCGTGACCGACTCGAAGCCGAACACGTTGCACGCCGACAAGAGGCTAATAGACGCCCCCCTGCGATCTTCATCCTCGGTGTAGTAATGATGACTACGGTGGTCGGCGGACTGATGCTGCGGGGAGCGATCGCCGGCCATGGTGTCGCGGCCGCCGGATCGGCCGGGCCAGCCGCGCAGGGTCCGGCCTCCGCCGCCGCAGGCGCCGCCGCCGTCGTCGAGGCCGCGTCCGCCGGCAAGACTCCGTATATGGGCCTCAGCGGCTACGTCTGGCCGCTGGACAACCCCGTGCTTACGCTCCCCTTCGGGCCCACGGATTGGGGCGAGTTCTTCGTCAACGGGGTCCGCTTCCACGACGGAGTGGATATCGCGTCCAACTGCGGAGACAAGGTCCGTGCCGCCCACGACGGCGTGGTCCTGGCCGCGGGTCGCCAGTACGACGACTACTTGGGCTGGACCGGCTCGCTCACGCCTTACTACAACCTCCTCACCGCCAAGCATTGGTGGGAGAGCCTGCCGATTGTGATCGTCATCGACGACGGAGACGGGTACCGAAGCATCTACGCTCACGAGTACCAGGTGCTCGTCAAGGTTGGACAGAAGGTAAAGGCCGGCGACGTAATCGGCTACGAGGGCCAGACCGGCAACGCATCCGGCTGCCATGTCCACTTCGGCCTGTTCAGCCCTGCGGCGACCGGGCGATTCCAGCTCGATCCTGCGATCGTCTCAAAGGATCAGATGCCGGCCGAAGAGGTCGCCCGGATCGATCCGCTGCTCGTCCTGCCCTTCCGGTGCGAGTTCGATGAGATGCGCAGTCTGCGGCCGGCCGAAGCGAATCCGTGCCCGGAAATCACCACGCCGAGCGGCGGATCGTCTCCGAACAGCTAGCCGAAGGCCCGCTTCACTCCACCCGGCCGAACCGCCTGGCCACGAGTGAGTACGCCGGAAGCCTGGCCAGGGCGGCGCTGACGGGGAGCGCCGCGGCGCCATCTCGCCCCACAACGGCCAGTAGCGAGTCCGTGGCCGTGGCTTCGGCGGGGCGAGCGTCCACCTCGGCCAGATCGATGGCAAACCGACCCGGCTGGCCGGGACCAAGCTCGGCTCGGGCAGCCGCCAGCGCGTCGGTCCGTTCCGAGGCCTCGTAGTTCCGGCGAAGCTCCATCTCGGCCCGCCAGCGCGGCCGCCGCAAGAGAATCGCCGACCAGGCACGGCCAACCTCGGGCGTGACCGTCCCGTCGCCCGGCACAGGATCGGCAGAAAGCGCCTCGCCCCGCGCCCAGAGCGCGGCCTGATGCAGCAGGGCGTACTCGTCCAGATCGGCGTAGTGGCCCAGGTCGTCCGCCGGCGATCCCTCGCCAAAGAGTGCCAGGATGCTGGGCCGGAAAACCTCGGCCAGATCAAGGTCGATGGCGCGGACGGAGCGGTGGTAGTAGATCTGCTGATACATGAAGAGCCGCGCAGTCAGGAACATCTCCAGTGCTCCGAGGCCCGGCTCATACAGGCTCAACCCCGCCGGCCCGATGAACGAGTAGCGGCGCAGCCGCTCCACATCGACCGGCCCTGTGGAGACGCCGATCAGGTACGCGTCGCGGCGGACGTAGTCCAGGTTGTCTACGGTGAACACGCCCGACAGAAGTGGCTGGAGCCAGCGCAGCCAGCGCGGCATCGAAGGATCCGCCATGGCCGGCTTGCCGATCAGGAATGAGAGCCAGTGCGGGTCGATCGACTCGTCCGGGCGCAACGCGTCGCGTTCCGGGACGGCGCCGGGGGCGCGGCGGATGGCGCGAATGTGTCCGCCCAGCTCCTGCTCGATGATCAGCTGCGACAGGTCCTCGTGGGTCAGGGACTTGCTCTGCCGGCGCGGGTCTGCCGGCGCCGGGAAATTGCACAGAACATGCTCGTCGAAGAAATGCGCGAACGGCCCGTGGCCGACGTCGTGCAGGAGCCCGGCGAGCCGCATCGTCTCGACGACCAGACCCTCGCTGGGCGTCGGGTCGGGTCGGCCGGCCGGCGCCAGAGCCGCTAGAGCCGCCCGCAAGCTGGGATACAGATGCCGCGCCCAGAGCCCGGCCTCGTGCATCACGCCGAGGCTATGCGTGAAGCGGCTGTGCTCCGCCGTCGGGAATACCCAGCGCGCGCTCTGGAGCTGGCTGATGCGCCGCATCCGCTGGACCCACGCCGAGTCGATGAGATCCCCTTCCGCGGCATCTTCCGGCGGCAGGTTAAGCGCTGCCGCCCGCTCCGGCGTTAGACGCTTGGTCAGCTCGATGTAGCCGTGGATCGGATCGCTGACCAGATTGACGGCCCATAGCTGAGGCGGGATCTGGGCGGTGGCGGGCTGAAGGTCTTCTGTCACCCGACAAGCCTAGCGGGCCGCCGGGCCGCCGTCAGTACCTCGCCGCCGCCTTGCGGTACGTCTCGGCCACTTCCTCACGCAACTCGGGCGGAGCCAGGACTTCCACCTGTGCGCCCCAGCCCAGTATCCAGCGCCGGATCTCAACCGTTCCGGGGACGTGGGCGCGCCAGAGAACAGTGCCGTCTTCCTCGTGGGTGACGTGCTCGGTCGGGTGCCAGGTCGTCTCCGTGACGAGGCCGGCGATTGCGGCGTCGAAACGGAGCAGAATCTCCACTTCTTCCTGATCCGTGATCACGCCCCAGGCGCGGCCGAGCCCTTCCTGGACAAGGGCCGGATCAGGCGGATCGAACGTCTCGGTACTCAGCGACAGTTCCAGGATTCGCTGAAGCTTGAACGTCCGGACGGCGGCGCGCGACTCATCGAAGCCGATCAGATAGAGCGCACGGGTCGTGGCCGACGCCTCGAGCAGATACGGATGGACACGAGAGCGGCGCGGCGGCCGACCTGGGCTGTACGTGGCCGCGTCGTACGTCAGCTCCACGATTCGCCGCTCGGACCAGGCGCGGGCGAGCAAGCGCAGGTGGCGTGTCATCTGCTCGTCCGGCGGCCGGCTCGCCAGCACGTCGACCGTCCGCTCGAGGTGGCGAGCAACCGTCGGCGGCAGGATTTCGGCCAACTTCTGGAAGGCCGCGCCGGCATCCGGGTCGTATCTGTCGGCGAACTGGGTCATCAGTCGCGCGGCAAAGAAGAAGGTCACGGCCTCGTCCAGCGTCAGGCGCAGCGGTGGCAGGAAAGCCCCTTCGACGATCCCCCACTTGCCACCTTCGCTCCAAAGTGGGATCCCGATCTCGCCCTCGAGCGCTTGAAGGTCGCGATAGACGGTCCGGCGCGACATGGCGGTGAAGCCGGCGACCGCATCCACAGTGGCGCCTTCGGGATGGGCAGCCAGAAAGCGGAGGACCTTGTAGAAACGCGCCAGACGATCGTGCTTGGCAGCGTCGAGCGGATCCGGCCGGATTGTCATCGCAATTCGTCAGTTACCGGGCGGCGTGATCGCAATGGTCGAGTCCCTGTCCGTGACGATCATCTTGACCCACACTGTTGCCTGGATACCGTGCGGCAGGATTTCCTCAGCATCGCCGTTGATGGTTCCTGAGACCATTCCCACCTCGCCGTCTAGGAAGACCCAATAGTCCAGTTGGCCACGCCAGGTCTCCAGCGACGCGGTCCCGACCAGCCATTTGACCTGCGGGAAAGAGGCAACGAATGTCGCGCCGTCGACGTTGATCCGGCAGCGACGCGCTCGAGCGGACTCCACGTACTCGAGGCCGCGATTCTCCGCCGTAGCCCGGTTCTCCGTGGACAGCGCCCGGTCGATCGCCGTCTCGTCCAGCGGTCGATCGCCGACCGACTGAAGAGGAGACGTCGCCCAACCTGTTCTCGGAGCCTCCGTCCACGCCGAATCGCCGATCCTGACGGCGCCGTACTGCGCGAGTACGTCACTCCGAACCACGCGGGCCGTCCACGCGAAGTCGGATCCCGACCTGGTACCACTCAGGCTGACGGTGCCCACCGCCCGTGCGTCCACATTGGCCGAGAGATCGAGCTGGATCCGGCCCGAACCGGCGGCCACGAACGCCTTGTCGCAATCGGGCGGTTCGATCGGGGCTGTTCCCACCGCGGCCCGAGCCATGTCGGTCGGGCCGAACCTGGAATGGGCTGCCGGTCTGTCCCGAAGCGCGGCGTCGTCGGCAAGACTCACGCCAGCAAATGCCCCGCCGATGATCGTCGTGGCGGCCAGGGCGAAGGCCAGCGTCACGAAGAGGTGCCTGCGTCCGTACGCGGTTTCGGCGATGAATTGGCGGCTTATCCCGAGTCCGGCAAAGAGGCTCGTGGCTATAAGCGCCAGAAGCCACGGATAGACGACCTCAAGGGAGGGCAGGAGCGGTTCGGTCCCGCCCTGGATCACCTGGCCGCTCAGCCTGAATATGCATGGGATTAGCAGCAAACCGGCAATCAGACCCAGCCAGAAGACGCCGGCCGAGCCGCGATTGCTCCTGACGAGTGGCGGCCAGACGACCGACGCCACGCTGACAAAGAGGGGCAGCAGGGCGGCAGATCCCACGAGTACGTCCAGAGGCCCACCTGGGCGGTAGGCGACAAGAACTACGACGCCCCCTACGGCCCAGAGAATCGTGAGGGCGACGGCGAGAAGCCGCAGTTCGAACCGACGGACACGCACCGCTGCAGTCTAGCGGGCGTACGCCGGCGCTACGTAGAGTCCCTGGTGTACCGCCCTGGGCCGCGACCGCTCATGCGAACGCACGAGCATTGGACCGCAAGTACCGGTGGCCCCGGGACCAGCCGGACCTCGTGCCTGAGGGCCTCTTGACCGATTGTTCCCATAGGAGATCAATCAGGTAATCGGGCACGCGAAGGGCACGAAGATGGCTGGACAGACAGACCGAAGCAGCGCAGGCGATACCGGACCGATGGCCCGACGCCCGGGTGCCGGCCGCCCGCGTTCAGCGAGCCCTAGGACCGGCAGCACTGCGGTTCCGATCGAAGTGAGTGGAGTCACTGACCCGACCCGGCCGGAGATCGCCGCTCTCGCGACCATCGCTCCGCTCGCGCCCGATTTCACGCCACGCATGCTCCAGACACAGGCAGCCTACCGGCTGCTGATCACGAGCGGCGTTACCAGTGCGGACGCGGCCGGTCTGATCGGCTATGTCCTGGGCCTGCCCAAGTGCGACTCGCGCTGGTCTCTCCACCAGATCAACCGTTTCCTATTCCTTCGCTCCATGTACAGAGACAGCAAGTGGGGCGAAGCGGAACGTCAACCCGAATGACCTGAGCCCGCCGCAGTGATGTCGGCGGCCAAAAACCGAAAACCAGCGAATCCCCGGCCTCCTCCTCCACCAGCCCGGGAAATCGCGAAATGCCAAGGCGGTGTCTCGATCTCTTCAGACACCGCCTTGACGTTTGTCCGGGGGCAACGCAAGACACGGCAGGTTTGAGCGGAAGAGCGGCATGACGGCGGCGGGTGGATGTTGGACCGTGAGGCCTGCCGGTCGACACAGCCGCCGCGAACCTCAACCCGGGACCTTCGAGGTCGACCGGCGGATCTGCCGACGCGGGGCAAAGAGAAACGCCCGAAGGAACCTACTCGCTGCGTGAGCCTTGATGTCATCTCAGCCGCTAGCAGACGCTCAGCACCTCCGGACGTGCATATGACGATAGAGATGTCCGAGCCATCGATCAATCAGGTTTTCCACCTAATCGCAAAATCGCCTCGGGACTTGTCCACCACTTTTCCACCAATGGGGACAACTCGGCCCAGGCCAGGGGGCGAACCCCTAGACGAAACGGACCACTCGCGAGGGGACGAACGGGGTGGAATGCGGCGCGGCGAACAAACGTTTCGAAACGATGGAGGGTCGCCGTACTCTCAGCCGACCTCGAACTGCAGCCTCGGCTCGAGCTGCGGCGTTGCCGCGCCGTGGAGCCATGAGCCATCGGCTACCGGCACCACAATCGCGTTGGAGAGCATCCGCAATGTCCGAGGCGCAACGCGGAAGACGGCCGTATCCGTACCCGCAGCGGCCCAGATCCACTGGTACTGAGCCAGATCCTGATCCATGAGGATGCGCACGTCCTTGGCGTGCCCAAACGGCGGAATGCCACCGATCGAGTAGCCGGTCAACTCGCGCACTTCACGAGCCGTGGCAACGCGGAGAGAGACTTCGCCTGTGACCGCGGCAAGGAGCGCCATGTCTACCTGGTTCCGCCCCGACACGAGGACCACGATCGGAAGGAGTCTGCCCTCGGGGCGCGGAGCCACGAACACGATGGACTTCACTATCTGGCCGATCTCCGCGTCCACGACAGCGGCTGCCTCTTCGGCGGTGTGCGTGGATTCCGGCATAAGCCGAATATCGAGCGCCATTCCCTTACGGGAAGCGACCTCGATGACCCTCTGAATCCCTGGATGCGTAAGATCTGCCACGTTTAGAAATCTACCACTTCTTGCTGCGGATTCTTAATATAGATATCGGATTGCCTGCCCTGCGCAACAGTGGCTATCCGCGGCCCCTCAACTGGATGAGATCCCTCAGCCTCATCCCTCCTTCTCTACCTTTCTATTCGACGCAGAACCGCTATTGGATGAGTCGCCGGCACGCGATTCTGCGATGGGACCTACGATTCACCTCGTGAAAGCCATTCTTTTCGACTGGGACGGAACGATCGTAGACTCGGTGCCGGCTCTGTACGCGACCGACGAGGCAATCTGCCGCCGAATCGGCGTCCCTTTTGACCAGGCCATATTCCGACGAACCTTCTCCCCCAACTGGCGACGAATGTACGACCTGCTGGGGATCCCAAAGGATCGGGTCGATGACGCCGTGCAAGTCTGGTCGGAGACATTCCGCGCCGATCTGATGCAGCCCTTCGACGGCGTGCAGGCGGCCCTGGCTCGCTTGGCCTCTACGGGACGCACCCTGGGCATCGTGACCGGCGGCAGCCGCCCGGAAATTGAGCCTCAATTGGACCGCCTCGGGCTCGACGAGCTGCTTACGGTCCGTGTCTACGGCCACGACACTCCGGACGGGAAACCCCACCCGAGCGCGCTTCGGCTCGCCCTGGACATGTGCGGGCCGATCCGGCCGGATCAAGCCATCTACATCGGCGACGCGCTGGACGACGTCCGCATGGCGGCCGCCGCGGGCGTCCGAGGCGTTGGCATCGTTTCCATGCTCGCAAACGCAGACCAGTTGGTCGCCGCCGGAGCCGTCGAGACCGCCGGCTCGGTCGCCGAGTGGGTGGATTCATATCTGTCACCGGCGGCGAGCCGGGAGCGACCCACCGGGACGAGTTCGCCAGAACCCGGCCCGAGGGTGTAGAGTCGAAACACAACAGAAGAAGGACAGGGGAGCGCCTCGAAGGCGCTGAGAGTGCGGACTATCCGCAGACCCTTGGAACCTGATCCGGGTAATTCCGGTGGAGGGAGTCCATAACGGTGCACCTCTGTCGATGTCGATAGAGGTGCTTTTTGTTTGTCCGGACCGGTGTAGCGAAGCGGGCTCTAGTGATCGCGGACGGTGACGTTCCGACGCGGGCCACCCTCGACGCCGCCTGGCCGGAATGGATGGACGGCATCCAACTGGTAGTGGCGGCGGATGGCGGCTGGGAGAAGGCCACTACCATCGGCATCCGGCCGGACCTGCTGGTCGGCGACGGGGATTCTCTGCCTGAGGGGCGATTCGCGGAGCTGGCGGCGGAGGGCGTCGCAATCGAGCGTGCGGCCGTCGCCAAGGACGAATCGGACGCAGAGCTGGCAATCCAGGCCGCTCTCTTGCGGGGGGCAACGCACGTCACCATCGTCGGGGCGCTGGGTGGCGGGCGACTCGACCACGCACTCGCGAACATCGGCCTCCTGGCGTTGCCCAATCCAGCAGACGCCGAGATCGAGCTGTTGGATGAGACCACTCGGGTTCGACTGCTGCGAGCGCCGGACGAACGCGGCCGATCTGTGACCTATCGCCTGGTCGGTCCGGTGGGCGAACTGGTGTCACTCCTGCCTCAGGGCATGCCGGCGGTCGGCGTGACGACTGCGGGCCTTCTCTACCCCCTCAACGACGAGACGCTCGAGCCCGGGCCGGCGCGCGGCCTTTCAAATGTCGCGACCGCGGCCGAGGCGAGCGTCACGCTCCGCAGCGGCTGCCTGCTGGTCATCGAGACAAGAAGCGACCAACCAATGGAGGAGAAGCGGTGAGCAACGTCCTATCGATCCCAAATGCCTCGGAGTCGAGCCGCTGGCGGACCGTCGACATCATCGTGGTGGCAATTCTCGCCGTCGCATTCGGCGTGGTGTTCTGGGCCTGGAACGTGTACGTCTGGGCCTGGCTCGGCTTCCTGGACAAGCCGTGGGCTTCGATCATCAGCGGCGTCTGGCTGATGCCGGCGGTCGTGGCCCCGCTGATCGTCCGTAAGCCGGGCGCAGCCATCTTCGCGGAGATGGTTGCCGCAATCGTGTCCGTGATGCTCGGTAGCCAGTGGGGCCTCGACACGTTGCTCTCCGGCTTTGTCCAGGGCGCCGGAGCGGAGATCATCTTCGGCTTCCTGATGTACCGAAACTTCAGCGTCATCGTGGCCTTCATCGCCGGAGCTGGCGCCGGCATCGGCGAAGCTCTCCACGACATCCCGGTCTACTACCCGACCCTCGACGGCAGCCTCCAGTTCGGGATCGCCGCCCTGGACATCATCTCGGGTGCGGTGATCGCCGGGGTCCTCGGCTGGCTGCTCGTGCGGTCGCTGAAGCGGACGGGCGCGCTCACGGCCTTCCCGTCGAGCAGGTGACGTTGCCGAAACCTGCAGCCAAAGAGACGGCCGAGTCGGCAGGCAAGTCGGCCGGCTTCGGCTCGCCCTCGATCGAGGCCGTCGACCTCGAGTGGACCTACGCGGGCCGGTCGCGGCCGGCGCTTGCGGGGATCAACTTTCTGCTCGAGCCCGGGCGGGTGCTGCTCGTCCTTGGTCCATCCGGCTGCGGCAAGAGCACTCTCGCGCGCGCCCTCGTGGGGCTCGTGCCTCACACGCTACCCGGCAGATGGCAGGGCAGTCTCCGCATCGGCGGGAAAGACGTGGCGACCACGCCCGCCCGATTCCTCGGCGAGCACGTCGGGCTCGTCTTTCAGGATCCGGACAGCCAGATCGTCATGGGACGCGTGGACGACGAAGTCGCCTTTGGGCTTGAGAATCGTGGCTGGGCCAGGCCCGATATGCAGGCTCGAGTGCCGGAGGCCCTGGAGCAGGCCGGCCTGGCCGGCTTTGGGCTGCGCGGGACCCACACCTTGTCCGGCGGCGAGAAGCAGCGCCTCGCCATCGCCGACATTCTGGCAGCTCGCCCATCGCTCCTGGTCTTCGATGAGCCCACGGCAAATCTCGACCCGCCGGCAATGCACGCCACGCTCGAGCGGCTGGCCGAACTGGCCGAACGCCGGGAACACACGATCGTGCTGATCGAACACAGGCTCGAGGCGGCTCTGCCGCTGGCCGACTTCGTCCTTCTGCTCGACGACGAAGGGCGGCAACTCGCCTTCAGGCCTGCCGGATCGGTGGGGCCGGAGGCGATTGCTCTGCTCGAGAAGAGCGGGGCGTGGGTCCCGCGTGCCTGGAAGGGCACGGGCGAACGTCGCGGCGAGACCGAACCGGACAAGCCCGATTGGCGTGGTGATACCACAGCCCCCACGGCCCCCACTAGGCAGCTCCTGCTCAGGGCCGAGGAATTGTGTTTCGACTACCCGGCAGACGCGAGCGGAAGCCACGCCGCCCTGGAGAGTGTCTCGCTCGAGGCTCGGGCCGGCGAACGGATCGCGCTCGTCGGGCCGAACGGGGCCGGCAAGTCGACCCTGCTATTCCTCCTGGCCGGGCTGCGCCGCCCGAGCCGAGGGTCGGTGGGGCTGCGGGAAGTGGCCGGGGGCGATTCATCGCTCGAAGACCTGCGCGACCCATCGCGCCTACGCCCGCAAGAGATCGCCTCGCGCATTGGACTCGTGTTCCAGGACCCGGAACTGGGCTTCGTGGCACGCACCGCCCGGGACGAGGTCGCGGCCACGAGCCGCGCGTCCACGAGCCGACATCGTCGCAAGAGCCGGCCGCTGGACTCGGACGGGGTCCTGGCCCGGTTCGGGCTGGGCCACCTCACCGACCAGGATCCGTTCCGGCTGAGTCAGGGCGAGCAGCGCCGGCTGAGCCTGGCCGCACTCGTTCTACGGCCGCCGGCCGTGCTTCTCCTGGACGAGCCGACGTTCGGGCTGGATCGCCGCGGCACAGAGGCGGTGATGAGCCTGCTGGACGAGCAGCGGGCAACGGGCCAGGCCCAGCTCCTGGCAACGCACGATCCGCGCCTGCTGCCGCGCTGCGATCGCGTAGTGGCCCTCGACCAGGGCCGCATCGTGTTCGACGGCACGCCGGCAGAATTCCTGGCCAATCCCCCCTACTCCCCCGCGGATCCCTGGCGAGACGGCGCCGCCTTGCCGGATGCGGCCACCAACTCCGGCGCGGGCCCAGGCACGAAGGACCTCCGATGAGTCTCATGTCGTCGCCGCTCGGCCCGGTCCGGCCCGACTTTCTGACCCGCGTCACGCCGGTGGCCCGGTTGCTGGCCGGAATGATCTGGCTCGTCGCCTCGGTCCTGACTCTGGACCCGGTCGTCCCGATCCGCCTGGCCGCGGCAGCCATCGTGACGATTGTGCTCTGGTCCGGGCTACCGCTCCGCCGCATCCCCGGCCGTATGGCGCCGCTTGGCTTCGCCATCCTGAGTCTGACCTTCTTCTCCATCGTCCTTTCGGCCGCCAACTCGGACCGGGCGCTGGCGACGCTGGCCCAGATCGGGCCCGTCCGCATCACCGGGCCGGCCGTAACTGCCGGGCTCTCTGTAGGGCTGCGGGTGGTCGTTATCGGTTTGACGACGCTGCTCGTGTTCGGACCGTCGGACCCGACCCGGCTGGCCGACTCGCTGGTGCAGCAATGGCGCATTCCCGATCGGTTCGCCTACGGCACACTCGGTGCGCTGCGCGTCGCCCCGTTTATGGCCGACGACTGGTCTGTGATCGGCGCCGCCCGGCGTCTTCGGGGTATCCGAGCGAGCGGCCTGGGAAGAATCCGCGACTTCGGCGATCGACTTCTGGTCATGCTGGTGGCGGCTATCAGGCGTGCAGAGCGCCTTGCCCTGGCTATGGACGCCCGCGGCTTCGACAGCGGGATCCGAAGGAGTCACTTCCGCGAGATGCACGTAACCTGGCGCGACTGGCTGACCGTCGCCGTCGCATTGGCCGTCGCGGTGGCCGCACTGACCCTGGACCGGTAACAGAATTCTGAGCTGGAGCGCTAACCTGGGCGCATGAGCGCCATGCCGAATGTGGGCGAGCTCGCCCCCGACTTCGAGCTCCGCGACGACACGGGAACGGCCCATCGCCTCTCCAGCCGCCACGGCCACTACACCGTCGTGTACTTCTACCCGGCAGACGACACTCCGGGCTGCACCAAGGAGGCTTGCTCCTTCCGCGACAATCACGCCGCCTTCGCCGCCGCGGACACCGAGATATGGGGCCTGAGCCCGCAAGGTCCGGCCAGCAAGGCCGCGTTCCGAGCCAAGTACGGACTGCCGTTCACGCTCCTCGCCGACGAGGATCATTCAGTGGCCGAGTCGTACGGCGCCTGGGCCGAGAAGGTCAATTACGGCAAACGGTATATGGGGATCGTTCGATCCAGCTTCCTCGTGGGGCCGGATGGCCGGGTCGCCAGGTCCTGGCCGAAGGTCACCGCCGAGGGCCACGGAGATCAGGTGCTCGCGGCCCTTCGGGAAATCGGGGCGCCGGTCGCCTGACCGCACCACCGGTCCTTCTGGACCCTCCGGTGTAGAGTCCCGGGCATGAAGAGAGGCTTCGCCCGTGGGGGGAGACGAGCGAAGCCTCGGGCGGCATGATAACGCGGCTGCCGGAATTGCCAATACGGCATTTACAGCAGCCCGCTGATGGTTTTCCCGAACGTTGACAACCGGCAACGACGTTTCCTCGTACAGGAGCCCAAGCACGGCATGACGGATCAGACACTCACGACCCACAGATGGATACCGCGCCGGTTCATGGTCATCGTCGGCCATCCCGACGACGCCGACTTCGGGCCGGCCGGGGCCGCGTCGGCCTGGATCGACGCAGGTGCGGAGGGCTGGCTGGTTTGCTGCACATCCGGCGACGCCGGCGGCGAGGATCCATATCTGGATCCGATGGAGCTGGCCCGGGCGAGGGAGGACGAGCAACGGCAGGCGGCCAGAGTCGTGGGCTACAAGGGAGTGACGTTCCTCCACCAGCCAGATGGCAATCTCGCCAACGACCTCGCCCTGCGCGAGATGCTCGTGCGTGAGATCCGCACCTTCAAGCCCGACTGCGTCTTCTGCGGCGATCCCGAGGTCTTCTTCCACGGCAATGCCGGCGTCAACCATACCGATCATCGGGCAGCGGCTGCTGCCGCCGTGGACGCCGTCTTCCCGGCCGCCCGCAATCCCATGGCCTTCCCGTCGATGGCCAAGAACGGCCTGCCGGCCCACAAGGTCCGGCGCATCTACATGATGTGGTCCAACCGGCCCGACGTCTGGATCGACGTCAGCGCCACGGCAGACCGCAAGATCGAGGCGCTGAGGTCGCACGCAAGCCAGCTCCACGATCCGGAAGCCGTGTTCGAGCGTGTGCGCGGCCGACTGGCCGAGCAGGGTGCGCAGATCGGGGTAGCCGCGGCCGAACCATACCGGCTGGTGATCCTGGACCAGGATCCCGAAGAGACCGCCGGGGACTGAGCCGGACGATCAGGAGGTCTCGAACAGCAGCGGCCTGACAAGTGGCCATTCGTTCCACAGATCGCTGAGTTGTTCCGCCCTTCGCCCGAGGACTCTGAGTAGCTCGCCGAGAGTCAAGGCCGGCGCGCGCATGGCAATGAATGTGTCGGCGGAGACGCGGATGCCGCGGAAGAGACCCTCCGCCTCATCGGTCTTGGGCCAGTAGTGCACTCTGGCCGGTAGAAGGCCAGCGTTTCCGACGGCCATCGATAGGTCGCGCTGGGTCGGGACTCGGCCGTCGGCAAACCCTTCGAAACCGTCGTATCTGAAGCCGAGCGCGGCAAGACCCCGAATCACTTCGCGCGCCTGGACGGGTTCGAATTGAGCCCAGAATTGATTGTCGCCGGGGAAGTCCACGCAGGCGTCGTCCATGGCCGAAGCCACGACCGAGTCGACGAAACTGGAGATCAGGAGTCCCCAGCGGCTGCGGGTAGTTGGATCCGATCCGGCCAATCGGGTGGCCAGCGCGGTGATTGCTCGGCCCTCACGGCGCATGAGCCTGACGATTACCTGCGGCTCTGGCGACCGCAGGTCCACCACCAGCGAATCGGCAGAGGGCTGAGACTCTTCGCCGGGCAACGGGACTTCGGGAGTCGCGAGGGGGCCGGCCGACGGTTCCGATACGGCCGCAGCGACGGCCCTCTCCGGAGGAATGTCTGCGACAGGGGTCCATGCCGGTGTCGCGATCTGGACAGGTGGAGCGGATGGCGAGGGCGGCATCTCGACATCCCCGCCATCAGCCTCAAGAGCCTCCCTGGCGGCCAGGCAGGCCTTCATAGCCGACTCTGCCATCGCGGCGCTGGCTTCGGCCATGTCCGAAAGGCGCGTCCATTCGAATCTCAGGGCGTCGGCAACATCGCTTTCCAGGCGGATCTTCGCCTGGCCGGCCCGTCCGGCACTATTGATGGCGTTGATCTGATCGAGCCAGGCAGTCGCCGCCGCCTCCACCTGGCCTCTCGCACGAGCAGCCCCGACGGCGACCCGGAATGCGCGATGAGCCTCATCCTTGGCCGAATGAGCCCCGGCAACGTCTGCCTCAGCCTGGGCCTGTGCGACGATCTCGGCCTGCTCGTCGTGCGCCCGCTTGGCGTCATCCGCGCGAGCGGCAGCCGCCGCGGCCTCCGCGCGAGCCATCTCCGCAAACCCGCACCTGATCTCAACCAGCCGACTGCGTCCGTCGGCCGTTCCGGCAGAGGCGTCATCCACGGGCGTGGCTCCGCCTCCGGCGTCCGTAGTGGTGCCCGGGTCCACGCTCAAGTCTTCAAACGACCGTCAGGCCTTTGGGTCGGCCGCAGCCGCCCGCCGACCGCGATTCGTCCGCCGCTCAGGTGTGAGCAGACCCACGAGAAATCCATCGTTGTGCTTACGCACGGCAATCTCGACATTGGCCTCGGCGGCAACTCTCAGCAGACGCTGGCGAATCGTGATGGGCTTCTCCGTTGCGTCCAGCCTGACCTCAAATACTTGCTCTGGACCCTTCAACTGACCGATCAGCCTCTTGAACTGCTTGGCCTGCTGCTCACGTTCGCGAGCCGCTGGACTTAGCTCGCGGGGGCTCTGAGCGCCCTTGTCCATGAGCGCCGGGTCGGCCTTCCGAACTGTGACCATCTTGTTCCTCTCTCACGCAACCCAGGACCACGATTCCAAATCGCCCGTGATTTGGGCGATAGCCCACCGACTATACGCTTCTGGTGTCGTATTTCTAGGTGTGATGTTTGAGAAATCGCGACGTGCCGGTTTCCAAGGTGTGAGAATCCAGGCTCGTATACGCGGTCCGACCATGTGAGAGGGTCGGCCCAAGCATGCCGAGAGGTTCCAGGGGACCCAAGCGACCAGCCGACGGCTCTGGTTGCGCCGTGCGATCCACAACCCGTCCGGGTGGGTCCGCCCCGCCCCGGAATGACCCCCGCCGCGACAGTCCTCGCCGTGCCGGGCTATCCTTCGCAGGCGTCCTTCCTGATGGATGGCTGGTGTCCAGCGGATGCCTGGCATCCACGCTGGACGCCCTTGCCCTGAACGGGCCGGATCCATGCCGCGTACAGCAGGTGACATCGCGATGAAAGTTGGCGTCGCCAAAGAAGCCGTATCGGGAGAGCGCCGAGTCGCGCTGGTTCCGGAAGCGGTTCAGAAGCTGCGGGCCGCCGATATCAGTGTGCTCGTCGAGCGCGGTGCCGGCTCCGAGTCCTGGTTCCCGGATATCGACTACGTCGAGGCCGGCGCCAAGATCGTGACCACTTCGGCGCTCTACACACAATCGGACGTGATTCTGAAGATCCATCGCCCGTCCGCGGCCGAGATGAGGCTGGCGCGTGCGAACCAAGTCATCGTCGGGATGCTGGCGCCCCTGCTGGACCCCGCTTCCATGGCGCAGCTGGCCGCGTTGAACGTGACGGCTATCAGCCTGGACGCGATTCCAAGGACGCTCTCTCGCTCACAGGGCATGGACGCTCTTTCGTCCCAAGCAAACGTCGCCGGCTACAAGGCCGTCCTTGTCGCCGCTGAGGCGTTTGGGCGGTATTTTCCGCTGCTCACGACCCCTGCCGGAACCGCCAAGCCGGCCAACGTGCTGGTCCTGGGTGTAGGCGTCGCCGGCCTCCAAGCCATCGCTACGGCTCGCCGTCTTGGGTCCCAGGTCAAGGCCTACGATGTCCGCTCGGAAACCCGCGAGCAGGCCGAGTCACTCGGCGCCCAGTTCATAAAGCTCAAGTCCTCCATCGACGGCTCCGGCCAGGGCGGCTATGCCAGGGCCCTCACGCCGGAAGAGCAGGCCGCTCAGCAGAGCGAACTCAACGAAGTGATCGCCTCTCACGACATCGTCATTACCACGGCGCAGGTGCCCGGCCGGCGACCGCCCCTACTCGTCACGGCTGCGGCGGTCGAAGGAATGCGGGCCGGCTCGATCATCGTGGACATGGCCGCCAGTGACCTGGGCGGCAACTGCGAACTCTCGAAGCCCGGCAAAGTCACAATCACAGACAACGGAGTGGCGATTCACGCCCCACTGAACTTGCCGTCTTCAATGCCGACCGGCGCGAGTTCCTTCTATTCCCGCAACATAAGTAACCTGCTGTTCAACTTCATTAAGGACGGCGAGTTGCACTTCGATTTCGAGGACGAGGTCACGGCCGCGACCGTCATCACCCACGGAGGCAAGGTGGTCCAGGAGGCCACCAGGACGCTCCTACAGCCCGCAAAGCGGGGAGGCGCCAAGGCATGAACGTCGGCAACCTGCTCGACTATCTGACGGTCTTCGTCCTGGCGATCCTGCTCGGGTTCGAAGTGATCAGCAAAGTCCCGGCTACGCTGCATACGCCACTGATGTCGGGCACGAACTCCATCCACGGCATCGTGCTCGTCGGCGCGATCGCTCTGGCCGCCTCGGCCGACAACCCCCTCACAGGCGTGCTGGCGTTGATCGCGATGGCTTTCGCGGGAGCGAACGTCGTCGGCGGCTATTGGGTCACGGACCGCATGCTTCAGATGTTCAAACGACGCCCGGTCCCCACGACCGATCAGGCCGCGAAGTGACGGGGGCCAACTAGATGAACGCCACCAACATCGGTTATCTGGTCAGCCTCGCCTTCATCGTCGGTGCCGCCCTGTTCGTCATGGGCTTGCACCAGATGAATTCGCCGGCCACGGCCCGCACCGGCAACCGCCTCTCGGCCACGGGCATGATCATCGCCGTGTCGGCAGAGTTGATTGCCATCACTCAGACGCCGTTCCACCCGGGCTGGGGCAACTGGCTCATCATCCTGGTCGGGTTCCTGGCCGGTGGTGGCCTGGGGCTCCGCCAGGCTCGCAACATCCAGATGACATCCATGCCGCAGCTCGTCTCGCTCTTCAACGCGGTGGGCGGCGGCGCGGCGGCGGTGCTGGCGATCAACGACTTCATCGGCCTCGACGGACATCGCATCCTCGCCGGCGGCGCCCCCGGCCTCGACGGCTGGCGGACGCTGTTCATCCTCGTCGACGTCCTGATCGGCGCGGTGACGTTCACCGGCTCATTGATCGCGTCGGGCAAGCTGATGGGCCGGATCAAGGGTCAACCCATCCTCATCCCGGGCGGCAAGCTGGTGTCCTGGCTCATCGTCGTCCTGGGCCTCAGCGTCTCCATTGTTCTGATCCTGGCCGGCATGGGGGCCGTCACATACGAAGCCAATATCCTCACCGTGCTCCTCGTCGTGGCCCTCGCCTGCGCCCTGATCTTCGGCGTGACGATGGTTCTGCCGATCGGCGGCGCGGATATGCCGGTGGTCATCTCGCTCCTCAACGCCTTCACCGGAACGGCCGTTTCGATGGCCGGGTTCGTCGTGGGCAACGTGATGATGATCGTGGCCGGAGCTCTCGTCGGAGCCTCGGGTGCGATCCTCACCAGGCTCATGGCCACGGCCATGAACCGGTCGGTTGCCAACATCATCACCGGAGGCTTCGGCGGTGGCGAGGGGACCCAATCCTCGCTGGCCGCAGAGGGCGGCACGGTTCGCGAAGTCTCCGTCGACGACGCCGCGATCCAGCTCGCGTACGCCAGCAAGGTCGTCATCGTCCCCGGCTACGGTCTGGCCGTCGCCCAGGCGCAACACGGCGTTCGCGAACTGGCCGATCTGCTGGAAGCCAAGGGCATAGAGGTCTCCTACGCCATCCATCCGGTCGCCGGCCGAATGCCCGGCCACATGAACGTGCTTCTCGCCGAAGCCAACGTGCCATATCCGCAGCTGCGAGAGATGGACGACATCAACCCCGAATTCGAGCGAACGGACGTTGCCCTGATCGTCGGTGCCAACGACGTCACCAACCCGGCAGCACGCACGGATCGCTCCAGTCCCATCTTCGGAATGCCGATTCTGGATGTCGACAAGGCCCGCTCGATCATCGTTCTCAAGAGGTCGATGGGGCGTGGTTATGCAGGCATAGACAACCCGCTGTACGTCAACCCGAAGACCGGCATGTACTTTGCCGACGCCAAGAAGGGCCTCGCGGAACTAATCAACGCGGTAAAGGCTCTCTAGATCTGCTCTGGTTTGTTGCGAAATGAAAGGGACGGCGGCCTTCGGGCCGCCGTCTTTTCTCACGCCAATTGCGGGTGGACGAGGCCGCAGCCCAGTGCGAATATGACCACATAAGTCATCGCATCAACCACCCAAGTGAGCCGCATCTGCCAAAAGGCGATCCGAAGGGCGGCGGAAGAGGGTCGCATTGACCTCAGAGAGGCCGAAGAAGCCAGCCCAGCGCCACGGCAGGACCGGCAAGACCGGCCTGGTGGGTCCAGAGCTGGCCGTCGTGGTGACGGACGGGCGTGGCTTGGTGACCGTCTGGAACGAAGGGGCCGAGCGGCTGACGGGGCTGTCGGCGCAGGAGATGATCGGGCAGCCGGCGTGGGAGATCTGCACGCGCGTCCTGCCGCCCGGCCGAGACCCCGATACCGTACGGCAGCGGGTCAAGACCATGGTCGGCATCGCACTATCGACCGGGCAAATGCCCGAAGGTGGCGGGACGGCCTTCAGGCTCCGCCGAGCAGACGGGGTGGAAAGAGACATCGAGCACCAACTTTCCGTCGTGCCGATGGGCGACGGCTTCCTGCTCGTCGGGGTGGCTCACGATGTGACCTCACCCGCACCGCGACCTTCTGCTGCGGACGCCAGCAATTCCGGCTTCCGACGGCTCCTGGACGAGATGGACAGCGGCGGCGCTCTTCACGAGATCATCACCGACGAAGCCGGAAAGCCAGTCGACTACCGCTTCCTGGACGTGAACCCCGCATTCGAGGAACTGACCGGCCTGCACGCCGCCGACATCCTGGGCAAGCGCGCTTTGGAGGTGATTCCGGATCTTGAGCCGATCTGGATCGAGCGCTACGGCCGCGTCGCTCTGACCGGCGTGACGGATCATTTCGAGAGCTACAGCGCCGCGCTCGGGCGCCACTACCAAGTCAAGGCCTATTGCCCCAAGCTCGGGCAGTTTGCGGTGGTCTTCCACGACGTGACGGAGTTGCGCGAGCGCAGCGCCTTTGCAGAGACGATCATCGCCAGCGTCGGGGAAGGCTTGATCGTCTACGACCGCGACCTCCGCATCACGGTCTGGAACCCGGTCATGGAGGAGCTCACAGGCCTGTCGGCAGGTCAGGTCATAGGACGCTCGGCCGATGAAGCATTCCCCGAGGTGATGGTCGCCGGCGTTCTCTCGGACCTGGAGCAAGCTCTCACGGGAGGCCTGCCCACACCTCGCGAGTTCGAGTACGCGATCCCGCAAACCGGCCGCATGGGTTGGGTCGCCCAGACCAACCGGCCTCATCGCAACGCCAACGGCGAGATAGTCGGCGTGGTCTCGTCCGTGCTGGACATCACTGCCAAGCACGAAATCGACGACGCGAATCGCCGCTCTGAAGTCCAATTCCGAACCATATTCGACAACGTCGGCGATGGCGTCGCGATCAATGATGCGGATTGTCGATTCATCGAGGTAAACAGAGCCACCTGTGAACGTCTCGGCTACTCGCGAGAGGAATTCCTCAAGCTCAACGTCGCCGACATAAACTCGCCCGCGACCGCCAAGCTCGTGCCGGATCGAATGGCCGGGATCATGACCGGCGGCGTTCATCTCTTCGAGACGACCCACATCGGCAAAGACGGGACCCACTTTCCTATCGAGGCTGCGGCTCGCCTGATCGAGTTCCGCGGTCAGCCGGCAGTCCTGACGGTCCAACGCGACATTAGCGATCGCCTTGCGGCCCAGGAGGCGCTGAGGGAACAGAGCCGATTCCTCCAGGCGATGCTGGATGCGATCCCAATTCCGATGGTCGCAAAGGATCGCGACGGCCGGACCCTGATGTGCAACGCTGCCTACGCCTCGGCGGGCGGCATCACAGTAGAGGCCGCAGTCGGCAAGACCGCCGACGAACTCGGCATCCCCGACTCGGAGATACACGTCGCTCACGACACGGCCTTGCTGGCCGATGGCGAACTCCAGCTCTACGACGCGTTTATGCCCACTGCCGGCCACGGCATGCGCCTCCACCTGCTCTCCAAGGCGCCGTTGACAGGCCGCCGGGGCGAGGTCTCCGGCATCGTTACCGCGGCCGTGGACATTCACGATCGCTACACGGCAGAGCAAGAACAGAAGAGATCTGAAGAACGCTTCCGGACTCTCTTCGAGTACGCCGGCGACGCAATCTTCATCACCGACCTCGAAGGTCAACTGCTGGACGCCAACCAGACGGCCTGCGAACAACTCGGCTACTCCAAGGAGGAGCTGGTCGGGCTCTCGGTGGCCGACATAGGTCCGCCGCTCCTGGGACCTGTAGTCGGCGAACCCATGAGCGCCGTCCAGGAGCTGGGCAGCAGCACCTTCGAGACACTGCATCGGCGTCGTGACGGTACGGTCATGCCGGTCGAGATGATCGCGACAATGATCGATCTTGGAGGCAGGCCGGCGGTCCTCGGGATCGCTCGCGACATCACGGAGAGGAAACGAGCGGAGGCAGAGAAGGCCGCGCTCGAAGACCAGCTTCGCCAGGCTCAGAAGATGGAGGGCATAGGCCAGCTTGCGGGCGGCATTGCCCACGACTTCAACAACCTGCTTACGGCCATCCGAGGCAACGCCAGTCTCGCCCTGGCGGCGCTGCCGCCGGGCGAAAGTGCCCGCGAAGACCTGGAGCAGATCGAACAGGCCGCCGATCGCGCCGCCGGGCTTACGCGGCAGCTTCTAGCCTTCGCCAGAAGGACCGTACTCAACCCCGAGACTGTAGATCTGGGTGAGATCGTCCGGCGCGTCGAGCCCATGCTTCGCCGCCTCATCGGCGAGGACGTCACCCTGGTCACGCGACTTCCGCAGTCCGCCTGTTGCGTGCTCGCCGATCCGGGCCAGCTCGAGCAGGTCATCGTGAATCTGGCCGTGAACGCCAGGGATGCCCTACCGGAAGGCGGCAATATCACCCTCCAGGTTGACCTCATCGAAGCCGACGAGAGCTCCGGACCGATGACGACGCTTTCGGTCACCGACACCGGGATCGGCATGTCGGACGAGACCATAGACCACATCTTCGAGCCGTTCTACACGACGAAGGACCCCGGCAAGGGCACGGGCCTCGGGCTGTCCACCGTCTACGGCATCGTCAGGCAATCCGGTGGAACCGTGACCGTTCGCAGCGAGCTGGGCCGTGGTTCGACGCTGACCGTGTCGTTTCCGCGGATCAACGGCTCCGTCACAACCGATTCCTCGTACTCGCGGGGAGGGCAACCTACTCCCCGGCGAACGGGAACGATCATGGTTGTCGAGGACGATAGCGGCGTCAGACGATTCGCAAGCCGCGTCCTGGAAACGGCCGGATTCCGCATCATTACGGCTCCGGATGGGCCGACCGCGGTCGCGACTCCAACAGACGGTCAGATCGACTTGCTCCTGACAGACATGGTCATGCCCGCCATGAGCGGCCGCGAGGTAGCCAACCGGCTCACCGCAGCTCAGCCCGGTCTGCGTGTCCTCTTCATGTCCGGCCACACGGACAAGGGCATCGTGCACAGTGGCATCCTGGACTCCGGCATAGACTTCCTCGCCAAGCCGTTCACTGCCGAAGCCCTTCTGGCCGCGGTAGACAAGGCGATGGCAGGCGGCTGATTCAGGCTTCCTCTGCCGAATTCACCGCTCTCACTTCCACACCGGAGAGTGCCTCTAGCGCGGTCAGAATCGTGTGCGTCTGGCCGCGGTTTGGCAGCCGCAGCTCCAGCTCCATCAGGTGGCCACTCTTGGACTTGCTGCTTGAGACGGAGATGGTCTCGACATGGTGGGTGAGCAGCACGCGCGAGACTCCGGCAAAGCCCTCGATCTTCTTGAGTTCCAGCTGAAGGCGGATCAGCTGGCCGCCCTCGAGGTTCAGCCTGCCGACAAAGACGTGTAGCGGCCACAAGGCCAGCAGCCCGATGAATGTGCCTGCCACCGCAAGGAAGTAAGCGCCGGCTCCGGCCGACAGACCGACCGCGGCAACCACCCAAAGGCTGGCGGCTGTCGTGAGACCGCGAATGCTGGTGCCGTACTTGATGATTGCGCCGGCGCCCAGGAAGCCGATCCCGGTGACGATCTGGGCGGAGATGCGGGTCGGGTCCGTGAGGGCCGTATCTGGAGTCTTGGGGAATCCGTACATAGAGATGATGGTGAAGACGGCGGAACCCAGCGCCACCAGCATATGGGTCCGCATGCCGGCCTGATGGCCGTGAACTTCACGCTCCAGACCGAGACCCGCGCCGCACAAGGCCGCGGCAAACAGCCGGACCAGGATGTCGAACTGGAACGCGATGTCGGTCGACACGCCACTTCACCTTGAACCAATCGACAGCCGTGCCGGCAGACGCTCGTCCGGCTTGTGCAGTGTAGTTGGAGGCGTACCTCAGGGAGATTGAAGTCCCACTACGCAATGTGTCGTGGCCCGTTCGTCGGTCCGTCACCAGGACCAGCGGTGCGCAACGATGACCGGACCGTACGGAATGGCGATTGAGTTGTCGTGCCGATGGTAGTTATGTATACACAAACGGCACGCAGCCTGCGGGCCGGCATCGCGGACCACCACAAACCAAGGAGTCAGTCGTGGATTTCGGCTTTCTGACTCCGGACTTTCTGGGGCTTCTCGTCCACTTGATGGGCAAGCGCTGGTAGACCGGAACAACGAATAGAAGCCCGGGCTCAAGGTCCGGGCTTCTCGATTCTCGGTGCGCCAAGGTCTAGGGCCGCTCCGTGATCCCCAGCCGGATCGCCACCGCGGCCGCCTCCACACGGCCGGAGACGCCCAGCTTGGTCAGGATGTTGCTGACATGAACGGCGACCGTCTTGCGGGTGATGAACAAGCGCCGCCCGATTTCCGGATTGCTGCGCCCTTCCGCAATCAATGCCAGGACTTCCATCTCGCGCTTGCTCAAGCCGAAGTCGTGCGGGGCAGGCTCACCTGAAGGCGCCGCGAAGTCCGCCGCGAAGTCGGGCTCCGATCTAGCCGTCGAACCCGACGATCCGCCTGAGACGACACCGGAGGCTGTCGATCTGGTCGGCTTGCCGGGACTGCCGACCGGCTCATCGCTGCGCTCGAGGTGGGCCTCGATCTGCTTGGGGAGTGGCAGCATTGCCCGCCGCGACAACTCCGCAACGGCCCGCAGGAGCGGCCCGGCCCCAAGGGCGAACGCGGCTTCCGCCGCCGCCATCAGCGGCTCGCGGGCCATCGTCCGAGTCGACCGGCCGTGGGCCAGATCGAGGACGGCTTCGGCCTCGCGCCAACTTGCCCGCGCAGCCTCGTAGGGATCGCCAAGATCCGTCCAGTCGAGGGCGAGCCGGTGCCAGGTAGCGGCGTCGTCGTGTCCCTCGACTCTGGCTCGGAATGCCCGGGCCGTCCGGATTGAGAGATCGGCCTGGCGCCGGGAACCCGCGTTCGGCGAGACACCGCAGGCACGGACAACGGCCTCGGCCCGCAACACGACCGGCAGGCTTCGCTCCCGCGCAGACGCGAGCACTGCCAAGTCGCGCCGTCGCTGCGCATCCTGAGCGACGGCCGCATCCACCTCAAGATATGTGGCCGCCATCCGGGCCATCAGCAACCAGTCTTCGGTATCACTGACCCGCACCCAGCCCCGTTCGGCGGCCTTGTGAGCGTCCACGAGATCCTCGTGCCACAACGCGTAGGCGGCCGCGGTCTGCTGAGCGGGCACGGCAAACTGCGGATCCTGGACCGTTTCGATCGCCAGCAGAGCCTGGCCCAGCGTCCGCCCGGCAGACTCGCCGGCGGTCATGGCCACTTCCAGCGTGGCCAGGGTCAGGAGCGGCGTCAGGAAGCCAATACCTACCGGGTTCCAGCTGAGAGCGTCCAGACAGAGGCGCCTGCACTCAGCCCAGCGACCCAGAATGAAGAGCGAGTCCGCGGCGTTGGCACGCAGGAAGTTGCCGTATACGGTTGCCTGCCCGGCCCGCTCGGCCTCGGTGATCCCTTCGTAGGCAATGGCGATGGCCTCATCGCGCCGCCCCAGCAGATCCAGAACAGTCGTCAGGTTGGCGTAAACGCGAAACAGATCGTCAAGGCGACCGAGTTCGGCGGCCTCGTCGCGAGTCGCCCGAAGCCTCCAGATGGCGGGCTCTGGATCTTCGCCCCAGGCGTCGGCAACGGCAAGCGTGCAAGTCGCGTGCAGCAGCTCGGGCTTGGCCTCGTCACCAACGACCGTGGCGACATCAGCTGCTTCCTGGGCATAGCGCTTGGCCTCGGAGAAAACGCCCTCAAGCATCCGGAACTGAGCCAGCGAAGCGAGCACGCGAGCTCGAGCCGCCGTTGGTTCGGGCGGAACCAGCTCTACGGCCCGTCGATATGCGACCAGCGCACCCTCGTAGTCCCCCGACGCGCGCCGGTATCGCCCGAGCTGCTCCATCACGAGCCCGAGGGAGGGCCGTTCGCCGGGACCATCGAGAGTCGCGGCAGCCGCCTCCGCGAAGGCCGAAGCGCGCGCAGGATCTCCTGCGGCGAAGGCGGCCTCGGACGCCTTGACGAATAGGTCCGATAGAACCGACGGGGCATCCCCGGAGGGAACGACGTCGTACAACCCCAGGGCCAACTCGTAGTGAGCCAGCGCGTCGGCACCGGCGTCCATTTCCACGGCCACGGCCGCTGCCTCCAGCGCCGCACTCTCGGCTTGAGTGAGCTCGTGAGCGGCGAGGTGGTGCGCGAGGGCCGCTGCGGGTCGAGGTGCCGCTGCGTCGCTCCGGGCGGCGGCCAGGGCGGCATGATAGCGGCGACGGGTCGCCGGCAACAAGTCTGCGGCGATCGCCTCGGCGATCAGCTCATGCCGGAATGCGACCTGCCGCTCCGGGCCGGCCGGCTCTGCCTCGCCGGAGCGCCCGTAGCGGGGGGCGCCGCGGCCATCGCGAACATCTCGGCGGTCGTCCGCGTCGCGGGCCTCCCGGCGCGCTTCACGACCCCGGCTCTTCCCCGGTTCGGGTCGCACAGCATCTCGGGTAGCTTCGCTCGCCGAACCATCAACCGTCGCGACCAGGAACCCGTGATCCAGAGCCTCGGCAACACCGGCGGTGAAGTCAGACTCCAGGACGTCACCGTGCAAGAACACAGTCGACGAACGGGGAGGGCGGGCCGAGGATCTGGCTTCGAATTCGGCAGCCATGGACATCAGAGTGGGGATGGTGACCGCGGAGCCGGCCAGGGAGAGGAGCCGCAACACTCGCCGGCATTCCGGGGACCGGAGATCCGCCCGGGCGGTCACGAGTCGGTCGAGCGATCCCGCAAGGGACACCCCGAGCAGTTCCCGCCGCGCGGCCAGAAGCTCCTCGGCGACGAGCGCGTTGCCGCGCGAACGTTCGGCCACGAGAAGCAGGGTGGTCGACGACGGCCGGCTGCCTTCGATAGCCTCGATCAGCTGGCCGATCTCTTCCCTGTCCAGCGGCGCAACCTCGGAACTCGAGACGGACGGCGAGGAAGCAAGAGCGGCGAGCGTCATGCGCATCGGGCTTGTCCGGACCAACCTGTCAGGCTGGTAGGTGGCAACCATCGTCACCCGCTGGCCCCGCGTCACTCGAGCCAGGAACGTCACCAGCCCTCGCGTGGCGGCATCGGCCTGATGGAGATCCTCCAGCAATATCACGACCGGCTGGCGCTCTCCCAGGCGTTCCAGGAGACCGAGGACGGCCTCGAAGACGCGGGCCTCGCGCCATTCCGGGGCGGCGATAAGCTGGCGGGCGGGTAGCAGCTCCAGTTCGGCCAGCCGCCCGGCGAGGCTCGGGACCAGCCGGGCGATCGAGTCGCCGGCCTGACCCACAAGGCCGGCCAGAGCCTCATCCGACAGGGGCGTCAGCACGTCCTCCAGCGCGGCCGAGATTGGAGCGTACGGAACCCCGCTCGTCGCCGGGAAAGCCACGCCGTGAACTACGGTGAACGGTTCCGCCAGCGCAGCCACGCGGCGCTTCGTCTCGGCAAGCAGCCGGGTCAGACCCAGCCCCGACGAACCCGAGAGAATGAGCGTGCTCGGCCGGCCGTCCACGGCGCCCTGAAGCCCCATGGCGATGCGCTCGAGTTGCTTCTCACGCCCGACGAATCGGTCGCTCCAAAGCCGTCGATGCGGCGAGCGCGCGTCTAGAGAGTGGCCGGCACTGCTTCTCTCGTGAGTTGTATACATCATCTATTCGAGGTCCTCGAGCGGGCAACGCACAGCGTGGCACCGTGTCGTCCCCTCGACCCGACTAGGGTAACTGCCCTGGGCCGCACCGCGGGCAGCCATTTCGTACCAAACCCAAATCGCCATCCGACTCGTCGAGGTGGCCGCTGCGGGTCCGCGGCGTGCCTGCGCGCCGTATCCGCACACCTTGTCGTCGCGCCCGCTAAGCTCGACACGTGAGCCCCAGACACCCAGACAACACTCTGAACGAGCTCTCGGGCGAGGAGTGGCTCTACTTCACCAAGTCCGTCTGGGGAACGGCGTATCCGTCCGAGTTGGGCCACGCCAGGCGCAAGCAGCACGGCGCCAACAAGCCACCGCGGCTGATGGCGCGCCTCATCGAATTCTTCAGCACGAGCGGCGAGCTGATCCTGGATCCGTTCGCGGGCGTCGGCGGGACGCTGCTGGGCGCCGCGATTGCGCGCGGTTCGCGACGCGCCATTGGGCTGGAGATCGAGCCGCGCTGGGTAGCCGTCTTCGACGACCTCGTGACCGAACTTAAGGCCGAGCGTGACGGCGCGGGGCCGTTGGTCACGGACATCGGCACATCGGATCCGGGCGGCGAGCGCGGCTTTGACCCGAGCGGCGTAGAGATGCGCCTCGGCGATTCGATGCTGCTGTTGCCTCAGATCGAATCGGACAGCATCGACTTCATTGCCACGGACCCGCCGTACAACATCCAGCTGCCGATCACGATGTCCGGCGGAAAGCTGGCCGAAGAACATGCGAATCGCCGCACGGACTACGCCATGGTCACCGAGCACGACGGCGATCTGGCCAACAGCGCCAACTACGCCACATTCCTGGACAGAATGGAAGCCGTCTTTGTTGAACTGTTCCGGGTCATTAAGCCGCAGCGATACGCGGCAGTGATAGTCCGGGACGCCTACCAGGACGGGCGATACGTCTTCACCGGCTCAGACCTGGCCCAACGAGCTACCCGGGCCGGCTTCACCGTGAAGGGCGACGTGATCTGGTACCAGGCCGGGACGAGGTTGCGGCCTTACGGCTACCCGCACTCTTATGTGCCGAATATCTCTCACCAGCACGTGCTGGTGCTGCGGCGGGAGATTCGGAAGAAGCCGGCTCCTCGGCGGACGACTCCTCGGCCGCAGGCTCCGGCGCAGGCGCCACAACAGGCGGAGAGCTGACCGGCACCTCGACTTCGAAGGCCAGGACGGTCTCCAGCGCGGGCGCGAAATCGTCCACTTGAACCGGGGTCTCGGCGGGCTCGTCCTGCGCAGCGGACGGTTCTTCCGGCACGGACGTATCCTCCGGCACAGATTGATCCTCCGGAGCGACGAAGCACTCCAAAGCGGCTGAGAACTGCTCGGGCACTGCCGCGAACGTAGCTCCCTGAAACTCCAAGGTCGGGTACGCCGGATCTCCGGCCGTGGCCGTCTCGTCGGCCATCGTCTTGAGGACATCGCGCCGAGCCGACATGTAGGCCTCGAGCAGACCGTCGGAGCTTGGTTCAGCGGCATAGTCGGCCTGGGGGGCGGTCGTCTCCGGACCGTCGTACTCGTCCATGTACTGGGGCATCGGATCCGGTTCATCGAGCATGCCGGCGCCCGGTGGGTCCGCCAGTGTCATGCGATGCAGCCAGCCCTGACGTCCGTCCGGGCAAAGTACCAGCCAGTAGGCACCGTGCCGCTCGATCAGTTGGACTTCGTCTCCCTGATCGACGATGCCGATCTCCGTGGCCCTCAGCTCGTCGGGTGAGTCGAGGAGCCGAACCAGCCTGTAGCCGATCATCCTGCGCTCGAAGTTTTCCAACGGCCGGACGCCGGACGCCGCAAAGGACATCCGCGGCGCTTCACCCTGCTGCGTCCGTAGAGGATCCGTGCGTCGGACTTGCTGAAGGGAGGGACGACGCCAGCGCGCCATCGTGGACTCATCCACCGGCGCCAGGCCCTGCGCGGCTTCGGCTTCGTAAGCTGCTGCAGCCGCAGACGCGAGCCCGCCCTCATCCGGTTCGTCATCAGCGCGACGCTTCTTGCCAAAGAGGGCAAATGCGGCCCAGGCCGCGCCTCCGCCGAAGGCAGTGGCGATCGTCGGGGTGAGCTGCCGCACGAGCCCGCTGAAGGAGCCGCGATCGGGACCGTACCGCCCGGCCGGCATGGCGGGGCCCGAGGGCAGACCGGCATCCGACTCGCCCCGGGTTTCCTCATAGCCGGGGAGCCTGCTCAGGAAGGGTCCGGCCACTGCCTTGAGAGCCACTCCGGCCGGGTCGGACGGCGCGGCCGGGGCGGACGGCGCGGCCGGGGCGGACGGATCAGCCTCTGAGGCTCCCGCCCCGGGCAAGCCTGCGCCGGGCGCGGAGGCTGATGGAGCGTCACTGGCCGCGCCGGGCTGCCTTGTTGCGGTAAGAACCGGCGTGGCGGCCGGGGTGGCGGCGGGAGTCGGACGAGCCGCGGCTGTTGGAACCGGAGTCGGTATCGGCGCTGGGGCGAGAGTGGGAACGGCGGTTTGGGATGACTTGGGCGTCGGCGTCGGCGCTGGGGACGCGGTCGGCGTGGGCGTGGGCGTGGGCGTGGGCGTGGGCGTGACCTTGGGCGTGGGCGTCGGCGTCGGCGTGGGCGTGGGAGACGGGCTCGGGGCCGGTCCGACGATGAGATTGCCGGACCAGAGGTCCTGCGTGTAGTTGCCGGCGTCGGTGGCCTTGAACCAGATGAGGTGCGTGCCGGCAGCCGGTCTGGCGGTGGCCGTGAATCTGACGCCACTCCGATATTCCGACCCGGTCTGGCTCATCGCCGTTGAGCTGCCGTCGATGAGCAACAGCACAGACTTGGGTGCCGCCCCGCTGCTGTCGATAAATGTCACGCCAAAGGAGACCGTTGCGCCCGCCGTCGCCGGGTTCGGCGAACAAGCCGGGTCGGTCAACCGACCGGTGTGGCCCATAGCCGAACCTGCGGCCAGGGCCAGGATCAGCAGCGCCAACGGCAATGCCACTAGAACGCAGGTGGGAAGTCGTCCGCGACGCCGGACAGAGATATCCGTCATGCTTTGAGAATGGGACGAAAAGGGGGACCGGGCAATGGTACGGCGGTAATGGAACCCAGGACCCTTGCCCTCGCGGCGCCTTCCAGAGGACCCTCGCCGGCCCCTGTAAGGCCCCTCGCAAGGCACCCCAACCAGCCTCTTCCGCACCTATTCGACCGGTCTTGATGGCGGCCCGGCCGATAGGCCCAACGGCCCGGGGTTCCTTCGGACGGTGCCGTGCCACACCGCGCCGGCCGGTCGGTGACGGGACGCACCCGGTCATGGGACGGATCGACGGCACGGTCCGTATTAGCCGGCGGCCTACCTCGCCCAACCGGCCCGGGACTTCCGGCCCGGATCGTGCGCCCATTGGCCCTACTCGGGATGGGTTCTATCGCGGAAGCTCACACCAAGACTGATGATGGCTCCGCGGCCTATTCCGGTGCGGGGCATATTTGTATGCCGGGCCCCGCAAGCCCTCCCAAATAGCGAAGGCGGCACTATGAGCACGACTTTCTCCCTGCGCGATGTCGATGTAGTACTCCGCGATGGTTCGTCGGTTCGCATTCGAGCCGCTCACGCGACGGACGAGCCCGGAATCCTTGCGTTCCTGCAGGGCCTTTCGGACAACTCACGCCGACTTCGATTCCCCGCAGGCGGCGTCGATCTTGTGGCCACTTCGCGACTCTGGGCCGGAGTTGAGGGCTGCCCGGACTGCTGCGTGCTGGCAGTTCAGGGCGGAGATGTCGTAGCCCAGGCCAGCTTCGACCGGACCGGCGAAGATCGGGCCCGCGTCGGCTTCACCGTCACCGACTCATTCCAAGGCCGCGGCCTTGGGACCCTTCTGCTCAAGCGACTGGCGGAAGCGGCCGTCGCCGGCGGCATCGCCGTCTTCGAAGGCGAGGTCCAGGCCGACAACAACAAGATGCTGGACCTGTTCCGCGAGAGCGGCTTCACCCTCACGATGAAGTCCGAGCCGGGCAAGATCAGGATCCAGTTCCCCACTTCCATCACGCCGGAAGCTCAGGCTCGCTTCGAGGCCCGCGAGCAGATCGCGGCCATGAACGCGGTCCGCGGCATGCTCGCCCCGCGCTCGGTCGCCGTCATCGGAGCCGGCCGCAAGCGCAAGACCATCGGCGGCGAGGTCTTCCACAACCTCATGGACGGCGGCTTCAACGGGCCGGTCTACCCGGTCAACCCGGGCGCCGAGGTCGTGCAGTCTGTTCGTGCCTATAAGTCCATTCTGGACATCCCGGGCCCGGTCGATCTGGCCGTCATCGTCGTGCCGGCCAAGCTCGCCCTCGCCGCCGCCCGCGAATGCGCCCAGAAGGGCGTTCACGGCATGGTCGTGATTACCGCCGGCTTCGGCGAGACCGGTCCGGCCGGCAAGGAGCTGCAGAAGGAACTGCTCGCGATTGCGCGCGAGTCGGGCATGCGGATCGTCGGTCCCAACTGCATGGGCGTCATCAACACCCACGACGACGTCCGAATGAACGCCACGTTCTCGCCGAACGCGCCGATCCAGGGCAACGTCGGCTTTCTCTCGCAGTCGGGCGCCCTCGGGCTCGCCGTCATCGAGTATGCCAACACGTTGAACCTGGGCCTCTCGACCTTCATCTCGGTCGGCAACAAGGCAGACCTTTCGGGCAACGACTTCATCCAGCACTGGGCCGAAGATCCGGCCACGGATGTCATCGCCCTCTACCTCGAGTCGCTGGGGAACCCACGCAAGTTCGCCCGCATCACGCGCCGCGTCGGCCGCCAGAAGCCGATCCTCGCGGTCAAGAGCGGTCGCTCGTCGGCAGGTGCTCGCGCGACGTCTTCCCACACCGGCGCCCTGCTCGGCGCGTCGGACGTAACGGTCGACGCCCTGTTCAAGCAGGCGGGCGTCATCCGAACGGACACGCTGGGCGAGTTCTTCGACGTTGCCACACTCCTGGCCAACCAGCCCCGGCCGAAGGGCAACCGCGTCGCCATACTCACGAACGGCGGCGGCCCCGGCATTCTCTGCGCCGACGCGTGCGAGGCGGACGGCCTCGTCGTGCCGCAGGTTCCGGACGAGATCAAGGCCAAGCTGGCCGAGTTCCTCCCGGCGGACGCCGGCCTCAACAATCCGGTCGACATGATCGCCGCGGCACCTGGCGAGTCCTACCGCAAGGCCCTCAAGCTCCTGGCGGAGTGGGACGGCATCGACGCCATCATCATCCTGTACGTCCCGGTCCTCGTGACCAACTCCGAGGAGATTGCCGCCGGCGTTCGCGCCGCTTGCCTGGAAATCGAACGGAAGATCCCGATGCTGTCGGTCTTCCTCTCGAGCAAGGGCACGCCGGACACGCTCAAGACCGAGGGCCTCTCGATCCCTTCCTATCCGTTCCCGGAAGACGCCGCCCGAGCCCTCGCCCACGCCGTGCGTTACGGCATCTGGGCCGAGACTCCGGAAGGTGTAATTCCACAGTTCAAGGACATCAAAACCGGCGAGGGCAAGGCGCTGATCGCCGGCGTGCTGAATGACCTCCAGAAGCCGGGCGGCGAAGAGTCGCGCTGGCTCCTGCCGGACGAAGTTGCCAAGCTGCTCGGCAGCTACGGGGTCCCAATGGCCACGTGGCGGCTGGCTGCCACTCCCGAGGCCGCCGGTGCGGCTGCCGCGGAGATCGGTGGCAAGGTTGCGCTCAAGGGCGTCGCTCCCAAGCTGATCCACAAGACCGAGGCCAAAGCCGTCGTCCTCAATCTTGAGGGCGCCGCCGAGGTCAAGCAGCAAGCCGTTGAGATGGCGGCCCGCATTGCCGCTCAGGGCACAACGGTGGAGAAGTTCTTCATCCAGCAGATGGTTCCGTCCGGCGGCGTGGAAATGCTGGTCGGCGTGGTCCACGACAAGCTATTCGGCCCCGTCGTGGCCTGCGGCGCCGGCGGCACCGCCGTCGAGGTGCTCAAGGATGTCAAGGTCCGCATCACCCCGCTGACCGACCGCGACGCCCACGAGATGGTCACTTCCCTGCGCACGTTCCCGCTCCTGGACGGCTTCCGCGGCGCACCCAAGTGCGATGTTGCCGGCCTGGAGGATCTCCTCCTACGGGTTGCGGCGATGGTTGAGCAGCATCCGGAGATCGCCGAGATGGACTGCAACCCCGTAATCGTCCGGCCGGAAGGCGCCGTCATCGTGGACGCGCGAATCCGGATCGAGGCGGTGGCGGAGTAATCGATCTCGATTGAGTGACGGCGCCCTGGACGCGTGTCCCGGGCGCCGTTTCTACTTGTTGCTCGTGGTGCGAACGAGAGGCTGAGAATCGGTCCGAGCTAACCGTTTCGAAGCCATCCCGGGACCGATTCAGGCTGGGAAGTAGACGCTGACGGCTATCGCCGGACGGGCTCTCGGGATGTTGGGCCACAATGTCCCGCACCTTGTTCGTGGGGCTGTCATTGGGTAGAAATGGC
>DASVJA010000225.1:0-3362 GCA_036386115.1 Candidatus Limnocylindrales bacterium
GTTGGAGTGCTCCCGTAGCGGTACCACCGGCACCGGTACCTGCTTCAGAACGGTTGTCAGGATGTCGTCCGCGGTCAGGTTGTCGGACAGCGCCTCGAAGGATAGGACGAGACGATGCCGCATGACGTCGCGAGCCATGTCCATCACGTCCTGAGGTAAGGCGTAATTGCGGCCGCGGACAAAGGCCAGCGCGCGGGCCGTCAGGATCAGGTTGATCGAGGCGCGCGGGCTGGCGCCGTAGGTGATGTAGCGCTCCAGGCTCGGTAGTCCATTCGACTTGGGCGAACGTGTCGCAGTGGCGAGTCTGACGGCGTATTCCATCAGGGCCGGATCGACGTACACCTTGTCGGCTTCCTGCTGAAGGGCGAGCAGGTTCATGGTGGTGAGGACTTCCCGAACCGGATCGAGGTGCCCCGTCATGCGCTCCACGATTACGAATTCCTCGGTGATGCTCGGGTAGCCAACGAGCACCTTGAGCATGAAGCGGTCGATCTGGGCTTCGGGCAGTGCGTAGGTGCCTTCGGTTTCGATCGGGTTTTGGGTCGCCATGACCAGGAACGGCTCTGGAACCTTGAAGGTCTCGTGCCCGATCGTGACCTGCCGCTCCTGCATCACTTCCAGGAGAGCGCTCTGAACCTTGGCCGGGGCGCGGTTGATCTCGTCGGCGAGGAGAAGGTTCGTGAAGACCGGCCCGAGCGACGTGTTGAACTCGCCCGTCTTCTGGTTGTAGATACGCGTGCCGATCAAGTCCGCCGGAACCAGATCCGGTGTGAACTGGATGCGCTTGAACTCGGCACCGGTGGCAGAAGCAAGTGTCTTGATGGCCATCGTCTTGGCCAGGCCCGGAACGCCTTCGACGAGCAGGTGCCCTCTTGCGAGAAGGGCGACGGCCATCCGCTCCAGGAGGTGGTCCTGACCAACGATGACCTTCTTGACCTCGTACAGGAGGCTCTCCATCGGCGCCGGGGCCTCTGCTTCAACTTTCCGTGGCACGATCCTGGCCTCCTAGTCGAGTGGCAGGCCACCGGCTCCGCCGGCGGCACTGAGCGGAACCACCAGCCCGATGCCGATGAATACGCCCTGGCTGGTTGGGTTGATGAGAGCGGCCACGATCCCGACGACCTGGCCGTAGCGATTGACAAGCGGCCCGCCCGAACTGCCCGGGTTGACTGCCGCGTCCACCTGGATGAGACCGGTCAGCTGGGTTCCACCGGCGAGCGTGAACGAGCGATCCAGACCCGATACCACGCCGGCGCTTATAGAGCCGGCCAGCCCGAACGGGTTGCCGACGACATACGCGTCGCTGCCGACCTGAAGGCTTCGCGAGCTACCGAACACGGCGGGCACGATCGTGGCCGGGGGGTGATCGGGCTTCAGAACGGCGATGTCCGTGGCCGCGTCCGACGTTGAAATCTGGGCCGTGGATGTCGTGCCGTCGGCGAAGGTCAACTCAATCGTCGACGCGCCCGCCACCACGTGGAGGCACGTCATGACGTTGCCGGACTTGTCCATGATCACGCCACTGCCCTGGGTGCCGTCGGCCGTGGAGACGCCGGCGGCCGAGGGGCTGGGCTCTGGGAGGATTGAGGCGCCGGGTGAAGCGGAGGCGGAGGCGCCCGGAGTGCTCCCCGCCGGCAGCGCGACGATCAGCACCAGCGAGGGCTGGATGGCCTGGTAGGCCGTCTGCGCGAAGGCCGGGGCAGGGGTCAGGGAGGCCAGGGCGTGGGATATATCGGTGGCGACATCCTGGTGGTCGAGCTGCCTTGGCGCCGGGTTGAGCGCGCCGTAGATGAACACCGCTATCAGGGCCGCGGCAATTCCGGCGCCGAACTTGGCGGAGCCGCGAATCCGAGATCGGACTCGAGCCCGCTCACGGACGCGCCGTAGCCGTGGAGACCACGGCCATCTCGAGTTGGAAGGAACGGCTTGGGGGTCTGTCATACGGGCAGCTTGGATGTCCAGTGAGCATGGTTGATCCGGTCGAGGTACTTAAGTGGCGGCCGGACGTGGACGCGACTTGGAACAGGGTTGAGGTTATTCCTGAATCCCGCATGAAGACCGCGTAATCCACCCAGCGCACCTCCGAAATGCAACGGCTAGAGCGAGGATCTCGCCGGTAGCGAGATCGACGGAAGTCGACATGCAGCGCACTGTCACGCATGTCCCGTCGCCTGCGCATCCTGGGACCGATGAGCCCTGGCTGGGAGGCTGGTTCACCGTCGATGGGTTTCTCGTCTCATCGAACCCGGCAAGGGTTACCGGCGCAACCAACAACGAGACCCCGGCCGATGGCCGGGGTCCGGAGAAACCAGTTGATCACAAGTGTCACGTATGACGCGACTCATGCATAACCGATGTCGCGACTCAAGACATTGGTAGGGGAGGGAGGATTCGAACCTCCAACCGGGGCTGTATAAGAGCCATGCTCTAACCGTTGAGCTACTCCCCCACGGGACGCGATCGTACACCAAGGGGCGGGGCGGGCGGCGGTGTCTGGACCGCCTATCTGGCCTAACTCCCCTGCCACGGAAGTTAGAAGAGACGTTGACGCCACGGACCCCGGCGCGAGGAGGATTCGGTCAGCGGGAGCGGCGAGCGGCGCCAAGAGATCCGCCATCTGAGCGTGAATTGGACGGATGGGCGGCGCTGCGAGGCCTCACCACCCGCTCGGAGGCGACGATCGGATGCCTAACTTTCCCTCCGGGGGAGTTAGGCCAATAGATGATGCCAGAGACGGCCTCGCCCTCCGGTTTCGCAAAGACTGGTGCAAAGGACCTGCCATCACGAGGCAATGCCGACGCGAGCAAGGTCTGGTGCTCGGCAGCACGGCGCCGATTGATCCTGGAATCACTCACCACCAGCCAGACGCCGACGGATCGCACTACCCAATCGCGCT
Source organism: Candidatus Limnocylindrales bacterium (assembly GCA_036386115.1). Taxonomy (GTDB): domain Bacteria; phylum Chloroflexota; class Limnocylindria; order Limnocylindrales; family CSP1-4; genus Fen-1039. The sequence continues at coordinate 2,897 of DASVJA010000225.1, forward strand.
CCCCGGCGATGCGGACCGCCAATCGCCTCTTCCGGTCCAACGTCCCAAGGAGTTCGTCAACGTCCACGATGGCGGTCTTCAGCTCGATCACAACCAGCGAACCCGTGGCCTCGTGCCACGCCAGCAGGTCGTAGATGCCGCGCTCGCCGTAGACCGAGAACGAAACCTCGGCGGCCAAGACCCAACCCGGACGGTCGGTGATCCACGCGGCAACGAGTTCACCGAGGGCGGCGTGCCGGGCGTTGACCAGCCGATCGAATTCGCCGCCGGCCGATCGCGGCACCAGCTCGAGCGTGGCGCCGAGCTTCGCCGCAACAGCGCGAACCGATCGCAGCGGCGAACGCTCGAACTCGCCGCGCTCCATACGCGACACAACAGAAGTACCGACGCCGGCCAAGGCGGCTAGATCGACCTGGCGCAGCCGGCGTTTGACTCGGGCGGCGCGAAGGGTCAGGCCCAGCTGGAG
>DASVJA010000226.1:0-10984 GCA_036386115.1 Candidatus Limnocylindrales bacterium
GATGATGTCGTTGCCATTGACGTCTCGCCTTCGGTGGTCGCCGTGACGTTTCCGGCGGTGGGTTCGGCGGTGGCTCGTGGCTCGGCCGGAGTGTGCGGGAGTTGATCCGCGGGTGCCGATCCAGTTGGGGTCGGATTCGCGGCGGGAGCGGCAGCGTTGACAACCGTTCCGGCTGAGGATCGAGCCGATGGTCGGCGAGTCGCCTGGCCGGGTGTTGCCTCCTTGACCGCCGAGCGCCCTGCCGGCCGGACCGCTCCGGTGCCGCCGGACGTGACGATTGCGCCGTGGTCCTCGCCGCCGCGACCGGTCACCGGCAACTCCATGATGAAGCTGCTGCCGACGCCGCCGGGGCCGGGTTCATACCAGAGGTGGCCACTGTGGGCTGCCACGATGCCGAATGATACGGAGAGGCCCAGGCCGGTGCCCTCGCCAGGCTGCTTCGTGGTAAAGAATGGGTCAAAGAGCCGGGCTCTCGCCGATTCCGGAACGCCTGGGCCGTCGTCCTGAATCGTGATCCGGACTCTGGCCTGATCGTCGGGGACGCGTTCCGTTTTGGAACTACCCGCTATGGCCCGGGTCTTCGTCAGACTCGCGCTGATCGTAAGGTGGGCGGGCGTCTGGCGCTCCCGGCCGCGGATGGCCTGAATGGCATTTATCGTCAGGTTGAGCAGCACCTGCTGCAACTGGGCTCGGTCCAGGTCAACTTCCGGCAGCGAGTTCGGGATTTCCACGTTGACCACGATCTGATTGGTATTCAGCGCATAGGACTGCAGCTCGAGGACGCTGTTTACCAGCACTGTGATGTTGGTTGGGCGCCTCTCCGGCGGCCGGGCCCGGGCGAAGTCGAGCAGATTCTGGACGATGCGGCGGGTTCTGTCGGCCTCCTGGACCAACAGCCCGGCGTCGTGCTTCATGTCGTCCGGGAGCCTCGGGTCGCTCCGCATCAGCTGGCTGAAGGCGATGATTGCCGCCAGCGGGTTGTTCAGCTCGTGCGCAACGCCGGAGACGAGCTGGCCGATCGCCTCCATCTTCTGAGCCTGAAGGAGTTCCCTGGTCAGCCGCTCCTGATCGGAGAGGTCGCGAACCAGGTGAAGGAATCGGCGTTGGCCGCCAAGGTCCACGACTCGGATCTCGACATCGATTGGGAATTCGGAGCCGTCCGGTCGACGGCCGCGATCATGGAACGTACCCCGGCCTTGGGCCCAGACGATCTGGCGCCGCCTCGCCATTTCGCGCTCGTCGGCCGAAATGAGCTGGCCGAAATATCGGCCGAGGATCTCACCTCGATTGACGCGGTAGAGGCGGACGGCGGCTTCGTTCGCGTCGAGGAGGGTGCCGTCAAGTGCGGAGACCAGGGCCGCGTCGGGCGATTCCTCGAACAGCGTCCGATAACGCTCCTCGGATGAGACGAGGCGCTCGCGGAGGCGGTAGTTGGCCAGGGCGATGCCGACGATGCGGGAAACCGAATCGAGGGCCGTTTCGTCGAGCGGGAGTGTGGCTGCCGACTGCTCGAAGAAGCATAGGAGTGCTCCGGCCAGCTCCTCTCCGGTACGGATCGGGATGGCTCCAAATGATCGGAAGCCGGTGGCGCGGGCAAGGGGAAGGACTCGCTCGTTGACCTGGCTTGCGGTGAAGTCGCCGAGGACGCTGCCGCCACCGGACAGAAGTATGCCTCCGCCCGGGGCATCCTTGGCCGGCACGCCCTTGAGCCAGAGCCGAAACGCGCCCGTTTCGCCGGCAACCGCATGCGTCTCGAAGTGGTGGCCGGGCTCGATGAGCAGGTAGCAGACACCGCTGGCTCCGAGCGCTTCGCGGACCAGGCTCACCGTCCGGTGCGCCAGCTCCTCGAATGAACTGGCTTCCTCACCGATCCGGGTCAGCTCATCGAGAGTGTCGAGGCGGTGGCCGAGGGCACGATGGGAGGCCTCCCGATGGAGCAGTTCGGAGCGCAGGCGGAAGTTGGCCAGCGAAGTGCTGCAGATTCGGGCGATCGGCTCCAGGAAGTGGATGTCGTACTGCTCGCTTCTGGGTGACTCCGACCACTCCAGATGAAGAACTCCTGCGAGGTGTCCCTCGACTCGTAGGGGCAGAACTGCCTGGGCGTGACGACCGATACCGTCGTCCGTTCCGTCGCTGGTCCGCGAAAGCCATGTTCCGTAATCCGACTGAAGCTGCCCGAAGGACGGCCAGTCGGCAGGTAGTTGAGGCGTGGCAGCGGCTTCCGGCCAGCTCAGGCTGGGGAGCCCGACCCAAGAGATCAGATCGACATGAGCCGAGGTTGGGTCGGTCAGGATGTATCCGCCGCCGGTGGCCCCGGTTGCCAGGACGACCTGTTGGACGGTCTCCTCGGCGAGACGGCCAAGGTCGTCGGTGGATGCCCCGAGAAGCGTCAGCTCCTGAATGGCCTCGAGTTCAGCCCTGAGGCGGCGCTCGTGCTCGGCCGCTTCAGCCAGGCCGTCGCTCATCCGAACGTTGGCGTAGGCGATCGAGATAATGCGCCCGACTGCCTCCATGTTGCGGTCGGCGATCAGGGAGTTATCGTCGATGGGACCGGAGAAGTAGCACATGAAGGCGCCGACCAGCTTGTCGCCGGCGCGAATGGGGAAGATGGCATGGGCGGTAACGCCGTGGGCCGCGACCTCGGCGAGCTGCGGCTCCTCCTCGATCACGTCTCTTAGCGACTCGTAGAATGCGCCGCCGTGCTCAGAAGACTGGAGCCTGCGCCAGAAGTGGAAGGAGCCGACCTTGCGCGCCTCGATCTTCTCTCGCATAGGGGCCGGCAGATTGCGCGAGGCGACAACGTTGAAATGGCCGTCCCCTTCCCCAACGACGCAGCCGAAGTCGGCCTCCAGGGCGGCAGTAATCCGCTCCAGAAGCAGCTCGGCGATGGTCGTCTCAGAAACGTAACCCTGGGGCAACTGGGTCAGGCCGATAAGGGTTTCGAGCTGATCGGTGAGGCGCCTCTCCTGCTCGAGACCGTCCTCGAGCCGTTCCAGGAGGCGAGCATTCTCAAGGGCGGCCGCCACCTGAGCCGCAAACTGGAGGACGACTTCGTCGCGCGGCCTCATCCAGTCCGATCGCCTGGACCCGAGGCCGAGGAAGCCGATCGGTACGTCACGAACTCGCAACGCAACAATGAAGCCGTTACGGATGCCACCGCTATCGAGGATCGCCAGCGCCCTGGCGTCGCTCATGAATCCGGCAATCGTTTCGATCGAGACTATTTGCGTGGGCCCATCCAGGGCCCCGCCGATGGCCGGTAGGTTGAGACTTCGAATCAGCTGGAGCATATCTTCGTTGAGTCCGCGGCTCGCCTCGATCTGCTGGTTGGCGTCGTCCGCCCACAGGCCGATGACCGCGAAGTCGGCCATCGTGACTTCGCAGAGCCGTTCCAGAGTCGAGTCGGCCACTTCCTGGCGTGTCCGCGCTCGACCGGTGGCTACCGCCAGCGCCGCCAGCGCCAACTCATCGGAATCGAGGTGTGCTGTAGTGGTAACCTCGCGGGCCATTCCGACCATGCCGGCCGGTTGGTGGGCCTCGTCGCGGAGAACCGTGATGGCCACGTCCACCATGATCTTGCGACTGGCGAAGGTTCCCACAAGCGGCTTGTGGATGATCCGCCCGTTCCAGTATCCGGCGGAAGCGACCGAGTCGATCCAGGGTTGGCCGATCGCGCTTCCGTCCATCTCGAACTGCTGGACAACGAGATCGATTGGCGTGCCGAGTACGTCTTTGGCCTCGAAACCGTACAGGCGCTCGGCGGCCGGGTTCAGGGTCGTAATCAGCTGCTGCGCGTCCGTCGTGATGATGGCTTCGGTTATCTGATCGATGACGACGGCTCCGATGCGGTCGGGCACCTCGAGGTTGCCGGTCGGGGCCAACTCGACTCCGGTCTGGCCCGAGTCCGGCCAGAGAGATGCCATCAACCCGGTTGGGTCACCGTCTCCGGGAAGGCGCAGCGCCTGAACCTGTATCCGAACCCATGCCGTAACGGCGGTTGTCTGAAGCTGCAGCAGGCCCTGCCAGCCGCCTGGTTTGGCAGCCGTTGCTCGGACCGCTCCCATTTCGAAGGCGGTGCCGCCGACGATCTTGATGAGTTCCGTCCATGTGCGTCCGACGGCTTCAGTAGCTTCGACGCCGAGAATGCTGCGGGCATGACCATTCCAGCGGACTATGACGCCTGCATGGTCGATGATCACAATGCCCGCTTCCAACTGCTCGAGCAGCTGGGTGTCTGCGATGGCCAAGCTGAAGTCACTCTTCCAACGGGTCGCTGCGGGTCCCGACATCCTGCTGGGACCTCCGGCGCTAGGTGCTTATCCTAGCCTCTGGGCAGGTCCCCTCGGCACACTCTTGCGGTCCTATCGGAGATTCATCGCTTCTACGTAGTGGCGTCTTGATTACGGGGCCTGGAGGCGGATCGGCACAGGCGTGACGCGCGGTTGGTCGATCTTCGCTACAATCCGCCGTGGGCCGGTAGCTCAATGGTAGAGCAGCAGACTCTTAATCTGCTTGTTGCGGGTTCGAGCCCCGCCCGGCTCACCAATTTGCCCAGATACATACCCCTTCTGGTTCGCCGGGAGAGGTATTTCTTTTTGCGCGGCCAGTCGGCCAAGCTTCCGACCTTCTCGTCGGGTGCCGCCTACGTTCAGGCGGCCCTCACAATCTCGCTCCGATTGCGCCCGGCATCCTTGGCCTTGTAGAGGGCGTTGTCCGCTCGGGAGAAAAGGCTCTCGGCCGTGTCCTTCAGCGTTGCCAGCGCACCGCCGACAGAGACAAAGACCGTTCTCGTGGCGCTTGGGGTGCGGGTCTCGGATCGGGCCACGAGGATTCGAAGCCGCTCGGCCGCCTCCTCCAGACCCGCTTCGTCTGATGACTCGACGAGGACGGCGAATTCCTCACCGCCCCAGCGCGCCAGCACGTCACCGGCTCTGACGGCTCCTCGCAAGGTTTCCGCGACCGTCACCAGCACGGAATCTCCAAAGGCATGGCCGCATTCGTCGTTAACCGCCTTGAAGTGGTCGATGTCCACAATCAGCAGACCGAAGCTCCATCCGTAGCGGCCCAGGTTCTCGATGCGCCCCTCGAGGGCAGTGTCGAACAAGCGCCTATTCGGAAGCCCTGTCAGCTCATCCGTCAGGGCATCTCGCCGGGCACGCCTCGCATCTTCCTGAGCCCGCAGCACCGCTGAGTCGTCGGAGAAGACCTCTACCGCGCCGACGATCGCACCGTCAGCGTTGCGAACCGGCGCAGTCCGGACGCGAACCGGCTTGCGGTGCCCTTCGGAATGCCGGAGCCAGACCGTGACTTCGCGGGGCTCTCCATCCCGCATCGTCGCGGCCAGGGGGCAGACCGAGTGGCAGAGGGAATGACCCTCGCCATCCACGTGATCCAGGATGTTGTCGAAACAGCGTCGCCCCACGATATTGGAGGCGCTGTGACCGGATATGCTCTCCGCACCGTGATTCCAGTAGGTGATGTTGCGCCCCGTGTCGACGTAGTAGACGCCGTCGGCGAGGTTGTCGACTATCGCCTTATGGAACTCGTCGCCTTGGGGGATGTCAGCCATGGTGTGGGCTCCGGCGGCAACGCGGGCCACGGCTGATGGCCGGCCCGGTCTGAGGCCACTTTACTCTGCCGCCGAACGCCGACATCTGAAGGCCGAGACCAACCATCTGGCGCAACCAGGCGCGCGACCGGCCTTCGTGCGCTGTCAGCGGCGAAGGGACCTTCGCTGCGCACCGACCGCGATCAGAGCTGCTGCGGCAAATCCAGTGCACAGGATCAGCGCGAATTGAGGGCCGGGCGTGCTGCTCGACGACCCACCTTCGCTGGTTGGTGGTGGCGTGACGGGATTCGGTACGCTCGTCTCGCCTGCGATGGACTCAATCGGCGCTGCCGTTTCGGCCAGGACAGACTCGCTCGGAGCCGGTGCGCTCACCGTGCACGATGTCCCCAAGCATGACATCGGCTTGTTGGCGGTCCAGCCGGTGGTGAACCCGAACGTGTTCACGCTTGCGCCGGAGCCGTACATGCTCGAGGTGCGGCTGTTGATGAAGAGGCCGTCGGGGTCACCCTCGGAGCCTGCTGACGGCGCGATGTCTGTCTCGGCGCTGACGTTGAGGGAGTTGTAAGGCAGCTTCTGGTCGCCTGTCGGCGCGTACCCGCTGGAGCCTGTATTGAAGGAAATGGTCCAGATGAGTTCGTCGGGCAGGTTGTCGCCGGCCGGCAGGGTGAATGTCACCGGCGTGGCCATTCCACTGTAGCAACCGCCGTCTGCGGCCTGCCATCTGGGCGACTTGCAGGTGCCGCTGGGGTCGTATGACGGGCGATAGGGGATCTGGAATGTGTGCTGGATCTGCAGCACGACCGGGCCCGCGGTCGGGACGCCGCCTGCGGGGTGAGTGACGCTGTAGATCGTGAGGGTCAAGGGCTGGGCAAAGGTCGCGCCGGGGGTTGTCGTGCAGACACCGCCCACGGTGGCATCGCTCTGGCATGCCCAGCTGGACATGACAACCGTTACAGGTAGTGCCGCTCGCGATCGCTCTGTGCCGCCGAGGATGATGTAGTCGCCGAACTCGCTGGTCCCCGTGGCCTCAAAGCCGATGCTGGCGACGTTGCCGGGCAGCGTGGAAGGGATGTTGTTGAAGGCGGGCGGCGCGGCTGCGGCAGCCGGGCCGGCAGCTAGGGCAAGAGCAGAGACGGCGACTGCAGTTACAAAGGCGGCCTTGATTCCCAGGACGCCGATGTTCGAGCGAGCCGTTGTTCTATGGAATGACACGGGGACGTCTCCTGCTTTTCCTGCTGACCAGTCGGAAGTACTCCGGGCCGCTCCTGCCCGTTGGCCTACCCATTGTCGCAGTAAGTCCGTTGCCTATGGTCACCATTCTGTGGTTTCCGGCGCACACAGGCCTGACTTTGTGAGGCCGGCCGGAACATTTGCCTAACGAAATGGGTGTTGAAGCCATCTAGTGGCTATGTGATGGTCATATGCGTGGTCGTCCTATCGCGCCCGGCCGGACCGGCGCCACGAGCGTGGCGAGTGCCGCATCGGTGCCTGCAGCCGCGGCGACTCAACTGAGGGTCCGCCGGGGTCCCTGTGAGCGTGCGCCCGGGACAGAATTGCTTTCGCGTCCGGTCGAGCGCATGCTTGGACCCTGTCCGACCCCGTGCCGATGCCTCGGCTCCCGAGACTGCGTTCGGCCGGCAGGCTGATAGGACCAGATGACGACACCGCAAACAACCGGTGTTTGGATTTCGGCAGCCTCGGCGACGATCTTGCGTTGGGGGCCCGCCGGGGTCTCGACTCGCGAGACGGTCGAGTCGCAGGTGCCCGGCAGACATCGCTCAACGGGCCGGCCGCCGACGGAGGACCATCCGGCCGGAGAGGGCCATCGCGACGAGCATATGCGGGTGTTCTTCGCTCAGGTCGGTGCTGCGATCCCGGCCGACGACGACATTCTCCTGATAGGTGATGGAGAGGTCGTGGAGCACTTCGCACGTCAGATGGAAACCCACGGACATGGCGCCGCCCGCCGCGTCGAAGTAGAGAAGAGTGGCCCCCTGACCGAGCCGCAGTTGCTCGCCCGGATCCGTGCGTTTGCCGGCTCACCGGCACATCGCACTGGGCAGGGCTGACAGGGAGATCGTCCGTTGACAGAAACGAAGGCCACAATTGATGCCCGCGCTGATGCGGATCGGGCAATCAACGAGCAATTCCATACTCTGCTTCGTGACGCCGCCGAGAAACGCGACGGCCGATCGCAAGTTCAAGCATCCGAAGACGCAGCCGAGGCCAGGCAGGAGTCGGCGGACCTTCTGGCGTTGGCGCGGGAGATCGGGAGAGCTAAGAGCACGCGAAACCACCGATAGGTTCGGATGCCGCGGGGCGACCGCATTGCCGGCCTCGTTGTAGGCTCTCGCAATGCGGGACTTGTACGAAATTCTCCAGGTCCATCCGGGCGCCGAGGCCGAGGTTATTCGGGCTGCCTACCGGACGCTGGCGCGCAAATACCACCCCGATCACGGCGGTGATGCGGTTCGTATGACACAGCTCAACGATGCCTGGGACGTGCTCGGCGATCCGGTCAGGCGCGCGGAGTACGACGCCTCTCGAGCACGTGGTGGCCCGGGACGTGCGCCCGCGACGCCACACTCAACGGCCGCCGCCGGTTTCCACCGGCCTCAGGCGCATGCCCCTGAGCCGGTCACGCGTCCCGCCCCTCCGCCGGGGCAGGAGCGCGAGAGCACGGTCAAGTACGATCCCGGCGCGCCGCGACCCGTCGATCCGGGTCACATGGGGCCGCCGCCCGGCCGACCCTCCGGGAGTGTCCTCGACTTCGGCCGATACGCCGGATGGTCGCTCGGAGAGATCGCACGTCAGGACCGCGACTACCTGGAGTGGCTCAGTAGATCCACGATTGGACGCGGCCTGCGCTCCGAGCTTGATGGCTTGCTCCGAGGCCAGGGTGGCCCCGGCGCTCCGTCCGCGCCACCCGCCGCGAGCCGGAACTGGCCGCGTCGGTAGATTTCGAGCGATCCGGCGAGTGCCCCGTCCGCGCCCCGTCCGCTCTTCGTGCTAACCTGCCGCTAGCCTTGGCGGCCGGTCCTGTGAGGCCGGCAGTTCGGTCCAGAGAGACCGCAAAGGAGAAGCATGAACACCTGCAACGAGACCCACCGAGCCCCAGGGGCCGGTGGCCTTTTTGTGTGACGACACCTATCGCTCGCAAGATGCCGCCGTTTCCGCGCCCGAGCGCCGTCGTAGACCCGCGCGTCGGCGATTACGGTCCGGCTCTACTCGCCCTGGAGGACGGCACGCTCTTCCCCGGCATCGCCTTCGGGGCGCGGTGTAGCGGTCGGGGCGATCTGGTCGTCAACACGAGCCAGACCGGCTACCAGGAAATCGCGACCGATCCGAGTTATGCGGGCCAGCTCGTTGTCATGACCTACCCGCTCATCGGCAACTACGGCCGCATCCACTACGACGACCAGTCCGAGCGACCCTGGCTGCGCGGCCTGATCGTGGCCAACGCCACGGCCGCCGTCTTGGACGATGCCCAGCAGCTCGCGACGATGCTGCGCGAAGCAGGGATCCCGGCTATATCGGGCGTGGACACCCGAGCCCTTGCTCGACATCTCCGATCGCACGGCAGTCTGCGCGCCATCGTCACCGAGCCGGGTATGACCGATCCGGAAGAGGCTCGCGCGCTCGCGCGCGAGGTACCGCGCTGGGAAGATCAGGACTTCGTGGCCCTGGTCTCGCCCGAAGCTGCCCGCGACGAGGGAGATGCCTCAGAGGGCGGGCCGCTGGTGGCGATCATCGATTTCGGCCTCAAGACGAATATCGTGCGGAGTCTGCGCAAGCGTGGGGCACGGGTGCGGGTTCTGCCGCACACGGCCACTGCCGCCGAAGTGCTCGTGCCGGAGGTTGACGGCGTCGTGTTCTCACCCGGACCGGGAGACCCGGCCCGGCTGGACGGCCCGGTGGCCCTGGCCCGCCAGGTAATCGCCGACGGCCGGCCGCTCCTGGGTATCTGCCTGGGTCATCAGATCATCGGTCGCGCCGCCGGTGCGGGAACCAGGCGGCTTGGTTTTGGCCATCACGCCGCCAATCATCCGGTCAAGGACCTGGAGACGGGTCTGGTCCAGGTCACTGCCCAGAACCACGAGGTCACCGTCATCGGCGACTCGCTGCCGGTCTCGAGCGGATTCGTGGTGAGTCAGATAGACCTCAATGACGGTTCGGTTGAGGGTCTGCGACACAAGACGTTGCCGATCGAGACGGTGCAATATCACCCTGAAGGTGGTCCGGGTCCGCTCGACGCACTGGCCGTCTTCGATCGTTTCGTGAAGGCAGCGAGGAGTCGCCGCGGCGGAGCCGCACCGGGGCCGACCGTCGGCGCCGTCGAGCCGCTTCACCTGGATACGGCGGAGCTGAAGAAGCGCCTGCAGGGCATGGACTGAACCCGGTCATCAGAGGCAGGTCGGATGCAGCCGACATTCGGATGGGGAAGACGATCAGGGCGTAGAGGTCCATATGCTGATCCGTATCGATGATCTCCGAGGGCCTGAGATCGTGGCCCTTCTGGAGGAGCACCTTGAAGAAATGCACGCGACTTCACCCGAGGAGAGCTGTCACGCCCTGGATCTCGATGAGCTCCGGAGGCCGGAGATTACGTTCTGGACGGCGTGGGACGGCGAGGTACTGATGGGTTGCGGAGCCCTGAAGGAGTTCGACTCAACTCACGCGGAGATAAAGTCGATGCGCACAGTTGCGGCGCAGCGGGGCAGGGGAGTGGCAACGGCAATGATGGAGCGAATCCTCGAGGAGGCCGCGACGCGTGGCTACGAGCGGCTCAGTCTTGAGACCGGGTCCGGCGATTTCTTCGGGCCGGCGCGAGCGTTGTATGAGAAGTTCGGGTTCATCGCATGCCCGCCGTTCGCGGGCTACCGGGACGACCCGAACAGCTACTTCATGACCCGAGAGTTGTGAGGGGAGCCCACCGATGAGCCGCGAATCGATCTATCACATCGTGGCCGAGGCCGATTACCGAGCCCACAACGATGGGCAGCGGTACTTGCCGCCAGATTTCGAGGCCAGCGGGTTCGTCCATTGCGCGCTGGAGGCCTCCGTTCTGCCGGTCGCCAACGACTACTACGGCGGAGCGAACGGGACTCTGCTTGTTCTCAGGATCAACCCGGAGCGGCTAACTTCGTTGACTCGATATGCGGCTGCGGATCCCTCGCCGGCCGCGGGCGCCTCCCACCTCGGCACGTCGCCCGTCTTTCCGCACGTCTACGGGCCGATCGATATTGCCGCCGTCGATGGGGTTGGTGTGCTCATAAATGGCGAGCACGGGTATGAGTGGCCGACCCAGTTCGACGGTGTTTGATCAAAACAGGCCCGGCAACTGAGCGAAACCTCGGTCCCGGTTCGACCTGCCGGGGCGCTGATCGGGAGGTTCGAGCTTGGATCTAGTTGCCT
>DASVJA010000227.1:0-8182 GCA_036386115.1 Candidatus Limnocylindrales bacterium
CTCTCCGCCGAGCCTCCTCTGGCTCGGCTGGTGCCTGGTCTGGGTCGTCGGGACGCTCGCCCTCGGCATCCTCCTGCTTCGCCGGCGCGAACTCTAGGTCGCGGACGCGAACACTGGCAGCGCGGGCCTACTTGAAGGTCAGCCAGACGTATCCATACGACACAAAGCAGACGCTCAGGATGATCAGCATCTTCTCCATGTTGCCGAAGCGGTTCTTGAGGGCGACTGCCACGAGCGCCACCAAGAAAGGCACGAAGTCCATGGCATATCGATAGCCGTAGGTGTTAGCGCCGCCGCCACCGTAGTAGAGGAACACGGGGATGGCGGTGACGATCACTGCTCCCCAGAGGACCTTGTTGAGCCGCTCGCGCATTGAGACGGCAAAGGCGATGAGAAGCGCCGGCATTGTCAGCAGGATGGATTGACCCTGATTGCTGGGTACGAGCCATGGGAACGTGTCGCGGACGCCATAGCCGCCGCCGATGAAGAGGGCCAGGTTGGTCGGCAGGTGCATGATCGAGAAGAGACCCTCGGCGCGCAACTTCTCGAGCGGCGGCGTGATCCAGGCGATGCCGTAGCCGGTCTCCGTTGCGGAGCCGAATCGAACCCAATCCCACCAGCCGGTGACGGCGACGGCGGCGAGCAAGGGGATGGCAAAGCCGATGGCGACCATCAGCCTGGCCCGAATATCGAATCGGTACGACGCCGGCCAATCGGCGGCATCTTCCGAGTCGGCGGCGTCCACACCGGCCTCGTCCGCGTCGATCTCATCCGCGTCGGCCACGTCGGCCACGTCGGCCAGCAGGCCCAGCCCGAACGGGATCGCAACCAGCCAGAGGGTCGGCCGGGCTAAGCCGGCGAGGCCAATGAGCAAGCCGAGAACCCAGGGCCGGCGCCGATCCTTCCACTCGATCAACGCCAGGAAGGTCAGGATGGCCGCCTCGAGATGGGCCAGGTAGTAGAAATCGCCCTCGATCGTCAGCGTGAACAGAAGCGTTCCAAAGGCGCCGAGCGAGGCCAGCCAGTACTCCGCTCCGCCGCCGGGCCCATAGCGACGCGCCAGTGGGAGCGCCAGCCAGCCGGCCATGATCCCGAGCCCGGCCGAGACCAGGAATCTCGAGAGCGGCCACAGTTCGGGGAACGGCACGAGGGACAGATAGGGGATCGTCGGCAGAAGGCTGAAGGCCTGGTAGTAGCGATCTCCCGACGAAGTGGCGATCGTGACGATGTCGTTGATCGTTGTGAGCTGGCTATGGCCCAGATCCGAGCGGCCGACGAGCAGGTTGGAGGCCAGGCTCATCATGTGATCCGTGCCGAAGTCCGGTGTCGCCTGGCTGCGCACGAATGTGGCCGTCCCGTAGACGAACGCCACCAGCGCCATCCAGGCGCACGCGCCCCGGTCGCGCCGAAGCTGTAGCGCGTGACCCTTGACCCAGTCGAAAACCCGCAAAAGCCTCTCCTTGGGCCGGTCGGCCGGTCGCGCGCCACACGTCAGCCGTGATAGGCAAGACCGTATGTGACGAACGCGATACTTCCGGGCAACAAGAGCCGGATTGTAGCAGCGGTCGGTGAGGCGCCAGGCCCCGGCGGCGGAGGCGACCCGGCCGATGCCCGGGAGAGCGGGCTATTGCTGTAGGCTTAGTGCATGGACCCAGAGAGGCCGTCGTCGGCCATTAAGCCAACATCCGGGGCCGCACCGGCCATACAGGCCACGGGCCAGGTCTCCGGCCGGCGAATCGTCGTCGTAATGCCCGCGTACAACGCTGCCAAGACGCTGGAGCGGACCTACCGTGACATCCCCCACGAGCTGGTCTCCAAGATCATTCTCGTAGACGATGTCTCCAAGGACGACACGGTCGCCGTGGCCAGGCAGTTGGGCCTGGACGTGATCATCCACCGCCAGAACCTGGGTTACGGCGGCAACCAGAAGACCTGCTACGACGCGGCCCTGGAGGCCGGCGCAGACGCGGTCGTGATGCTCCACCCGGACTACCAGTACGACGCCACCCGGATCCCGCAGATGGTCGAGCCCATCCTGGACGGGTCCAAGGACCTGATGCTTGGAAGCCGCTTCCTGGGTGATCCGCTTGCGGGTGGCATGCCTAAGTGGAAGTACATCAGCAACAGATTTCTGACGGGTACGGAGAACCTGGCCTTCGGGCTGCATCTGTCCGAATACCACACCGGCTTTCGCGCCTACAGCCGCCGCCTCCTCGAGACGATCCCGTACCGCCTCAACAGCAACGACTTCGTCTTCGACCAGGAGCTGGTGGCCCAGGCCGTCGCCTGCGATATGCGGATCGGGGAGATTGCCGTGCCGACCCGCTACTTCGAGGAGGCCAGCTCGGTCGGCTTCCGGCGCAGTTGCGTGTACGGCCTCTCAACGTTGAAGGTCGTGCTGCGCTTCCTGCTCCACAAGATGAAGCTGCGCCGATCTCGAAAGCTGGCCGGCCAGAAGCCCGCGATTCGGTGAAGCGGCTCACCACGAATCTGGCGCGAAGCGCCATCGGCGTCCTGATTTCCGTTGTCTGCATCTGGCTCGTGCTGCGCGGCGTCGACCTCGGCCAGACCGCCCGCCTCCTCGGCAGCGCACAGCTGCCCTGGCTCATGCTGGCAGTGGTCGCGATTTCCTCGGACATGTTCTTTCGCGCCCTCCGATGGCAAGTCCTGATCGCCCCGATCAAGCGCGTGCCCCTTCGGCGGCTGGCCGCATACATGATGGTCGGGTACCTGGCCAACAACTTCCTTCCCGCCCGCCTCGGCGAGTTGGTCAGGAGCCACTACTTGGGTGACCGCGAGGGCATCAGCCGCAGCGCCACGCTCGGCACCGTGGTTGTGGAGCGCATCGTCGACACAGTCGTGCTGGTCGGCATCGGCGCCGCCGCGATCCTCGTTCTCAACATCCGGGGCGTCGTGGTCAGCGCGATCCTCGTCGGCGTTGCCCTGGCAGGGCTCCTGGTCGTGGCTCTCGCCGTCGCCCTCGCTGCTCATCGGCTGCCGGGCGGACGCAAAGCTGGCGCATTCCTTGGCCGCTGGCCTCGGGTCAAGGGAATCGTGGTGCGGCTCCGCGACGGTCTCCGCGTTGCCGCCATTCCCAAGACGATCGCCGCATCGGGGATTCTCAGCGTTGCCGCCTGGAGCTGCACCGTCCTGGCGGTGCTGGCCGTGGGCCAGTCGCTCGGACAGCAGCTGACCGTGGGCGAGGGCGCCCTGCTTGCCGCCGGAACGAACCTGGCGACGGCAATTCCATCCGGACCGGGCTACCTTGGAACGTTCGAGTACGCCGGTCAGACGATTGCAATCGCCTTCTCGATCGAGGCTTCGGTGGGTCTGGCTCTGGCGCTATTGATCCACGTTCTCACGCTCGCGGTCAGTTCTGCCGGCGGCGCCGCCGCCCTGGTCAGACTGGGCTGGAAGCGCCGAACGCCTGCGGCGGGAGCAGACCAGGCCGCCCCGCGAGCCACAAGCTAAACGCCTCCGTCACCGCGTAGGCGTGACGGCGTGACTCCGGCAGGCTATCGTGGCTCTTGCCATGACCAACGATCCACATTCCCCACTGCCCGATGAAGCGCGCTGGCTCCAGAGTATCGGGCTTGTGCTCGCCAACCTGGGGTTCGAGCTGGTAGAGCCGGACAAGACGCAGGCCGAGGAGACAAGCCATCTGCTGGTGGCGCTCCGGCCCCAGCCCACGCTGACGCATTTTGACCCGGCCGAGGTCGACTACTGGATCAGCGACGGCACTCGCGGCCAGAGCGCCCATCTGGATGCGGAGACCAAATTCCCGCTCATTACCGACTACGCCTGGGGACGGATCACAATCACGGACAGGCTCGGCGTCAAGAATGAGTTCCTGAGCTTCGGTGGGGCCTTGCGAGCCCAGATGACGTCGGAGTCGGTCGTCCTGGCAGAGTTCAGCTCACACGCCCCGATCCTGCGCCGGAACGGCCACAGCCAGGCCTCGGATCCGCTGGCCGCCGAAGTGGGCGCATTCTTCGCCCGCATCAAGGTTCCGATTGATTTTGCGCCCGGCGCCGAGGCGCTCTTCGCCAAGACGGCCCCTCGCACTTTCTACTGCGCGTTTGTCCAGTTCGTGCGCGAGCGGCTGACGCAGGCCCACGGCATGCGCGATGCAAACCGCTGGCTCGCAGACTGGAGCTCGCGCGAGAGCCAGCGCCTTGAGCCCGGCGCCGCCGACCACTGGCAGGCGGCCGCGGAATTGCGCCGCCAGCTTGCGGCGATCGAGGCTGTCGCCCGCGAATAGGCGATCAGCTGGGCTTCACCGAGGGTGTCTCGCTCGGGGCGAGCGTCGGAGTCTGAGTCGGCGTCGGCGCCGGCGTCGGAGTGGCGGGCGCCGGCGTAGCCGTCGGAGCCGCGGCCGGCTCGGCATCGATGGCAGTCTTGATGTCCGTGTAGGACGGAGAGGCCACGAGCTTCTGGTTCACGTAGACCGTAGGCGTGCTGCTGATCACCTTGGCCTCACCCGCGTCGGCGGCGGATATCTGCGCGTTGTAGGTGCCCGCGTCGAGACAGGGCTGGAACTTGGCCATGTCCAGGCCGGCCGCCTTGCCGATGCTGGACAACCTGGTCATGGTGAAGGCGGACGAATCCTCGACCGGCGACTGATTGGCGAACAGCCAATCGTGCATGATCCAGAACTTGTTCTGATCGGCCGCGCACATCGCTGCGTTGGCGGCGTCTCGAGAGGCCGTACCATCCACCCGGATCTCGTCGATGATCAGCCGGTCGTGCCAGACGAGCTTGGCTCGCCCCGTCGCCACGAAGTCATTGACCAGACTCGCCTCTGTGCCGTTCTCGGTGAAGACGGCGCAGCCGCTACAACGGAAGTCACCGTACACATCCACCGTCACCGGCGCACTGGCCATGCCCAGCGTGTTGCCGTTCCAGGTGATATTGGTTGGAGTGAGTACCGTCGGAGTCTTGAGGTCGGAGCCGACGGCCGACGTAGAGGTTGAGGCGAGATAGGCCACCCCCAGGACCACAACCGCGACCGCCACCGCCGCGATCGTCCAGCCTACGAGCGGGCTGATGCCGCCACCGGACCGGGACGTTCCCGCCCGATCAAATCCACGAGAACTGCGTCTACCGGCGGAGCTGGCGTTCCTGGCGCTCCTCCGAGCAGTCGAGGGGCTGGTTGTGGGCTTGGACTTCTTGGGCGGGATGGTCGCTGTCATTGAGACAGATTAGCGGGTAAATAGAAACGCGGCGCCCTTCCGGGCGCCGCGTTTCTCGTGTTGCAAAAACCCAATTTGCGGGGCCTTGAGATCAGCTCGGCTTGACCGAGGGACTGACGCTCGAGGCCGGCGATACGGACGGGCTGGAGGATGGGCTGGAGGATGGGCTCACGGACGGACTGGGCGTGACGCCGAGAGCCTTGTCCAGAGCGGCGGAGACGGTGGCGTAGTCGAAGGTGGCGAGAAGCGCACCATCGATGGCGATCGACGGGGTGCCCTTCGCACCATCCGGGAGCGTCTCGTTGGCGATCTCCTCGTTATGGCTGCCGGCATCCACGCAGGTGTTGAACTTGGTCAGATCCTTGATGCCGGCCGCCTTGCCTATCGCCTTCAGCCGATCCTTGGTGTAGGCGCCGGACCCTTCACCGTATTGGTTGGCATAGAGCCAATCGTGCATGAGCCAGAACTGGCCCTGATCGTTGGCACAGTGAGACGCGTTGGCCGCGTCAAGTGACTCGGTACCACCTGTGTTGCCGTCGATGACGATGAAGTCATGCCATACGAGCTTGGCTCGTCCATTGGCGACGTAGTTGGCGACGACCTGCGGCTCGACATCGACCGTGAAGTCACGGCAGTTGGGGCACTGGTAATCCTCGTAAACGTCGATCGTGTGCTTGGCGTCGGCCTGGCCGAGTGTCATGCCGTTCTCTGGAATTGAAGACGACGTGACCGCACTTCCGGCCGGCGCAATCGGGGCGTGGAGCGGTGCCTTGGCCTTGGGCTGGCTTGTCCACCAGAAGGCGGCGCCGATCACGACCGCGGCGATTACGAGGGCGCCGAGCGTGTACAGCATCAGCGGGCTTCCGGATCCGCTCGAACCGCGCGTGCCGGCGCGAGCCAGGGCCCTATTCGCCTCGCGATTCCTAAGGCGCTGCTGGCGGGCCGAGCGGCGAATCGTCGGCGGCTGCGAGCTACCGGCAGTTGAATGCTCGCCCGGAGCTTTGGATGTCATTGCGATTTCCCTCGTGTATTGGTGATTGCGGGGCTGGGGATACAGTCGAGTTCGTCTAGTCGGTAATCGGTATTGAGTTTGGATTTGGAGTGCGAAGGTAAACCCACAGGGCTACAACGAATCTGAGAACCAACGAGATGCCGTAGGACTCGCACCAGACGCACACAGCGTGGATCAGGAAGATCTGCGCGAATTGGAACCAGCCCTCAAAGACTACGCCGACGAGCGACAGGCCGTAGTGGAGGAGCAGGAGCCGGTAATTACCCGTGCGCCACCATGCGATAGCCAGCGAGAACAGCGTGAGGGACAGAATGACGCCGTATACGGCGACCGGAATACCGGCGACCGGCCTGGCGTAGATGCTGTGGGCAACGTCCTGGCACCCATGAAGAACGCCGCACTGCACTTCACCGCCGGGGATCAGCTCCTCGTAAGAGAGGTAAGACGCGATCCCCAGCCCAATCAGGTCCAGCGCGGCCAGCACGAGCCCCGGATGGATGCTCCTGATTCGGCGCCAGAGTGACGGTCGCGCGGGCGCGAGCTGGGCCAGGCTTGCCGCCGGCGAGTTCTTGGGCGCAACGCTATTGCTCTTGTCTGCCATGACTCCTGCCTTGTTATGGCACCTGTGGTGGGCCGCTCCGGCCGGATCTGGCCCGCAGGCGCATCGGTCGAGGCGTCCAGATATGGTACTCGACATCGGTGGGCTGGGAACTACTCGCCATTGGCCGGAGCCTGGGTCTGGCAGGTTGGGCAGAGCCCAAACAACTCAACTCTATGGCGATCAATCCTATAGCCGGTCCGACTGGCGACTTCGGCCATGATCGGCGCCATGCCCAGGCGATCGAGATCGACGGAGCGCTGGCAACCGGTGCAGACCAGGTGGTGATGGTGGCGGCCAATGTCGCACCGAACGTACGAGTGTTTGCCATCGGGCAAGTCCAGCCGCTCCAGGGCGCAAAGATCGACGAGAACCTCCAGGGTACGGAAGATCGTTGCCCGGGCGGCCCCGATGCGACGGCGCCTGGCGTCCGCAACCAGATCCGAGCTATCGAACGTTCCATCTCGCGAGAAGATCAGATCGATCACGGCCCGCCGCGAAGCAGTCACCCGATGGCCGGCCTCGGCCATCGCCGTGGCGACGTCCCGGGCACTCGTTCCCCGACCAACCTCGGGATTCACGCCGCGAGACCCAAACAATCGCGCGATTCCCGCGACGGCAGGCCTATCATTGCCTTATGACCACGGGAGCCGATTCCGTACCCGAGCATCCGCACATCCACGATGAATTGTGTGGCCACGCCGTTGTCCGCCACGGTGAGCACCAGGACTTCCTCCACGACGGGCATCTGCACCGCCAGGCCAGTACTTCCAACGAGGATTGCCCGGACTGTCCTGACGACATCCACCAGCCACACACCGGTCACATGCACGTCCACGGCCCGGGTTGCGGACACCCTACGGTGATCCACGCCGGGCACGTTGATTACGTCCACGGCCAGCATCGCCACAGCCAGCACGAGCAGCATTACGACGAGCATTGACGTCTAGCCCTCGTTGGGCCCGGCGCCCGACCGCGGCGCATCGACGATCTGTGGCTGCCCGTGCGCCCTCTCCGCAACCACAAACCGCCCCGCATGCTCGGGATGAGCATCGCGGATGACGATGCCGAATGTGTCGAGCAACCGATCCGGAGTCAGCACTTCGCGACCCGGGCCCAGGGCAACCACACGCCCGGCCAGAAGCAGAACCTGGTCGTACTCGATGGCCTCACCGATATCGTGGGTGGCCGTTACCAAGGCCGCTCCCCGCTCCAACTCGGCAGCGAACGCCTGTAGATAGATCTCCCGCCCGCCCGCATCGAGACCCGACGTGGGCTCGTCCAGGACGATCATGTCCGCGTGCCGAGCAAGTACCTGAGCCAGATAGACGCGCTGCTGCTGGCCGCCCGAGAGCGACCGAAGCGGCTGGCGGGCCAGGT
>DASVJA010000228.1:0-3864 GCA_036386115.1 Candidatus Limnocylindrales bacterium
GCCTCTCTGTGCCGTGGCCCGCGGTTCCGCTGGTCCTGCTCTGGTCGCCGTTCCTCGAGGGGCTGACCTCAGGTAACGTCCAGGTCATTCAGATGGCTGCCTTCGCGGCGATGTTCTACGTTCCGGGCGCGAATTGGCGGCTCACTCCAAGGTCCGCCGGCCGGACTTCGGCCCGCGACGCGACGGCGGCCTCCGAAGCGCCGCGCACGCTCCGCCGCGAGGGTCTGGACGGCATCCTCGCCGCCGGCGTCGGCATCTTCAAGTACACGCAACTGCTGACGCTTGTCTGGCTGCTCCGGCCGCGGCCCCGGGCGGCGATTCTGGGCGGTCTGGCGCTGGCCGCGATCGTGGTCGTGCTTCTGCCATTCACCGGAATCGGCGTCTATTGGGACTGGTTGGCTCAACTCGGCCGTGGTGCCGACCCGAACTGGGCCCTCGCCGGCGCCCCGCTCACCTCAATCGCCGGACGACCGGTGGCCATGGTTGCGGCGGGAATCGCCGTCCTGGGCATGTTCTTCGTTCGCGGCCGCGACGCGGGCGCCTGGGTCGGCATCGCCCTCCTGGTTGCCGCGCCGAGCATTCACGGCTACGGCATGCTCTTCCTTCTGCCCACGCTCCTGATACTGCGCCGCGATCTTGCCATCGTCCTCGCCATCGCGGTCGCCACATACAACCCGGACCTCTGGTGGATCGCGATCACCGTGGCCGGCGGAGCGCTCGCGGCCTCCTATCGGTTCCCGAGGCTCCGTAACGCCGCCAACCGCGACGCGGCCGGTGACCTCCGGCAAACGCAGGAAGGCGTCTTCGCGGGGTCGCGGTAGACTAGCTGCAACGGAGGTTGCGCCCAGCTGCGAGCGCGCGGTTCGAGGCGGCGCGGACCCCAGCGCACCGCCCAGGAGGCGTTCGGATGACCTCGACGTCTGAGCCCCGGCTCAAGATCACCTACGCCACGCTGCGCAACGACAACGAGCAGCTGCACGCCCAATACGACGCCGGCCTAGCCGTTGCCAGGGGCGAACTCGGTGAAACCCACGGTCTGTTCATCAACGGCGAGTGGCGTCCCGCGGCCGCAACCTTTGAGAAGCGCTCACCGATCGACGGAACGCTCGTCGGGCGGTTCGCATCCGGCACCGTGCAGGACGTTCGCGATGCGGTGGCCGCGGCCCGCGCCGCAGCACCCGGCTGGGCCCGTACCGCCTGGCTGGAACGCGTCGCAGTCATGCGCCGCTTTGCCGACATGATCAGCGAGCGCCAGATGGAACTGGCCTCGCTCATGGCCATCGAAGTGGGCAAGAACCGTCTGGAGGCTTTGGGTGACGTCGAGGAGACCGCGGATCTGATCCGCTACTACTGCGACCAGTTCGTCGCCAACGACGGCTTTGATCGGCCCATGGGCAATCTGGGCGATCCCACGGTCCACACCCGCTCCGTCTTGAAGCCGCACGGTGTCTGGGCAATCATCAGCCCCTTCAACTTCCCGATGGCCCTCTCGGGTGGCCCCGCGGGCGGGGCGCTGGTCGCGGGCAATGCCGTCGTCTACAAGCCGTCCAGCGACGCGCCGTTGTGCGGCGTCAAGCTCACGGAACTCGCGGATCTGGCGGGTATGCCGCGCGGTGTCTTCAACATGGTTACCGGCCCCGGCGCCACAGTAGGTCAGGAGATGCAGGAGAACGAAGGCATCGACGGCCTGCTCTTCACCGGCTCCTACGAAATCGGCTTCAAGCATGTGTACAAGGAATTCAGCCGGGTCTTCCCCAAGCCGGTGATTGTTGAGATGGGCGGCAAGAACCCGGCCATCGTCAGCGCCCGGGCGGATCTGGAAGAGGCGGCCGAAGGCGTGATGCGGTCGGCCTTCGGATACGCCGGCCAGAAGTGCTCGGCCTGCAGCCGGGTCTACGTCCAGGCGCCCGTATATGAGTCCTTCCTCGAGGCGCTCGTTGCCAAGACGAACAGCATCGTCATCGGCGACCCGACCGACAAGAAGGTCTGGCTCGGTCCGGTGGTCAACGCCAAGGCCAGGGCCAAGTACGAGGCTGCAGTTGCCGAGGCGAAGCGCGACGGGCGGATTCTCGCCGGCGGCGAACTCCTGGCCGGGCGCGGAAGCGATCTCTTCGTCGCCCCGACGATCGTTGCGGACCTGCCGGCAGACCATCACCTCTGGCGCGATGAACTCTTCGTGCCGCTCGTGACCGTCGCGAAGGTCGACACGCTCGACGAGGCCATTCACCGCGCCAACGACACGATCTACGGCCTGACCGCCGGTTTCTTCAGCGATGACGCCGAGGAAATCGAGAACTTCAAGGAGAAGATCGAGGCCGGCGTGATCTACATCAACCGCCGCGCCGGCGCCACCACCGGTGCCTGGCCGGGCATCCAGCCCTTCGGCGGCTGGAAGGGCTCGGGCACGACCGGCAAGGCATCGGGCGGCCTGTACTACGTTCAGCAGTTCATGCGGGAGCAATCGCAGACGCTGGTCGACTGAAGGCCGTTTAGCTACCCGCTTCGCTCCCGGGATGGTGCCCGGATGCTCACTCGGTCAGTATTGGCGACATGGATGACGCGAACCCCAACTTGCTCGCTCGAATAGAGCGCGAGCGGCTTCGCCTGCTGGTCGACGCCGACATCGACAGGGCGGCGGCCTTCCACGCCGACGACTTCCAGCTCATCACTGCGTCCGGGAGGCCCTTGTCGAAGGGCGGCTACCTGGAACGGATCCGCTCGGGTCGTATCGACTACAGAAGGTGGGAGGCCGGCGACATCGTGGTCCGGGCCTACGGAGACGCGGCCGTCCTCCGTTACCCGGCCGAGATGGTGTTGGCTTCGGGCGACCCGGTCGCCGACGCCTCGCCCGTCGTCTTGCGGCTTTGGCATACGGATCTGTACGAGTTCCGGGATGGACGCTGGCAGATCGTCTGGTCGCAGGCGACCGAGATCGATGAGTGAGATCGAGGCGCGTGGCGCCGCCGCCGGGAAAGGGCCTCTGGGCCAGCCTCCGCTATACTTGACCTCTATCCAGCCTGCATAAAGGCTATCCGCTACTGCGGCAGCTGCGTGCGATCCGCGGCCCGCCAGTTACCCGTCGAGGTGCACCGTGACTCTGGCTCCCGGCAAGCTCGCTAAGACCGCCGTCCCGCACATCATCACCGAGCTGCCGGGCCCGAAGGCGCGCGCGCACCTGGAGTTTGACAAGCAGTGGACGTCGCCAAGCGTGCCGCGGGCATATCCGGTAGTCCCGATTCGCGGTGAGGGCTGCACGATCGAGGACATCGACGGCAACCTCTTCCTGGACTTCAACGCCGGTATCGCCGTGACCTCCACCGGCCACTGCCACCCGGACGTGGTCAAGGCTATCCAGGACCAGGCCGGCAAGCTGATCCACTACAGCGCGGACTTCTACATTCCGCTGTACGCCGAGATGTGCGCCGAGTTGGCCCGCATTGCACCGATGAAGGAGAAGTGCCGGGTCTTCCTGGGCAACTCCGGCGCGGAGGCAGTCGAAGGCGCGATCAAGCTGGCCAAGTTCACGACCAAGCGCCAGAACCTCGTCGCCTTCCTGGGCGCCTTCCACGGCCGAACTTACGGCGCCGTATCGCTGACCGCGTCCAAGGCCAAGTATCACGCTGGTTTCGGGCCGATGCTGCCGGGCATCTACCATGCGCCGTTCGGCCACGTTGCGGATCTCAAGTGGTTCGACGAAGTGCTCTTCAAGCACCTCGTGCCCGCCAATGAAGTCGCCGCGATCATTGTTGAGCCGATCCAGGGCGAAGGCGGCTACCTTGTCCCCGAGGACGGTTTCATCCAGGGGCTACGCGCCATCTGCGACGAGCACGGCATCCTGCTGATTTCCGACGAGGTGCAGGCCGG
>DASVJA010000229.1:0-28666 GCA_036386115.1 Candidatus Limnocylindrales bacterium
AGTGAGGTTCGGCAACGATGTCAGACGGCCAGACTCCCGAGGAACGGCTTCCCGACCGTCCCGGCGAGCAGCAGAATGCGGCCCCAATCGCAGCTGATTCCACTCCGGAGACTGCGGCAGCGCCGGTGAAGCCCAAGAGCCGATCGACCGGTAAGGCCGGAGTGGTCGGGCTGGACGCCGATGTCGCATCGCGCCGACTCGCGGCAGCCGCCGCTGCTGCCGGTGCCGTGAGCCTCGCCATGGCCGCCAACGCCGCCGCCAAGAGCGAGCACCCCGCGGCCGGAAGCGATCAGCCGGCGGCCAAGGTCCATCCGCCGGTGGTCGTCGAGGGCTACGTACGACCGCCGGGCCGTGACATTCCGGGCATCATCCGGGCTCACCGGGATGAGACGGAGCCCGTCGGGACACCGCTGACTCCCCTCCCGCTACCGCCGCGCCTCAACGCCGAAGAAGCTCGCTATATGCGGCCCGATGCGGACGTTTCCGGGATCAGTCGCACCGCTCGGCCAGACGATGTTCCGAACATCCCCGGCATTACTCGCGCTTCGATCACGGAGACGGTCGCGGCAGCCACCACCCCCAGGCCGGCGCCCATCTTCTCCAACGAGGGCGCCCTCCGGGAGTCCAGCGCCAGGCGTCAGATTCCCGTCATCGGCGCGGTCGCAGGGTTCCTGACGGAACTGCTTGGCGCCGGCGTGGCCTTCGGGCACAGCCTGGCTTCTCACGGGCCGGGTAGCAAGTCGGCCGACGCAGGATCGATTCTCCCAGCCAGAGATACACGCGCTCCGGACTTCGACCGCTACGGCAATCCCCGGCCGACCACCCACCGCCGATTGGCGATGCTGCTGATCAGCCTGGCCGGCATTTTGATCATCGGGCTGGTCGCGACCTCACTGCTACTGCTGCCGACTACAGTTCCGACTCCCTTCACCAGCGAGTCGAGCCCGTCGAGCAACCCAATCGACAACTTCCACGCCGACGCTTCCGCGGGTAACAGCGGCCCCGACGCAGTGGTCGTCGGCGATGACTCGATGCCGCCGGACGCTGTGAAGCCGCACGCCACTGCTGTAGCCAGGATGCCGCTGTCGGCCTGCGCAGAGGTCACACCTACGCCAAAGCCGACGCCAACTCCCACGCCCACTCCAACGCCGGCCGCATCCCCGAGCGCATCCGAGAGCGCCACCGCGCAGCCAACCCCAACCCCAACCCCCACCCCGGTTCCAACGCCCTGCTATACGCCGGCTCCAAGACCCAAGCCCACAGCGGCCCCGACCGGCACCGCATCGCCGAGCTTGACGGCTTCGCCTTCCGCGTCACCGACGATTACTCCAGTTCCGACACCGACAGCCGCAGTTGCCTTTGTCGAGTTCTTGCCGGCCGGAACAGTCATTGGTGCCAACACGGCGACATACACAGCCCCAGCCGGCACCGGCGTGACGGTCATGATCGCAGCCTTGTCCGGCTCTACATGCAAATTGACCTCAAGCGCGCCTTCATCATCAACCAAGACCTACACAGATACCCAAGGGGCGCCTCCGAGCTATCTTTGGATGGTCGCCGACAAGTGGGGCACTGCCTGGAAGTATGGCCCAGCGTGGCCGGCAGATACCTACACGGTGACGGCCACTTGCACACTGACGGGATACCCGACGGTGTCAGCAACGCAACAAGTGGTCATAACCTAGATCGCGTAGCTCGCCGGATCTCTGAGCCGAAGGCGCCCGGACGCCTTCGCCGGAGGCATCCTCGCTACGGCAACCAGGCCTCAGAACTGACTACTGAACCGCTGCCGGATGCGTAGCACGTCGGCACCGGCGCAACGCCGGCCGCGGGTGCCACGATCCGGCCGAGACCGAACGGCTCCACCATGGCCACCCGAATGCTCTGGCTGGGCGCCGTCTTGCACCAATTGCCCCACTGCGTGATCGTGTTGATCGTGCCGTTGGGAGCGAGCGTGTAGACCGGGTCGCTCGACGAAACCTTGGCCGCTCCGGAGCCCGCATCGGAGATCACGGAGCCGCTGCCGTTCAGGATCTGGGCCTCGGACGTACCTCTCATACTGCAACTCGCCGATGAGACGTTGGTCGCGGTGAGATGAGCGTACACCGTTCCGGCGCCCGGATCGCCTATCCATGAAGTAATCGCCAGATGCAGCTGAGCGCCGGTGCAGAGCCCGATCGCCAGAGCGGGCAGCGGGGTCGGCGTGGCTGCAGGCTTCGCCGGGGTCGGCGTGGGCGCCGGCGTCGAGTGAGTCGTCGGGGCCGATGTCGGGCTGGCCGTGATCGCAGGAGTCATCGACGCGGCTACCGTGGCGCTTGCGGTCACACCGGCGGCGGAAGCCGCTGTCGAAGCGGAGGCCGAAACCGAGGGGGCCACAGACGCCGTTGCCGCCGACGTAGAACAACCGGCTACCGCCGTGGCCACGACCAAAGCCATGATCGCCGGGAGGCGCCGGCCATTGAGACCCAGATCGAACATCTCATCTCCTGGCGGCCAGTTCCGGCCGGTCATTCGGACGCGCCGGGGACGACGCTGGCGCATTCTCGCAGCGGTATCGGGTCTCACCACACTTGAGCATGCAAAGGCCTACCGGGTGAGACGGCCGATCCACCCTCCGAGCCTGAGCGGTCGCGCCTCATCCGGCCCGGCGCGCAGGTCGCAACAGGGCTATCGCCCGCTCGACCCCGGGCGTCGCCGCCGCTAACGTGCCACTCATGACCGACCAGCATTTGCGCCGCCTTCAGGGCGAGCCGTGCTCCTGTCGACGGCGAGTGCCGGCGATGGTCGAGCTTGCCTTCGGCAACTAGCAGCTCCAGCCGGGCCTCGCGACCACGCGTCGGACGCGCCTCGACTCATGTCGTGCGCCATCGCCTTTCCTGGAGACTCTCGTGCCCGTTCAGCTCACTCCACCCGCCCGATTCATAGACCCGCGCGGCCAGCGCTTTGGGGCCGGCCTATCGGCTGCGGTTCTGATCGCTTCGTTCGCGCTCAACCTCCCGTGGCTGGCGATCCTCGTGGGGATCAACCTCCTGGTTGCCGCCGCATTCGGCTCCCGCCTGTTCCTGCCGGGCCGACCCTGGCCCTTCATCCGCAGGGCGCTCCGCCTAGGCCAGACGGAACCCGAACATGAGTACCCACCCCGGTTTGCCCAGGCGCTCGGCGGAACCTTCATCGCCATGGGCACGATCGCCTTCCTCGTCGGGCTCACGGGCGTGGGCTGGCTCTTCGTCGGCGGAGTGGCCGCCCTGCAAGTACTGCTGGCTGCGACCGGGTATTGCCTGGGCTGCAAGCTCTACTTCCTGCGGTGGTTGGTTCCATCCGTCTTCGCCCAGATATTCGGCCGCACGGACCGCCTCATTACCCTGTCGATCAAGGGTCCGCTTCCCAGAGCCCAGTAGGCCGTGGCCCGGCGCCGATGAGGCCCGGCCCTGCCGGTAGGACCGCTCGGGCAGTAGACCTCCTGCCTTGAAGAGACGACAATCTGCGCGTCGAATCGTCTCTCTGAGGAACACGCATGGCCGCAGTCATTCGGACCGAGAAGCTGACCAAGTCGTACGGATCGCACCGCGGGATACTCGACGTGAACCTCGAGGTCCAACAGGGCGAAGTCTTCGGCTTTCTCGGTCCCAACGGCGCCGGCAAGACGACGACGATTCGCGTTCTGCTAGATCTCATCCGGCCCACGAGCGGCAAGGCTTTCGTCTTCGACATCGAGAGTTCGGCCGATCCAACGGCCATCCACCGCCGCATCGGCTACCTGCCCGGCGAGTTCACCCTGTACGACCGGCTGACCGGTGGCCAGACGCTGACCTACTTCGGGAATCTGCGCGGCGGCGTGGACAAGACCTACCAGGCCCAGTTGATCCAGCGT
The DNA here is from genome assembly GCA_036386115.1 of Candidatus Limnocylindrales bacterium. Classification (GTDB taxonomy): domain Bacteria; phylum Chloroflexota; class Limnocylindria; order Limnocylindrales; family CSP1-4; genus Fen-1039. The sequence goes on from DASVJA010000229.1 coordinate 3,872, forward strand.
TTCGACCTTGACCCGAGCCGGCGCTTCCGCGAGTACTCCAAGGGCAACAAGCAGAAGGTTGGCCTGGTCGCCGCGCTCCAGAACAAGCCGGAACTGCTCCTCCTCGACGAACCGACTTCAGGTCTGGACCCGCTCGTGCAGCAGACCTTCTTCGAATTGCTGCGGGAAAGGGTCAAGGACGGCGGCACGGTCTTCCTCTCAAGCCACATCCTGAGCGAAGTGGAGCGGAGCTGCGATCGCGTGGCGATCATTCGGGATGGCCGCATCGTTCGCCTTGACCGCGTCGATGCGCTGCGAGACCTGGCCCACCACCAGGTTGAGCTTCGATTCATCGGCGACGCGCCGGCCGCGGAGTTCGCCAAGCTGCCGGGCGTCAGCGACATCCAGACCGAGGATCACACTCTCCGGATGCGTGTTCTCGGCCCGATCACGCCCGTGGTCCAAACTGCGGCCCGCCTGGGCGTGACGGATTTCCTGAGCCGTGAGCCGAGCCTCGAAGAAACGTTCCTGGCTCAGTACGGCAAGGGCTCCACGGAGACTCCGGCCGCCGAGGTGAAGTGATGGCCGCTCAGGCTCCTGCCAGGAAGGCCGGCAGCCCGCCCACGGCGGGCATATCCAGCGTGTCACTGTGGAGCCGCTTCTACGGCTTCGGCAGCATCTACGCCAAGACCATGCGCGACTCGCGCCTGACCGTGCTGATCGTCACGGGGCTGCTGGGCGGGATCATGCTCTCCGGCGCCTACGCGATTGCATCGGCCTACCCCACGCCCGCCTCGCGCGCGGATCTATCCAGCTTCGTAGATTCGATGCCGGCCTCGTTCAGAGGCTTGACCAGCAACCCCGTTAATCTCGGAACGCTCGGCGGATACCTCTCCTGGAAGTACGGCCCGTTCTTTGCCCTGATCGCCGGGCTATGGTCCATCGTGGCCCTCTCCGGAACCCTGGCCTCCGAATCCGGCCGCGGCAGCATGGACATGGTCGCCGCCGCACCGTTCGGCAAGCGCCGTATCGCAATCGAGAAGCTGGCGGCGCACATCACCGGCATGGTCATCGCATGCACCTTTATGGGGGTCGTGACCTATGCCGGGACGCACGCCTTCGCCAAGATCACTGGTGATGCCCTGCCGGTCGAGGCGGCCGTGGGAATTGCCGTTTGGGTCGGCCTGATCGGTTTGGTCTCCGGTTCCGTGGCGTGGGCGCTGGCTCCGTTCACGGGACGGGCGAGCGCCGCCGGTGTCGCCGGGGCGTTCCTGATCGGCGGCTTCGCCATCAGCGGGTACTCGACTTCCGTCCCCGCACTGGAGATTCCCGCCGCGTTCTCCTGGTTCAAGTGGACCGCGGGCCACCTACCCCTCGCCGCGCAGTACGACTGGCTCTCGCTGGTTCCCGTGGCGGTGATTACCGTCGTGCTCTTCGCCGTCGGCATCGTCGCCTTCGACCGGCGGGATCTTGGCTCCACAAGCGCCATCCCGACGCCCAGTCTGCCGGGCGCCCTCCTGGGCGTGCGCGGCCCAATCGGCCGCTCCTTTGGCGAGCGGTTGACCGGGGCCCTCGCCTGGGGCTTCGGCCTGGCCATCTACGCAGCCCTGATCGCGGCCTCCAGCCGCTCCTTCTCGGACTCACTGAAGGCGTCACCAGACACGAATAAGTTGTTCGAGACCCTGTTCAAGGGTTACGACATCGCATCCGCCGGCGGTTTCCTGCAACTCATGTTTGCCTACATGGGGTACCTGATCGCAGGACTCGCGGCGGCGGTGTTTGTGTCGGGTTGGGCCTCGGACGAGAAGGATCGGCGGCTGGAGATGTTGCTGGCGAGCCCGCTCGGACGCGCCCGCTGGGCTATTTCCGGCGGCATCGGAGTCTTCATGGCGATCGCCGTCATGACTGCGGTGGCGATGGCGGGCATCGCCCTCGGCGTTGCCGCTGCCGGCGGAGACATTCTTACGCCGGTTGCCGGCGCCATGATCATCGGCCTGTACGCGGCGGCGGCGGCCGGAATTGGGATGGCCGTGGGAGGTCTGTTCAGGAACTCAATCGCCGGCGAAGTCACGGCGCTCTTCGTAATCGCAACCTTCATCATCGATTTTATGGCGCCGCCGCTCAATCTGCCGGATTGGTTCCACCAGCTTGCGCTGAGCTCACACATGGGCCGGACGATGGTTGGGCAGTGGGACGTCGCCGGCGTAGGCGTCTGCCTGGCAGTCGCAGTCATCGGCCTGATTCTCGGCGGTTACGGCATGCAGCGGCGCGATCTGGTCTGATCGCACAGAGACGCGGCTCCACTCGGGCCGGCAGAATCTGCGGGCGACACGCATCGGCGTCCGGGCGCCACGACGCAGGTTCGTCCTCGACGTGACCGGCTACTTCACCGTGTGACCGTGGGCCGCCCTCCGGCTCACCCACACCACTCCTCCGAGCCTCGCTCACGATTCATTCACACGCGATCGCCAATCTACAAAGCAAGGTTGGCGAGCGCTCCCAGCCGACCGATCTTCAACCGGGAGCCAGATCGCAGGAGTTTGAGATGCGACAAGGAGGCGGCTTCCGATTTCTGGCCGCACTGTTCTTCATCGGGTTCATGGGGTTGTTCACCCTCGGCGCCTTCGGCGTCGGGGTTGCGGTAGGCGCCGGCTCGAACGGCACCGCATTTGCGGGCTGGGGCCCGGGCTGGGGTCACGGAAGCGTGATCGGCCTCATGCTGACAATCCTGGTCTTCCTGGTTCTGCTTCGAATGATCGGCTTTGCGATCTTCGGGCATCATCACCGGGCCTGGGCACGACACGCCTACTTCCCCGGTGGTTACGTTGACGATCGGTTTGGTCCCGGCGGGTTTGGTCCCGGCGGGTTTGGGCCCGGCGGGTTTGGGCCCGGCGGCTCCGGCCGTGACCCCGGCTTCGGTCCCGGTGGCTGGCATCGAAGCGAGTGGCGTGAAGCCGGCCAGACCTACTTCGACGAATTCCACCGCCGAGCTCACGGCACGGAAGCCCCAAGCCAGGACGCCGCTCCGCCGAGCGATCAGCCCAAGTAGCCGACGGGGACACAAGCCAGGAGTCCGGCTCTCCGGCTCCTGGCTTGGCCGTCCCAAATGGCCGGCCGGCAAACTCGCCGCGCCGTACGATGAGGTCACCTTGAAAACCGTGCTGGTCGTAGACGACGAAACGCGCATCGTGGAGCTTGCTCGCGACTATCTCGAGCATGCCGGTTTCGCCGTGATCACCGCCGCCGACGGACCTTCGGCCCTCACCGCGGTTCGTCTCCGTAAGCCGGACCTACTCGTCCTGGACCTCGGGCTGCCTGGGATGGACGGGCTGGATGTGGCCCGAGCGATCCGGCGGGACTCGAATCTGCCGATCATCATGCTCACCGCCCGCGACGACGAGCTGGACCGCGTCCTGGGGCTGGAGATCGGGGCGGACGACTACGTGACCAAGCCATTCAGCCCACGAGAGTTGGTGGCCCGCGTCCGGGCGATCATGCGGCGTGTGGACCGCCAGGACGAACCCGGAGATCGGATCGAGGTGGGCGACATCTCGATCGATGTCGGCCGGATGCGCGTCTCCGTGGCCGGCCGAACGGTTGAACTGACCGCCACAGAGTTCCAACTGCTGACCGCCCTGGCACGCCAGCCCGGGCGGATATTCACGCGGTCTCAGTTGCTCGACTCCATCCACGGAGTCACCTTCGAGTCCTACGAGCGGGCCATCGACGCCCACGTCAAGAATTTGCGCCGCAAGCTGGAGGCGGACGCCAGCCGGCCGAAATACGTCCTCACCGTCTACGGCGTCGGTTACCGATTCGCCGAGGAGCCCGAATGAGGGACGACGGCGGCCCGGGCGAGCGCAACCCCTACGACCGCCACCAAAGGCTGGCCCGAGAACGGCGTGCACATTTCCTCGAGCACCAGATGCGCTGGCGTCACGCCTATCGGCCCCAGCCCAGATGGTGGCCCCAGGACGAACCCTGGCCGCCGGTCGCCGAGTTTCCCTGGCGAAAGGTCAGGCGCCGGTTCCTGATTCGGTTTGCCATCGGCATCACGATCGTGTCGATCCTGTTGATTTGGGCGCCGCTGCTGCTGGTCGGACAGCTTCTTTCAGCTTCGGGATTGTCCAGCGCGGCGGCTACCTTCGCCGGCGTGATCATCGTTATGGTCATCGTGCTGGCAATCACCGGCACGGCTCGGAGCGCAAGACGCTTCGCGGTCCCATTCGGCGCCCTGATAGAGGCTGCCGGGAAGGTTGAGGTGGGCGACTACACGGCTCGGGTATACGTGCCGAGACACGGCCTGCGCGAATTGCGCTGGCTTACCGAAGCGTTCAACTCGATGGCCACCCGCCTGGAAGACGATGAACGGCAACGCCGAACCCTTCTCGCCGATGTCAGCCACGAGCTTCGCACACCGCTTGCGGTCCTCCGCGGTGAACTCGAAGCGATGATCGACGGGGTCCATCCGTTGGACGAGGCACACCTGAGTGCCGCGGTCGACCAGATTGGGATGGTGACCAAACTCGTGGAGGACCTGCGGACTCTCGCCCTGGCGGAAGGCGGAACGCTCGCCCTTCACAAGGAGCCGACGGATCTGAGCATCCTCGCCCAGGAGTCCGCGGCCTCATTTGAAGTACTCGCGGCCATTTCCACAGTGACGATCCGCGTCGAGATGCCGGAGGAGCTGCCCCTGGTGGACGTGGACCCGCTCCGCATCCAGCAAGTCATCGGCAACCTGGTGGCCAACGCCATCCGATACGCGCCCAAGGGCAGCGCGGTTTCAATATCCGGGACTGCGCTGCGGGAGGCCGTCTCAGTCACCGTGTCTGACGAGGGGCCGGGCGTCTCCCCGGACGTACTCCCTCATCTCTTTGAGCGCTTCGCAAAGTCGGACGACTCTCGTGGCACGGGCCTGGGTCTGGCCATCGCCCGCAAGCTCGTGGAAGCTCACGGTGGATCGATTCGGGCGGACGTGCCTGTGGACGGCGGGACCGCGATCACCTTCGAACTGCCGCTCGTTCCGGGCGCATAGATAGAGGCGGCCCGATGGGCCGCCTCTATCTGATACCGAGCCTGAACCGGGTCGTTTCGGCCCGGCCTTGAAGAGGTCAGGCAGGGAGTTCGGTCAGGGTCACGCTGTACGTGCCGGTCGTCCCGTCCTGATGCTGGACGGCAACCTGCACCACGTCGCCGGGGTGATGGGCGGCAATCTGCTCGATGACCGTCTGGCTATCGGCAGTCGTGACGCCGTCGATCGATGTAACGATGTCCCCAACTACCAACCCGGCAATGGCTGCGGGACCGCCCGCGGTCACGGTCATGACGACCGGCCCGACAGTCCCGTCGCGAAGCGAGACTCCGAAGTAGGCCCGCGCGGAATTGGTGACCTTACCGGATGCAATCAGCTGATCCGCGATCAGCTTGGCGCGGTTGCTGGAGATTGCGAAACCAATACCGGCCGCGTTGCCACCTGACTGCGCATCCGTGGCCTCGAGGGTCGGAATGCCGACGACGCTGCCGTTGAGATCGACAAGGGCGCCACCGCTGTTGCCGGGATTGATCGCGGCGCTGGTCTGGATGGTGTCCGGAAGAGCGTTTCCGGCCGGCTCACTGACCGTGCGGCCAAGGGCGCTGATGATGCCTTCGGTGACGCTGGACTGGAGCCCGAGTGGGTTGCCCATAGCCAGTACGAAGTCGCCCACAGACAGCGTGGACGAGTCCGCGAACGTAGCCACAGAGAGCCCCGGCGCGGTGATCTTGATGACGGCGATGTCATCAGGTGTGTAGCTTCCGACGAGTGAGCCCGTGTAGGTCTTGCCGTTGGAGAGGGTCACCTTGAAGGTCTTGGCCGTGCTGACGACGTGGGCGTTGGTGATGATGTCACCGCTCGAGTCGTAGATGATGCCGGAGCCGAGGCCCGAGTCGGTCTCGATCTGGACCACTTGCGGCGTGACCTGCTTGATGACCGCAACCATCTGCTCCTGGAGCGAGAGGGCGGCCCCGCTGGCAGCCCCCAGAGACACCGTCGGCGCGGCAGTGGCCGTCGACAGGTTGGCCTGTGTATTCGGCGCCGTTGTGGTCTCGACCAGGCCCATCAGGTTCAGGTTGGTGTGCGGACTTGCCTGCGTCACCGCGGCAGAGCCGCATGCGGCCACAAGAAGGCCCGCGAATGCAAGGGCTGATAGCTTGGCGACCAGGCGCCGGGTCACGCCCTGGCTGAGTCGCCGTGTTTCGGTAACCATGAGAACCTCCTGCTTGCCGCTTCGTGATCGACCGGCGGCATCGACCTGAGGCCCATAGTTAACCTTTGGGCTGAAGTAATTCTGAATGAAGCGGACCGCGGCATAACAATCCGCCGCCTCCCGGCTATTCGCTGAAGCAGACGGACTCGAAGACCGAGAGGTTCGTCGTCGGCTCGCGCCAGGCGTCGTGCGGCAAGTTCGCCTTGCGACAGACGGCATCGAGCATCTGGGTTTCGTTCCAACCCATTTCGCCTGCCACCTGAGGCAGGAGCAGGGCACGGTGCCCTCCACGCTCGACGACGATACCGTGGCGCCCTACTTCGAACTCGGCCGGTCTGGCGATCTTGACCGGCGGATCCAGGACGGAGATCTCCAACTCCAGGCGCGGCAACTCAGTTTCGGCGACCGGCAGGAACCGGGGATCGTCCAGACCGGCGGCTCGGGCCGCGTCTCTTACGTTCAGCCAGAGCGGAGCCTCGAACCGCATCAGGCCTATGCAGCCGCGCAGTTCGCCTCGCTCATGAATCGTGACGAATGCGGCCGCCGGGACGGCCAGGGCCGGCGGCACGGGACTCTCGGCCTTGTCGCTCGACGCAGGCAAGCCCACGGCAGTCTCGATCGAACGGCGGGCAATCGCCAGAAGCCGTACCTGATCCGATCTCTCGAACTGTCTCATCTGAACCTCGATGCGGCAGGTTCAGCGTACGCCCGTTGCGTCGGCACGCCAAGGGCGTTTGGCGGCGGCGCTAGGATGTGAGCGTCAGGACCCGAATGCAGGAGCGCGATCATATGATCGACGAATCGACCCCACTCGGTGCGCGCATGCTTGAGCGATTGCGCGAGGATCGAGTCGTATGGATGACGACCGTGGACCGCAGCGTGCCGCAACCGGCGCCGGTCTGGTTCCTGTACGAGCGGGATGCCGAACGCGAACGAATCGTCGTCTACAGCAAGACGGGCGCTCGCCGCATCGCGAACATCAGGACGAACTCACACGTCGCCCTCAACTTCAATTGCACTCCCGGCGGCGAACAGGTTCACGTGATTCGGGGCTCGGCGCGTATTGCCCTTGAGCTACCCTCGGTGTTGCAGAACCAGGCCTACATGGATCGGTACCGCGACTGGGTCGAGGACAACAAGGACTGGGGCAACACCTTCGACGGCTTCGCGGCCCAATACTCCGTCCCGATCGAGATCACGGAACTGGAGACCTGGGGCTGGTAGTCGACGACTCCTCGGGCCGTTCGACTCTTGGCGGGACCCCGGCCGCGGGCAGAGCATGCTCACAAGGAGCCGGCGCCTGTGACATTCCCTGCCCTAACTCATGAGACCCATATTCCGGCCACAACACCCGCCATTCTGGGAGTGGCCGAAGACGACGGCGCAGTCCGCTGCGTCGCCTGCGCCCATCGCTGCCTGATACGGCCGGGCCGCGCCGGCATCTGCCGCGTCCGCCAAAACCACGACGGTGAGCTCGTCAGTCTCGTGTTCGGGCGGGCCGTCGCCGCGAACGCGGATCCCATCGAGAAGAAGCCGCTCTTTCATTGCTATCCAGGTAGCGTGGCCTTCTCCATCGCGACGCGGGGCTGCAACTTCCACTGCCTCCACTGCCAGAACTGGGCCATATCCCAGGCCGAGCGCGATGGGCTGACGGCCCCCTCATTTGACCTACCACCAGAGCGTGTAATCGAGGCAGCCCTGGCGGCGGGCGCGCGCAGCATCGCCTACACCTACACGGAGCCGACGGTCTTCATCGAATACGTCCTTGCGACGGCTCGACTGGCGCGCGAGGCCGGCCTGGCCAACCTGCTGGTCACCAACGGATACCAGACGGCCGAGGCGGTCGACCTTCTAGGGCCGGTTATAGAGGCTGCCAACGTCGACCTGAAGTCCTTCAACGACCGCTTCTACCGGCGAGTTGTCGGCGCCAGGCTGGCACCGGTCCTGGAGACCCTCGTCGGGATGCGGAATCGTGGCATCTGGCTCGAAGTCACCACGCTGTTGATCCCCGGCCTCAACGACGAACCGGCAGATCTGGAGAAGATGGCGGCCTGGATCGCCGCCGAGTTGGGGCCGGAGACGCCATGGCACGTCAGCCGCTTCTTCCCGACATACCGGCTGACGGATCTGGATCCCACGCCGGTATCCTCGGTGGAGCGCGCGGTCGCCATCGGCCGGGCGGAAGGTTTGAGCCACGTGTACTCGGGCAATGTCGGCGGCGACCAGGACACCTGCTGCGCCGGTTGCGGTCAGATTCTGATCAGGCGCCACGGATTCTCGGTGACTCCGGCGGCGGCTCTGGAAGGTGATAAGTGCGCGGTGTGCGGGCATAAGCTGGCAGGGATCGGCATCACCGAGCTGGAGAACGTCCGGCAATGACCCGCGGGCCGCGTCGTCCTGCCGTCGCAGGCACCTTCTACCCGGCCGATCCGAGGCGTCTGAGCACGCTTCTGGCCGGATTACTGGCGGAAGCCGCAGCGACTCCGCGCCCGGCCGGCCTGAGCCCGGGCGACGTTGCCGGCCTCCTGGTTCCGCACGCAGGACTCGAATATTCGGGCGCGATTGCCGCACTCGCCTGGGCGCTGGCAGGGGAGATCGGTCCGGCCACGATCGTGCTGGCCGGAACGGACCACCAGGCCCGCGCCGACGGCATCGGCGTCTGGGCGGGCGGGCCGTGGCAGACGCCACTCGGTGACGTGCCGGTCGACGCCGAACTGGCGGACGAGATTGCCGCCCTCGGACTACCTTTCGTCCGCAACGACTCCGCTCACGCAGGCGAGCACTCGCTGGAAGTCCAGCTGCCGCTCCTCTTAAGCACCTGCCACGGGGCGAGGATCGTGCCACTCGCCGTGAGCCCGCTGCTGGCCACTCACAAGGAAGCCGGCCGGGCTCTGGGTCTCCTGCTGGCCCGCAAGCGCGAGGCCGGCGAGAGGATCCTGCTGGTCGCGAGTTCGGATATGGCCCACTACCCGCCCGCCGGTATATGCGAGAAGGTGGATACGGAGATGCTGGAGCCGCTCCTGCGCATGGACGTGGACGAACTCCACCTGCGAGAAGCCCGGTTCAGCCAAGCCGGCCGGTACGGCATCGTCTGCGGCATGTGCGGCATCGATCCGGTCCGTGTGGCGCTGAGCGCGCTGGCGGAAATGGGCGCTAGACAGGGCATACTTCTCAAGGCGGCAACGTCGGCAGACGCCGGTGGAGACCCCCGCCGGACCGTGGGCTACGCGGCCGCGGCATTCGAGTAGGGAGGCAACCTTGAGCGCCGACTCGGAATACTGGGCCGACTACTACAAGGTCACCGTGGAAAGACCGGCCTGGGAAACCGTCCGCTTCGCGATCGGCCAATTCAAGGCAGAGGACGCAGCCGGTCTGAGCCAGCCCCGCTTCGCCGTCGATCTCGGCTGCGGCGCTGGACGCGACACGCGCGAGCTTCTGCGAGCAGGCTGGAACGTCCTGGCCGTCGATCGGGAGCCGGGTGCACAGAACGCCCTTGAGGCAGCCCTGGAGACAGCCCTTCGAGCCCGGCTGAGAGTCCACATCGAAGACCTGGCCACCGTTGCCATTCCTGCCTGTGACCTCGTCAACGCCAGCCTCTGCCTGCCGTTCCTGGATCCAATCGCATACCGCGGCACCTGGAATCGCATCGTCGCCGCATTGGCGCCCGGCTCACGTTTTGGGGCCATGCTCTTCGGCGACCACGATCAGTCGGCACCGGACCCGGCCATGACCTGTCTTTCGCCCGATCAGATGCGGGCGGATCTGGCCGGCTTCGAGATCGAACACTGGACCGAGAAGGAAGAGGACTCGCAGACCGCACTGGGCGAGCCGCACCACTTTCACCTCGTCGAATTCGTGGCTCGCCGGATCGCTTGAGAGCCGGCAAGACTGCCGGCCCTAGCAGGCACGCCGGGCGCACCCGTCCGGCCCATCCCGAGCAATCTTCTCGGAATTACGGTATTAATACGCTCCCTGTTTCGCCTCGATGCTTCGGGGCGAAGCCACGTCGGCAGGGCAGAGGCGGCGCGTCACGGATGAACAGCGCAGGAGTCACAGCATTTCCGACGCGAGTTCACGAGTCCTACACAAACCAACCTCAGGCTGAGGCCACGGTCGTTTGCACCCCGCCTCCGACCTTTCCGACCAGTCACACAGCGCACTGCGCAAGGAGCCCTCATGACATCGCAGATCGCCAGCGCGCCGGAGCACGCCGCGATCGAGGTCAACCCTCGCGCCCGGTTTGAAATCCTGGGCGCCACTCTGCTCGCCCTGTTCCTCGGCGCTCTGGACCAGACCATCGTCGGCCCGGTGCTTCCGAAGATCTCAACCGAGCTCAACGGCGCGGATTTCTACACCTGGGTCGTCACGGCCTATCTCGTCACCAGCACCGCCGCCATTCCGATCTACGGCAAGCTGTCGGACTACTTCGGCCGCAAGCCGATGCTGCTGATCGGCATCGTGCTGTTCCTTTTCGGATCGATCCTGTCCGGCCTCAGCCAGACGATGACGCAACTGATCATCTTCCGGGGCATCCAGGGCCTCGGCGCCGGCGCCCTCTTCCCGATCTCGCTGGCCGTCATCGGCGACCTTTTCACTCCGGCCGAACGAGGCAAGTACCAGGGTCTCTTCGGTGCCGTCTTCGGCGTCGCGTTCCTGGTAGGCCCGTTCCTCGGGGGCGCTTTGACGGATACCGTGGGCTGGCACTACATCTTCTATGTGAACGTGCCCGTAGGGCTCGTCTCGCTATACCTAATCAGCCGCCTGCTACCTAGAGTCACCCCCAAGGACCGCAAATTCACGCTGGATATCCTGGGAGTGGCTACGTTCGTCGGCGGCATCGTGCCCGTCCTCATCGCCCTGACGCTCGCAGAGACAAGTCCATGGACGGATCCATACGTGCTGGCCTGGTTCGGCGTGGGCCTGGCCTTCACCTTGATCTTCATCCTGGTGGAGTGGAAGGCCAAGGATCCGATGATCCCGCTGGACCTCTTCAAGAACCGCACCTTTGCCGTCTCCGTCGTGGCGACGTTCTTCGCGGTCTTCGGCTTCTCCATCCTGATCATCTTCCTGCCGCTCTGGTTCCAGATCGTGCAGGGAGCGAGCACCACGGCCTCCGGCTACCTGCTGTTCCCATTCTTGTTCGGGTTGATCTTCAGCTCGATCCTGGCCGGCCAGATCGTCAGCCGAACCGGTAGGTATAAGTGGCTTCTGGCCGGCGCGGTCGCGCTCATGGCCGTCGGCCTCTTCCTCTTCCAGGGCCTGCGCGCCGACACTCCCAACCTGCCTCTATGGAGCTGGATGCTCATCACCGGTCTCGGTGTTGGGCCCACCATGGCCATTTTCACCCTGATCGTTCAGAACGACGTTCCGTTCGAGCGGCTGGGGACGGCCACAAGCGACCTGACCCTGTTCCGCCAGATCGGCACTTCGGTTGGACTCACCGCGGCGTTCACCCTGTTCAGGAACTACCTGAACTGGGACCTGCTCAGTACCTCTGTGAACAACGCTCTCCCGGCCGGCGCTCCCGCTCAAGCCAAGCTAGGGGCCGTGGCGCCTCCGGGATTCGATCTGGGCTCGCTTACCGAGGTCGGAGCCTCACCGATAGGCACCATGCTTTCGCAGGTTCCGGCCCAGTTCCAGGGCGCATACATCAGCGGCTTCCATCAGGCGTTCTCGATCGCTATCGCCGACTCGGTTTGGATCGGTGTTGCGGCGGCGGTGCTTTCCCTCATCGCCATCCTGGCGCTCAAGGAAGTTCCGCTGCGCGCGCACTTCCACGCCGAAGCGCACGAACGAAGCGGTCTCGCGCCGGCGAATTCCCCGACGGCCGGCGCCACCGAGTAGTCGCCCGCATCCCCCTCCACTGCAAGCAGCCGCAGGTTCGCCCTGCGGCTGTTCCTTTTTGCCGGCAAGGGTCCTAAATCGACGAGCATGGGTCACAATCGAGCCATGAAGATTCGGGCGGAGAGTATCCGCGTGAGGGCGGCCATCATTCTCGGGGCGGCCGCCTTCGTCGCCGCGTGCGGCGGATCGGTGGCGACGAAGCCATCGCCGTCGGGCTATGCCGACACGGCAGGCCCGCCCACAAGCGCCATTGCGGTCACAGGCCTTGCCTCGGTCACCGCCGCGCCCACGCCATCCTCTACCCCCCACTCCGGGCCGCCAGACTTCAAGCACATCTACATGATTATCCTGGAGAACAAGGAGTTCGGCCGCATCGTCGGCTCCTCCGCGGCGCCGTACATGAACCAGCTGATCGCCCGGTACGGGCAAGCGACCAATCTGTATGCCGAGACTCACCCGTCCGAGCCCAACTACATCGCGCTCACGTCCGGAGGGCTTCAGGGCACGAACAGCGATGGCACCTACAACCTGGCGGCGACGAGCCTCTTCGACCAGGTGGAGGCCTCGGGGCGGACCTGGCATGTATATGCGCAGGGCTATCCCGGCGCCTGCTTCAGGAGCTTCCTGGCGGACCCAGTCCAGGACGGGCCCGGAGCCGTGGGCGAATACGTCCGAAAGCACAACCCGGCGATCAGCTACACGGCCGTCAGCGCCAACCCGACGCGCTGCGCCAACATCACCAATCTGTCCGGCTTCGACCCCGCCGCCGCCGACTTCGAGATGATCATCCCCAACCAGGTCAACGACATGCACAGCGGCTCCGTCCGAGCCGGCGACGACTTCCTCAAGGAATTCGTGCCTCAGATTACCGGTAGCCCGGCATTCAAGGACTCCCTGCTCATCGTGACCTTCGACGAAGGTGACAGCAACGATCAGGGCGGCGGGCATATCGCCACGATTCTGGCGAGCGCAAAGATGACGCCCGGCTCGCGTTTCGACGGCCCGGCCACGCATTACTCACTCCTCCGGACCATTGAGTCAGCCTGGGGCATGCCGTTCCTCGGGCTGGCGACGATGGCCTCGACGATAACGCTGCCGTACTGAGTCGGTGGCCGATCCAGCCGGCGTTGGTCCTGGTCAGACGACCTCCGGCAAGGCATCATTCCGTAGGTATCGAGTGAACAGCCAGGAGGTTGGGAATCTGTGGCAGTCAGCGAACAGGCGGGCAAGCCGGCCGAAAAGTCCATGCTGGTCGACGTCGACCGCTTGATTGCCGCGTACTACGACATTCACCCGGATCCAGGCGTGCCCGCCCAGGCGGTCGCCTTCGGTACGTCCGGACACCGCGGCTCCTCACTCAACGGCTCGTTCAACGAAGACCACATCCTCGCCACGACCCAGGCAATCTGCCGCTATCGGAAGAGCCGCGGGATCGACGGGCCGCTCTTCATCGGCTACGACAGCCACGCCCTCTCCAGGCCGGCCTACAAGACGGCGGTCGAAGTCCTGGTTGCCCACGGGGTTGCCGTCGTCGCCAGCCTGGCCAGGGCCCTGACGCCCACGCCCGTCATCTCCCACGCAATCCTGACCCACAACCACAGCGGAGCCCCCGGCCTCGCCGACGGCATCGTGATCACGCCCTCGCACAACCCGCCCGAAGACGGCGGCTTCAAGTACAACCCTCCAGACGGCGGCCCGGCGGATACGGACATCACGTCGGCCATCCAGAATCAGGCCAACGATCTTCTCCGGAACGGCCTGACCTCGATCAAGCGGCTGGTCTACGAACGAGCCTGCGATGAGATCGAACTACACGACTTCACGACGGCATACGTGGCGGACCTAGCCAACGTAGTGGACATGGACGCCATCCGCGGCTCTGGCCTGAAGCTGGGCGTCGATCCGCTCGGCGGCGCCAGCATCGGCTACTGGGCCGCAATCCGCGACAAGTACGGGTTGGACCTGACGGTGACCAACGAGATCGTGGACCCCCAATTCGGATTCATGACCGTGGATTGGGACGGGCGGATCCGAATGGACCCGTCGTCGCCGTACGCCATGGCTCGTTTGGTGGCCTTGAAGGACCGTTTCGATGTGGCCTTCGCAAACGACACGGACGCGGACCGTCACGGCATCGTCTCCGGAGCCGCAGGCCTCATGAACCCGAACCACTTCCTGTCGGTTGCGGTTGCCTATCTGTATCGGAACAGGATCTGGCGTCATGACGTTGCTGTCGGCAAGACCCTCGTCTCCACGAGCATGCTGGATCGAGTGGCGGCGGATCTCGGCCGCAGTCTGCTCGAGGTGCCGGTGGGCTTCAAGTGGTTCGTTCCCGGACTCGTAGACGGCACACTCGGCTTCGGTGGCGAAGAGAGCGCAGGGGCCTCGTTCCTGCGGCGCGACGGCACCGTCTGGACGACCGACAAGGACGGGCTGATCGCCTGCCTGCTGGCCGCGGAGTTGACGGCCAAGACCGGGCACAACCCCGCCGCGGCCTACGGCGAGCTGACCGACAGGTTCGGTGCGCCGGCCTACAGGCGCATCGACGCGCCGGCCACCCCCGCCCAGAAGGCCATCCTCTCCAAGCTATCGCCGGCGCAGGTGAAGGCCGCCTCAGTGGCCGGCGAACCCGTGACGGCCGTCCTAACACGCGCCCCGGGCAACGACGCCCCGATCGGCGGGGTCAAGGTCACCACGGAACACGGCTGGTTTGCGGCACGGCCGTCGGGAACCGAGAATGTTTACAAGGTTTACGCCGAAAGCTTCCTAGGCGAGGCTCATCTTGATAAGATCCTCGAGGAAGCCCAAGCGGTGGTGACTCAGGCACTGGCATCGGCCGGCTGAGTCCAAAGGTTTCTCGCTAGGACAGTCCTGGGGCGGTGCGGGGTAGCACCGGCCCTCACGCCACTCACCAAAAGAACCGGCGTTCGATGCCACATTCGGGCAAGTGACGCCGGGCAACGATCAACCTAAACGGGTGGCCCACACGGGGGCGACCCAAAAGTACTGATCGGGTGAGCCGTAAGGCCGGTATTGACTGACCGCCCCGCTCGTCTAACGTGTACGCGCACACGGCCCGTATTTATGAGTGCCAAACGGTGGATCAGCCTGATCGTCAGCAGAACGTAACAACCGTCAAGGGTCCAAGCCAGGCGGTAACCTCGCTTAACCGCGAGTTCCGGGCCGTCCTCGCAAATGAGGAAGTGGCCGGGATAGGCCGCGCCGTGGCTCAGATCGTGCGCGGCGACGGCTGGTTCGAGGCGAAGGCTTCGGCCGTTCTGGTCCAGGCAATCGTGACCTGGCTCGGCGCAGACGGCGTCCAAGCGCAGGGGTTCTTTGCCAACGGCACCGGCCCCGTCGAAGTGGTCGCCAAGGTCGGCAACTACTATCTGACCGGCCACGGCATCGAGACCGAAGACGACCTCACCCGGAACGCCTGCGAACGGCATCGCGCCCGGTTCAGCCAGTCACGGCTGGACGAGATGGACCTCTCCATGCCGAACAGTCGCTTCACGATGGGCAGCCCCCTCGCGCAGCGAGCGGCGGACAGAGTGGCCGCGGTCCTCTCAGAAGAGATCGATGGGGAAATCGCGAGAGTCGTCCTGGGGGCGATGTAGCTAAGCGGTCTCGCTGAGCAGACGGACCTAGATACGGAAACCGGCGCCCGGCACCGGTTTCTTTCGTTACTGCGTCGAGCCTCCCGGCAGCCTCGAGTTCAACTCCAGCACATGTTCCCATTCGTGTTCCAGGAGCCGGCGCAACATCCGCCGCGCCGATTTCGGCGGCTTGCCCTCGCCCCGTTCCGTGACGATCACTAGTTCATCCAGAGTCATCCGCCGGAGGCGCTCCATGAGGGCTTCGCGTTCGGCGGCCAACGCCTCCCACGGCTCGTCACCTGCCCTCTCGATCGCCGCAATCGCGGCGCTGCCACCCTTGAGAGTCCCGAGGTTGGAACTGACATAGGCCCATTCGGAGCCGGCGACATGGGAGAGGATTGAGGCCGCCGATCGGCCGCCGGCCGGCGGAGGCATAGTTGCCGGCACTGTCTGGGCCCGTGCCGCCGCCACGAGCTCAGCCCGCGACCAGGTGGCCCAACTCAGCTGGCGGGCGGCCTCTTCGGCCGTCAGGGCCTCGCGATCCGACGGAAACGCGCCCTGGCCATAGCCGAGGAACTTGGAGTCGACGCTGTGATCGACAACCACGATTTCTATCGGCTCGGCGCCGGGGATGTCGTCGCCGTGGCGACGGAGGAACTCCAGACGTTGGCCTATCGCGACGCGCGCCGCTTCGATCGCCGCATCGGACGTCGGCGCGACGGTGGAGCAGCCCGGCAGGTCCGGGACATAGACCCAAGTCTTCTTGCGCTGCGGCCCGGACTCCAGGTAGATTTCGAAGCGCATTGCCTACAACCCGAGAGCCTTCTCCGGAGTAACGTACTCGAGGCCGTGCGCCAATGCGACGGCCTGGTGTGTCACCTTGCCGGCCATGATGTTCAGGCCATCGCGGAGGTGGCAGTCGGCGGCCAGGGCGGCCGCATAGCCCTTGTCCGCCAGGGCCAGGGTGAACGGCAGAGTGGCGTTGTTCAGGGCAAACGTGGAAGTCCGTGCCACGGCACCCGGCATGTTGGTTACGCAGTAGTGGACGACGCCGTCGACCACATATGTTGGGTCCGAGTGCGTCGTGGGCCGCGACGTTTCGAAGCAGCCGCCCTGGTCGATGGACACGTCGACCACCACGGTGCCACGCCGCATGCTCTTGATCATTGCGCGGGTCACGAGCCGCGGCGCAGTGCCGCCCGGCGTCAGGACCGCGCCGATGACGAGGTCAGCGGTAGCAATGCTCTCCTCGATCGCGTCCGTCGTGGCGTAGCGAGTCTTCAGCGCCGGAGCGAAGGCCAGGTCAAGCTCCTTCAGTCGGGGCAGCGACTTGTCGATCACGGTGACGTCTGCCTCAAGGCCGAGGGCCATCCGCAGGGCATTCATGCCCACGACTCCCCCGCCAAGAATCACGACCTTGGCCGGGGGCACACCGGGAACGCCGCCGAGCAAAACACCGCGGCCGCCGGCCTCGCGCTCCAGCGCGTGCGCGCCCGCCTGTATGGACATTCGGCCGGCGACTTCGCTCATCGGCGCCAGCAGAGGCAGGCCGCCGCGCTCGTCGGTAACGGTTTCATAGGCGATGGCGACGCAGCCGGACTTGAGCAGCCCTTCGGTCTGGGCGCGATCGGGGGCGAGATGGAGGTAGGTGAAGAGGACCTGGCCCGGCAGCAGCATTGAAATCTCGGCCGGCTGGGGCTCCTTGACCTTGACGACCAGATCCGCCCGCGCGAAGACGGACGCCGCGTCCGGCACGATCTCGGCGCCGGCGGCTCGATAGTTACCGTCCTCGAGGTCGATCGCCTCGCCGGCGCCCGTCTCGACGATCACCTTGTGACCGTGCTCGACCAGCTCTCTTACGGCGCTTGGTGTCAGGCCGACACGGAACTCGTTGTCTTTGATCTCGCGGGGTACGCCGACAAGCATCTCGACCTCTCCGGACGATCCGGCTGCCATATCTGAAGGCTCCGGCCGCGAGTATTCACGCGAGTGCTGGGCAACCGCTGCCGCGGGGAGCCATTTTCACCATTCTGCCACCGGCGCGGGAAGTTGCCCGGGGCGCGTCGCATATGCGCACCCGGCGGGCACATCCACGCATCAGCTCCGCCATCCGCCCCGCTCCCCACCGACCGCTAGACGGCTCGTCCTGACTATTGTATAAATACAATAGTCACGCCAGTCAGGTCGACGCCATATCGGGGAGAAGGCACATGAACGACGCGTTCTCGGGATTCGGCTCTTGGCCGTTCGTGCTGAACATTTGGTTCCTGACGGCCGCAGCGGTCGCGGCACTTCTCGTGTTCCTTCGACACTCGCCCGTCGTGCGGCGGTTTCTGCCGGCGCGCGACGCGGCAGCTGCCCAGGGCAGGTTCGAGCAGTTCTGGTCGCGCCGAGACGGCCGGGCGCTCGCGGTCATTTGGATCGTCCTCGTGGCACTCACCATCGGCGATGGCGGACTCGTCTTCTCGGAGCAGTGGGCGCCGGTGCGGGAGTTCTTCGCCATTCTCCAGCCAGTGGCCGGAGTCCTGCTCGTCCCGATGACCGCCGCGCTTTATCTCTACAAGCGGTCCGTCCCTCACGTGGCCAGCGAGGAGGCCGACGAGCGCGAGCGGGAGATACAGGGCGGCGTCTACCGGCGCGTCCACTCAATTCTGCTTGGCTCACTGCTGCTCGCGGCCGGCCTGCTTGTCTTCAACCCGGCCATCGGCAGCATGGTCGCCGGCAGGCTGAGTGCTCGAGGCGTCGAGCCACTCGACGTGGCGGTGCCCGCGTTCCTTTTGCTCTTTATGCTTCCAAGCGTGGTGTACGCGTGGTACTTGCCCCATCGAGAGGACGACGCACAGGACGGACGGCTTTCAGGGCCGGTGGCAGCGAGCGGTGAGGCCGGATGACCGGACGCAAGCCGGCGGTCGATGCCCCGATCCCAAACCGGATCGCCGACCTGCGTGAGCAAGCCGGCTTGAGCCGCGTGGAGCTGGCCCAACGCATCGGCGTGAATCCACAGACGATCGGCTACCTCGAGCGCGGCGAGTACAACCCGAGTCTCGCGCTGGCGTTCCGGCTCGCCGATCTGTTCCAGTTGTCGGTCGAGCAGATCTTCGTGCGGGACTGATCCAATCGGGCAACATCAGATGTGGGTCGCCTTCTCACATCTGGCCCGAAGCCTTGGGCTCGACTCCCGATCGGCTTTCATCGGGTTCGGTGCGTGCGCTTCCTCGACATCACCACTAAACAACACCCGCTGCCGCACTCAAAGGAGCCCGAGTCCGGCAGCAAGTGGACCCTAGTCGTGGCATACACCATCGGTGCGCGTGCACAGATACATATCGGACAAGCCTGACGGCCAGGGTGGCCGATCTACGTCATTACTGCGCGTCGGGCTGTACAGAAACGACCGCTCGGGGCTTTGCGACTACTCAATCCGGCGGAAATGCGCGTCCACGGATGCAGAAACGATCTGGACGAGCTCCACGCCGAGTCCATTCGTCGGATGTGTATCTCCCGACGCGCAGCCACCCGATCGCTGGGCCAACGGGGTCGAGATTGCCCTACTACACGCGCAGATTCGGCGAGCACGAAGGCTGGCCGGACTTCCATGCCACCACCGAAGGTCCACTTGCTGCCGAACTCAAAGGAGCCCGAGCGAGGAGCGCAGCGAGCAACGAAGGGCTCGCCTGGCCGACGGTGGGCGGAGACGAAAACTGACGGCGCGACTGGCCAAGAGCCGCGCCGTCAGAAAGGGCTGCGCGAGTGATCCATGCCCAACCCGAGAAGCCCGGCCCAGGGCGCCTCGGCGGGAATGGCCGGACGGAGAGTTAGCGCCGCATCGTGGCGTTGACCCGCCGCAGGTGCGATCGGTTGACCAAGAGCGCGTCGCGAGGAGTGTCCTTGAGAGTCACGCCGTTGATCTGAACGCTCGGCGTGAACACGGGCAGGAAGAGTTCCGTGCCGCGCTCGGTGAGAGACATCGGATCCTGAGACGGGAGAAGAAGCAGGACGCCGGTGATCGTGAAGGGCGTGGCCGTCAGGGTCACGTCGTACGCCATGCGGAACTTGCTCCAGGCGTCGCGATCGGCGTCGGTGACGACGGGCTCGCCATCTTCCGCGGGCATAGCGATGGTGATGTCATACGGGTCAACGTTCTTGACGCCGGCGGCCGCCGCAAGCGGCTTGGAGCCGTCGCACGGACCCTGCTGGGCGTTGTTCACGTTGATCGCGGCGCGCTTCTCCAGCGCATCGGCAAGTTTGACTCCGCCCTGCGCCAGGACGGCATCGATCCGGCCGTCTTCAGTGAGCGCAACGAAGTGGCCGGGCTTCTTGCGAGTAACGACAATTCCGCTTGTCCCCGACGCCGGGTTGAATGTGCCTACGGCCATGAGATTCTCCTATGCGCCCGTTGGGCCACGCTCCCGACCAACGGGTCGAGCCAGGCACGGACTTGGGCCAAGTGGATCCGCGTCAGAGCGGGTCCTTTCAAGGTTTCGGTATTGGCTCACGTCAACTTGACGGAAATGTGACCATTCCGGCACCAACCGGAGGTCATAGTGCCAATAGGCAGGTGGTGCAGCCTCGCACCATCTCGAACCTACTCCAGACGGAATTGCCGGTCAACGGCCCGCTAGCGGGTGGTCGAGGCGGCCCGTTTGGGGACTACCTGGCGGGACGACAGCCGTCGAGTCAGGCGCAAGGACCTGCGTCACCGGGGACCAGGGGGACAACCCGGAGGGACGCCTTTGCGCCGGATGAGTCGACGAAACGGGTCAACTGATTTGACGCCTGGACTACGGGCAGCAAGTTAGCCAGGTCCTGCCCGGTAACTGTGGCGCAGCGAGAGTCCGCTCCGCCAAAGACCTTGCCGAAGGTGGCGAAGGCGCCGGTCAACGGCCATGGAATCTCGGTGGGGGCAATGCCCAAGTCATTCGACACGTCGGTTGGAGGAGTGACCAGCACGGCGAGGCTCGTCGGGACATAGGGGCTCGAAGCGCCGAGCTCCGGAGCGAGCCAGGTGTCGATGCTGGTGACCTTGCTCCAGAAAGCCTCAAACGCTGCGGTCGTCCCCGGTTCGGCGGAGGTGGGAGCCGCTTCGCTCAAGGCCGAGCCGGACAAATCATGGGTGACGCCATCGATCGTCAGCTCGATGTGAAGGAGGACCGAGCCGGGTATGGGTTCGCCGGTGAAGTCGGTCTTCGAGCCGAGCATGCCGTCCTTCCCGGCTTCGGCGATGATCGCTTGAATTCCCGCCGGGCTGATCGGCCGGGCGTACATGCCGGTGTACAGCGGCCCGGGGTAGACAGCCGGGATTGCCACCATGCCGTTGATGTACTGCCCATCGGCGATCGTGGAAGTCGGCATCCAGCCGAATGTGCTCGCCGGAGGCAGTGCCTGGGTCTGGTATGTCCGCATGTAGAACCCGCTCGTCGATCCCGAGCCGGACGGGTCGCCCGATGCGCCCGGCGTGGCCGACGCCGAAGAACCACCACCGGCCCCCACGCAGCCGGCGGCGAGAGCGGCCACTGCGATCAAGGCTACGGAAAGGCCGGCTTTGGAATGTTCGGATGAACCGAGTCGAGCGGACATTGCTTTCCCCTATGGCGTCTGCACGTATTGTCTACCCGTCAGACGCCGGGACCGCCGGAAAGTTCCGTTTGGACCGATCAGCCCGCTATGACCGCCTTGACTGCGGCAATCACCGTCGGCATGTTCGCGGCCGTGAGACCTGCAACGTTGATCCGGCCGCGGCTGACAACGTACACGCCGAACTCGTCGCGCAGACGCGCGACCTGGTCGGCCGAGAGGCCCAACAGGGCGAACATGCCTCGCTGGCGGCGAAGCGGCTCCCAATTGCCCGGGACGCCTGCGGCGACGAGCGCATCGACAAGCGCGGCCCGATTGCCAAGGATTCGGTTTCGCATGCCGGCCAGATCCACTTCCCACTGAGCCCGCAGACCGGGATCGGTCAGGATCGTCTCCACGATGTCGCCGCCGTGGGCCGGCGGGTTGGAGTAGTTGGCTCGGATCGCGATCTTGATGTGGCTCAGCGCCGCAGCCGCCCGATCTGAATCCGCAGCCACCAGCGTCAACGCCCCGACTCGCTCGTTGTAGAGAGCGAAGTTCTTCGAGTAGCTGGTGCAGACGAGGAACTCCAGACCGGGCCGCGCCAGACCGACCAGCCAGTCGGCGTCCTCGCGCAGGCCGAAGCCGAAGCCCTGGTACGCGAAGTCCACGATCGGAACCAGTTCGCGCTCGGCGACGACCTCCCCGATTGCCGCCCAGGTCGCCTGATCCGGATCCACGCCGCTGGGGTTGTGGCATGAGCCGTGGAGAAGAACCACGTCGCCCGGGGTCGCGGTGCGAAGAGCGGCCAGCATCTTGTCCACGTCCAGGCCGCGGCCGGACGCGTCCAGATATGGGTAGGTCTTGGCGGAGAAGCCCGCCATGGAGAAGAGCTGGGGATGGTTGGGCCAGGTTGGATCGCTGAGCCAGATGGTCTTGTTCGAGCCGGTCTGGATCAGGAAATCTGCCGCGACGCGCAGCGCGCCCGTGCCGCCCGGCGTCTGGGCAGTCACCGAACGACCGCTGGCCACAATCTCGTGGTCGGCGCCGAAGATCAGATCTCGAACGGACGACTTGTACCCCGGCCGGCCGTCGATCGGCAGGTAGCCCTTGGACCCCGCCTTTGCCAGAAGCCGGCGCTCCGCTTCCGACACGGACGGGATCAGGGGCGTGGTCCCGGAGTCATCGACGTAGACCCCTACCGACAGGTTCACCTTGTGCGGGCGAGTGTCCGCCTTGAATGACTCGGCCAGGCCGAGAATCGGGTCGGGTGGAGCGGGCTTCAGCGAGCGAGAGGGCAGGGCCACGGGGAGATTCCTTGTCAATGTGGGGGCGATTGCCGCGCACAAGATACAGGCCCCGGCGATCGTGCGGGCGGAGCGGCCGCCGGAATCGCGACGGATAGCCCCGTCAGTCCGGCAGGGCGACGATCTCATAGCCGAGGCGAGCGCGCAGACGGCCCAGGGCCATCAACACCGGAGCGCCGAAGACAAGGACCGCGACCGAGTCTCCGGCAGCTCGGAACGCATCCCAGGCCACCGACGTCAGGACGTAATAGCGCCCGAATTGGGCCAGCGAGTCGCCCGCGGCCATCCCTGGAATCCAGCCCACGTTCTCCACTCCTCGGTAGAAGGTCACCCAGCCGTAGATGTCCGTGAGCGCGCCGTAGGCGAATCCCGTCACAACGGCGACAAAGACAAGAACGCCGATGTCCAGCCGCGACGGCAGCCAGGCCTTGCGAGCCGGCCGAAATCGTCGCACCAGTGAGCCGGCGGCTCCGGAGGACATGCCGACCCAGCCGACGGCAAAAGTCTCGTACGGGAGCCAGGGTCCAACTCCGCCGGTGACGACGGCGGAAACAAGCAGCGAAAAGGCGCCAACGAGGAAGCCGTACGACGGCCCGAACTCATAGCCGGCGGCCATGACCAGGAAGAAGATCGGGCTAAAGCCGGCCACTCCATTGACCATGGCCAACCGGAGGGCGGCATCGAGGGCGGCAAGCGACGCGAGCAATGCCAGCCTGCCCGAGTCCAGACGGCGAGCCCCGACTTCCATCAGCACAAGAGCCGCCACGGCGGCGACGGTCACCATGAGGGCCGGCTCTTGGGGCGTAATGCCGAGCCCGAGGAACGGCCAGATGAATATGAAGACCCCCGCCAGAGATACCAGGGCGATCATCGGCCGGGCTCGTTGGGTTGTTCGGCGGCGCGTTCATGGGCACCACCGCCCGCCAGCTCAATCGTGCGATCCGCCAACTCCGCGGCCAGCTCCGCGTCGTGTGTGGCCACCACCACTGCCGACCCGCTCTCGGTCAGGCGGCGGACCGCGGCCACAAGAGAGCGGCGGGCGGTCACATCCATGCCGCGGGTCGGCTCGTCGAGGAGAACCAGGGCGGGAGACCCGGCAAGCGTGGCGGCGAGAGCTGCCCTTTGGCGTTGTCCGGAGCTCAGGTCGCGCGGATATTGACCTTCGAGCGCGGTCAGGCCAAAGGCCGCGAGCATCTCTGCCGGCGATTCAGAGGAACCGCTCCGGCGCAGCGTGAGTTCAACTTCGGCGCGGACGGTGGGCAGGTGGAGAAGTGCGCCGGGATTCTGGGGCAGGTATGCAGTGCGGCCGTCGGGACGGTGAACGGTTCCGGCGAGTGGGGCAACGAGGCCGGCGAGCGTCCGCAGCAGCGTGGTCTTGCCGGAGCCGTTGGCCCCCACGAGGGCCACCACTTCACCAACGCCGCCCGCCAGAGAGAGACCTTCCAGGACGGTCGGACCGGCCGGCCCCGCGGGACCCGCGTTCACGTCGTCAAGCGCCCAGACCCTCTCGGTGGCCACGAAAGGGCGGCGCGGGCCGGGCGCGGGCGGTCGCTCGAGCGCGTCCGCGGTCACGGCGCGAACACGTCCACCCTCAACCAGCAGCACCTGATCCGCGGCCGAGAGCAGCGGCTCAAGCCGATGCTCGGCCACAACCACGGACCGGCCGTCCACGGCCAGACGCCGGCACGCCTCCAGAACCGCCGCGGCACCATCCTGGTCGAGCTGGGAAGTAGGCTCGTCCAGGGCAACCAGAACCGGCTTCATGACGAGCACGGCCGCCAGCTGAACACGCTGACGTTCCCCGCCGGAGAGCGTCATCAGGCGCCGGCCACGAAGGTGCCCGATCGCAAGTTGCGCCATTACATCGTCGACGCGATCGTGCATCTCAGCTCGTGGCACCGCAGCGTTCTCCAGACCGAACGCAATCTCGCGCTCCACCGTTCCGTAGACCGACTGGGTCTCCACGTCCTGGAAGACCAAACCGACGCGCTGCGCCATCTGCGGAATCGGCGTGCGGAACGGGTCGAGGCCGGCGACCAGAGCGGAGCCGGAGATCCTACCGCCGTGGAACTGAGGGACGAGCCCATTCAAGGCGCGGAGCAGAGTGGACTTGCCGCCGCCGGATTCGCCCGCCACCAGAGTCAAGCCGGTCCGGATCTCGAGGTCCACTTCGCTGAGCGACGGCACTTCGGCATTGGGATACGAGTAGCTCAAGCGCTCGAGGCGCGCGATTGGTTCGGTCACGTCAGCCCTCCCGCGCCGGGGACGCAA
>DASVJA010000230.1:0-6837 GCA_036386115.1 Candidatus Limnocylindrales bacterium
TGCCGCGAGGCGCCGTCGTAAACCGGTGCGATGTGGCCGCGGGCGCGGCCCGGTCGTGGTCATGCGATTCTCCTGCGATACTTCAGGAGGCGATTGTCGTTACCGAGTACCAACTCGAGCGGGCGGGCTCGGCCTACGCAACCGGATCGGCAGCGGCCGGGACGTAACGGTGTCCCGGCCGGCCGTAGCGTCAGCCCTGGCGCACTCCGAGGAAGTTGCCGTCGGGGTCGCGCAGCCAGGCACCGCGCGCCGGGCCGATCGGAGCGATGTGCCCGGTCGTCTTGAGTGGCCCATCGGCGTAGTCCACGAAGGTGACGCCTCGGGACTCCAGGTCCGCGATGGTCGCCTCGATGTCCGTAACTTCGAAGTGGGCGAGGGTGTGTTCGGTTGACGTAGCCGGGCGCCGAAAGACCGACAGCTCGCTTCCACCTCCGCAGCCGAACCGGATCGACGCCGGGTTCTCCCACAGCAGCGTCAAGCCCAGCTTGTCGAGGTAGAACGTTCTGGCCCGATCCAGGTCACTCACCGGGATCGTGGCCACGACCATCTTCGAACCGACCATCGTTGAGCCCCTTTCGCCTTCCTGAGGGCGTCCCGTGACTAACGAGCCGCCCGAAGCAGTGCTCAGTACTTGCGGGCTTCGGCGTCCTCGACGATCCAAACCTGAGGTTTGCCGTCGACGCCGCCGCGCTGCATGGCCTCGGGCAACGACGGATCCTGCGCAAAGGCCTGGGCGCCCGCGACGGTCTTGAAGTCGTTGACGATGACGATCGTGTTGGGGTCCGATGCGTCGCGTCCGATGGTGTGGCCTGTTGCCCCGTGCTTCTTGCGAGTCGCTTCGTGCTCGGCAAAGACGGGAAGCCAGCGGTCGTAGTCGGCGACGTGGTGGGCGACGATTACCTTGGCCATGAGGGGGACGCCTCCTGACTGTGATCCCGTCTGGTTGACCGGATCGTTAGGGGCCGAACTATATAGTTAGGACACGTATTGTCAATAGCCGTATCATTATCGACATGGCCCACATCGAGATGCCCGATGACTTCTACGACCAGACTCCGGAGGGAAATGCCGTCGCGACCGAGGCGGTGATGAACACCATCCGCACGGCGGACATGCTGTTCGACCGGATAGGCCGGCTGCTGCGGCCGCTGAACGTCAGCGCCGCCGGCGGACTCGCCCTCGGCATACTGCGCGACTTCGGCAGCATGTCCCCGTCGGAACTCGGGGGGCGGCTGATCGTCACCCGGTCCACGGTTACCGGACTGCTGGATTCGCTCGAGCGGCGGGGCTACGTCACCCGATCGGCCAACCCGGCGGACCGCAGAAGCGTGACCGTGGAGCTGACCCCGGCCGGCTTTGCCGTCGTCGCCGAGCTGCGGACGCTTGTCCACGCCAACGAGAAGGCCTGGATGCAAGCCCTCTCCGATGTCGAGCTACAGACGTACATCGGCCTGCTGCATCGCGTCCAGGACGCCCTGACCGGCGAGTAGCCGCCGGAAACCGGCGCTGTCGCAGGGCGGTCCGGCGAGCCGATCCGTACCGCTCTGCGCGTCATGAATCGGCAGCCGTGACGGGTAGGAGAGTCCGTCACGGCTGCCGTGGCCGCCCGGCGAGGCTAGGCGGCCGTAGTAGCGCCGGCCGAGCCGGTGGCGCCGACGCCGACCGGCGCCGCAACTCGACGCCGAACCAGCCACAGGGCCAATGGCGGGACGACCACGATCGTGGCCAGAAGCGCCAGCAGGACGTCGATGACCGTGACGGCCCCGAACTCGCGGAGCGCCGGGAACGAGGAGGCCAGCAGGGCCGCGAAGCCCGCCGCGACCGTCAGACCCGAGGCGGCGATGGCCCGTCCGATGCGGGAGACCGCCCTGCTCATGGCCTCGTGTGGATCGACGCCCCGGCCCAGCTCCTCCCAGAAGCGCTCGAGGAGCAGGACGGCGAACTCGGTGCCGATGCCGACGATGAGGGCGCTCATGACCGCAGTCAGCGGATTGAGCTCCATGCCCAGCAGCCACATCGCCCCGGATGACCAGCCGGTCACGAGGATGATCGGGATCACCGGCGTGAGGGCCCGGCGCCAGTTGCGATAGACCGCGAAAAGACCGAGGAGGACGGCGATGAAGCCGGCGATGGCGATCTCGAGCCGCTTGTCGGTCATGGAGCCGACGACCGACGCGGCCAGGTTGACGGTTCCCGCGGGTGCAAGGGTCACACCGGCCGGCGCGTTCGCATCGGCTCGAAGGGCGGCGATCAGATCGGCGACCTGCGAGATCGACATCTTCTTGACGCCGAATGTCAGGGCGGCCGACTTTCCGTCGGCGGAAATCAAGCTCGAACGGATGGGCGCCGGGATCTGGGCGAGTGCGCCGGCGACGGCGGCCGGCGTCGGGGCGGCCGACCCGGGCTGCAGGTTCAGGAGGGCGGGCAGGCTCGTGACGCTGACGATCTCCGGGTGAGCCTTGACCTCGCGGGCCTCGTATTGCGCGATCCAGCCGAGCACGGCCGGCGAGGTCGCGTCGTCGGCCGTCACCATGAACTGGATGGAAGTGCTGCTACCAGTCGCATCCGCGACCTGGTTCAACGCCACAAGGCCCGGGGCGTCGGCCGGGACGAGCTTCTGGATGTCGGTCTGGACGGGCACGAGATGGTCGACGAACAGACCGCCGGCGGCGAGCAGGATCGCCACTACGAAGATGGCCGGTCCGAAACGGATCGACGTCGACGAGATGGCGCCGAGGTACCGGCCGATGTCGATGCGCGGCTTGCGCTCGCGCTGAGTCGCCGATTCCGGCCCATTCGGTGTCGCGGCCTCGCCCGGTGTCGCCGCCTCGCCCGGTGTCTTGTCGAACCGGTACAGCATTGCGTTCAGGGCAATCAGGGCCACGACGAACAGGATCGCCACGCCCAGCGCCAGCAGCCCACCGAAGTCCCGGATCGCCGGCACGGGCGAGAGATAGAGAGTCAGGAAGCCCAGGATCGTGGCTAGAACTGCGGTTCCGACGGCCGGCCCGATGTGGGTCAGCGCGTCGATCAACCCGGCGGCAGGGGTATCGCCCCTGGCGAGTTCCTCTTCGTAACGATTGTGGAACTGGATGGCAAAGTCCATCCCGAGGCCCATCAGAACCGGGAGTCCGGCCATGGTCACGAGCGTCAGTGAAACGCCGGTGGCGCCGGTTATGCCGAACGTGAAGAGCACGCCCACGACGACGACCGGCAGGGCCATCAGCCGTCGTCGCACCGGGAAGACCAGGTACAGGACGATGACCATGAGGACGGCGGCAACCAGGCCGGTGACCCCCATGTCGCGCATGATGCTCGAGGTCATCTCGCTGGTGAGGCGCGGGTACCCGGCCACGACGGTGGCTTCGGGAAGACCGGCGGTCTTCACCTCGTCCTGGACGCGCCGGGACAGCGCTCCCTGATCGTCCACGCCCACATTGGCATTCAACGTGATCTGGATCAACTCGTGGCCGCTCGGGAACAGCTGCGCGAATGTGGCGTTGGGTTTGCCGTCCGACCCAAAGACGATGCTCGTAGCGACGCCCGGCTGTTCGAGCGAGACGCCCTGGGGCAACGCGCCGGCAGACGCGGAGAGAACCGTCAGCGGGCTGACGATCGACTTGACGGCGGCGTCGTGTCCAATCTTGTCGGTCAGGGTCTGTACCGCAGCCAGCGTCTTGGGACTGGTCAGCTCCTGGGGAGTGCCCGGGATCATGACAATCAGAGACTGGCCGCCGAACGCGTCCGCGTAGGCGATGTTGTCCTTGTAAGTGGCGCTGTCCTTGTCTACGAAGACTTCCTGGGTGGTGACGATGTGCGTCTGGGTTGCGCCCAGGATCGCGAGAACCATCAGGACGACAGTGGCCAGAAGAATGGTGCCTGGGCGGGCTTCGACGAATCGACCCAGCCGTGTGAAGAGCGTGCGCATAGATGTCCTTTCGCGGGCATAGGGGCGCGGCCGAAGCCGTGGTTCGGGAAGGAGTTCGGTCTGTGCGATCGAAGGCGCTACGCCGCCGGGCTACCTGCCCGCAGCGCGGTCGATCACGGCGGCGCCTGGTCCGGCGTGGCGGCGGGTCGGCCGGAAACCGTGGCGGCCTGTCGTCCCGGTTCGGCCTCTCCGATCGCGTCGGCGAAGCTGGCCACTCGCCGCAGTGCCTCGATCAGCGAGATCAGCGATTCCTGGTCGAGCCCGGCGTCGGTGGCGACGATCCGTGCTTCCAGGCCGGCCGCGAGCCGGGCAAGGATGGTCTGCCCGGAATCCGACACGGAAACCCAGACTACGCGCCGGTCGGCGCCCTGCGTTCGCTCGATGACTCCCGCGGCAACCAGCCGGTCAACCAGCGCGGTCGCGGCGGGCGATGAGATGTCGAGCTTCCCGGCCACCTCGCCGGCCTTCATCCGGCCGCCCGGCGCGGAGTTGACGAGCATCAAGGTCAGGAGCTGGTTGGCGGTCAGTTCGACCGTCTCCAGATCGAAGAGCGCGGCCAGTCGAAGACTGACGGCCACCGCCGGCAGCAGCCGTACGATCTCCCTGGAAGCCTCTTCTCGACTGATCATGGCGTCAGTCTAGCACATTACTTCAAGTAGGTGAACTGTTCAGCAATACTCATGAATTGTGGCAAGCCCGACCGGCGGATTCCGGGCCCAGCAGGCATACTGGCGGCTCAAACAGATCAGCCGCGCCGCCGGAGAACGATGAGAGCAGCTACTTCCCGTGCCCTGAGCCTGATCGTGGCGGCGCTGGTCGTCGGCTGCGGAGGTGGCCCGACCGCGTCGAACGCGCCGTCCGCATCGGCGCTCGAGCCTTCGCCGAGCGCCATACCGACCGCTTCTCCGGTCGACACGGCGACCCTCACGGCGCCCTCGCCGAGCCCGGACGCAACCGCCACGGCCGCCGCCGCTTCCGGCAAGCCGCAGACGGAGTGGAACCTCGACCTCTACCGGAAGGCCGGCATGCGCTTCCAGTACCCCGATTACTACTCCTGCACGGCCACGTCGGTGCAGATTGCCCTCAACTTCATTGCCATGGACGGCGGCGTGACGAATTGGACCGTTTCGAACACCTATGCGATGCAGGAGACGATTTTCAAGTTCGAGCGCGCCAACATGACGATGTCGACCTCGTCCGAGGGTTCCGACCCGCACGGGACGCGCAACGCCATCAACTACTACGGTTGGGGCTCGATGCAAGCCGGTGTCTACAAGGACGTTACGTTCGCCAGCTTCAGCGCGGCCGCCAAAGGTGTCGTTTCGTCGGTCGCCCGGACACGCCGTCCGGCCATTATCTTCCCCTGGCTCGGGGGGCATTCGCAGGTCGTGACCGGATACAAGGTTCATGGCGAGAACCCCGCGACGAGCAACAACTTCACCGTCGAAGGCGTGTTTCTGACCGATCCTCTCCTCGGCTACTCCTACATCAACGCCGGCGGCGCGAACACCAAAGTCACCGCCATCAACCCCGACACTTACGTCACGCTGGCTAACTGGAAGACCGGCAGGGACGCGATCAAGTTCACCGACTTCGAGCAGCTCGACTCCCGCCAGCGCGACCCGATCGACGGCAAGATCGGCCGGAACGAGTGGTACCACAAGTGGGTCGCGGTACTGGCCGTCTGACGGCGGAGGCGTCGGCCGATCGACGCCGCTGGGTCGGCTACTCCCGGCTCAGCTTCTGGACGCCAGCGTGACGATCAGCATGTGCCCCTCTTCCGAGCCGATGACCTCGGCGTCGTGGGGGATCGTTCCGTCCCAGCGGATGTAGTCGCCCGGTCCAAGCTCCGCCACGTGATCTCCCTGCGACATCCGCCAGCGGCCGGCCAGGATGAGGTGGTGCTCGTCGCCGGTGTGGCTGTGCAGGCCGGCCCGCCCGCCGACGGGTGCGACTGCCTCGACGATCGCCATGTCACGGCTCTGACCGCCGTCCACCAGCTCGATTCGGCTCAGCCCCTCGTGATCGTGTAGCTGACGCTCCGAGGCGCGCACCACAATCGGCGGCGGTACCTCGCCCATGAACAGCCAGGCGATCGGAACGTTCAGGGCGTCACTCATTGCGGCGAGGCACGACAGCGATGGCGACGCCTTGTCGTTTTCGATTTGTGACAGATAGCCGACGTTGAGGCCGCTGCGCTCGGCGACTACTGCCAGCGTCAACCCGCGCTCGGTTCTCCAACGCTTTACCTGTGCGCCCACGGCGGGTGGCCGTCGCTCTTCTGTGGCCATTTTGGCTCTCCGGAAACATGTATTGACATGGTCAACTATTCGGACTATGGTTGTGCCTACAACAAAGTCTGCTTGATGTAGGCCAACTCGTCAAGCCAATCGAAGGAATTGACATGAACATCTCGATCATCGGAGCCGGCAACGTCGGCCGCGCCCTCGCCACCTCATTCGGCCGGGCCGGGCACACGGTGACCGTCACCTCCCGCGATCCTGAGCACGCCGGAGCCGTCGCCGAGGCCACTCATGCCCGAGTCGCCCGGACGAACTCCGAAGCCGCCGCCGGCGCCGACGTGGTGGTCCTGGCAATCCCGTTCGCCAGTGTCGAGGTGGTCGCCGCGGAGATCCGCGATGCGGTTAAGGGCAAGGTTGTCGTTGATACCACGAACCGCATGGCTTTCGGCCCGACCGGCCCGACGATGGACCTGGCCGAGTCCAACGCGGAGCGCCTCGCTGCCTGGCTCCCCGACGCTCACGTCGTGAAGGCATTCAATACGCTGTTCGCCTCGCATCAGTCCGATCCGATCGCCGAGGGCGTCCAGCTCGACGGCTTCGTTGCCGCCGACGACTCCGCCGCCAAGGACAAGATCCTGGAACTCGTCCGTTCCATGGGCCTCAACG
>DASVJA010000231.1:0-13009 GCA_036386115.1 Candidatus Limnocylindrales bacterium
CCCGACCGGCTGCCCGCCGTATATCTCGGCCACGGCGCGCCGACGCTCATCGACGACGCACTCTGGCCCGTGGAGCTGGCCGCCTGGTCCGCCGCCATGCCAAAGCCCAAGTCCATTCTCGTGGTCAGTGCCCACTGGCAATCCGCGCCGCTGACCCTGGGGGCTGTGACCCCGGCGCCGCTTGTGTATGACTTCTACGGCTTCCCAAAGCGCTACTACGAGATCAAGTACGACTCCCCGGCCGCCCCGGAACTGGCGGCGCGCGTCGCGGCGATGATGCCGGCGGGCGAGGAGGTCGTCCAGCGCGAGCGCGGCCTTGACCACGGCGCCTACGTGCCGCTCCTGATGATGTATCCGCAGGCGGACGTTCCGGTTCTCCAGATGTCCATGCCGGACCTTGACCCGGAGCACCTCTTCGAGATCGGCCGGCGGCTGGCCCCGCTCCGCGACGAGGGCGTCCTCATCATGGGCAGCGGCTTCATGACCCACGGCCTGCAGTTCATAGACCAGTACTGGGACGGCCGACCGGGGGCTCCTGAATGGTCGGCCGACTTCGACCTGTGGGCCGCCGAAGCGCTCCAGCGGGGCGACATCGACTCGCTCTTCGACTTCCGCAACCGAGCCCCGGGGATGCCATATGCCCACCCCACGGTGGAGCACTTCGCCCCGCTCTTCGTGGCACTGGGCGCCGCCACGGATCCAAGCGCCGCCCCAAAGTTCACCATCGACGGCTACTGGCTGGGTCTGGCCAAGAGGTCGTTCGAGGTTAGCTGAAGTCTGCGGCGTTCCGCTTTGGGGCGCCGCGCCACTCCGTGGGCCGCCCTGGTGGAACCCCAAGTTGATCTTGACCGGCCGGAAAGCTCCCGGTACCATGCCGAGGCTAATTCCGAGTAGTCCACTAAGGATTACCGCTGGTCGCCGTCTCGAGAGGAACAGATGAGCTTCGTTCAGACCGTGATCCTGGCCGCCTTCGCTGGAGGGACCATCTTCATAGGTCTGCCGGTCGGCAGATTGCGAGGCCTGTCAAAGGGCTGGCAGGCTGCCCTGACGACGGCCGCGGCCGGGGTGATCCTGTTCCTGATCTACGACGTGCTCTCGCAGGCGGTTGAACCCGTCGCCTCGGCCCTTGAGGCCGCCCGGGACGGCGCCGAATCGCCGGCACGGTTCGCGGGTTATGCGGCGGTTCTCGGGTTGAGTCTGGCCTTCGGTCTGCTCTCCGTCACCTACGTAACCTCCAGGCTGGCGGCACGCCAGCATCGCACGACCGGCGTGGCAATCTCGCCCCATCAGATCGCGCTCGGCACAGCGATCGGCCTCGGGCTGCACAACTTCTCCGAGGGGTTGGCCATCGGCCAATCCGCGGCGACCGGTGCGACGGCCTTTGCCCTCTTGCTCGTAGTTGGGTTCGCGTTGCACAACGCCACCGAAGGCTTCGCTATCTCGGCACCGCTCAGCCAGGGCGACAGGCCGAGCTGGCGGTTTCTGGCCGGCACTGGAATTGTCGGCGGCGGTCCGACCTTCGTAGGCGGCGTGGCCGGCTACGCCGTGGTTTCGCCGGTGCTGTCGATCCTCTTCCTCGGCCTGGCGGCCGGCGCGCTGATCTTCGTCTTCAACGAGATGATGGGCGTGGCGAGGCGCTTCTCACTACCGATGGTCACCGGCGTGGCGCTGACGATCGGTCTGATGGCCGCGTTCGCGACGGATTTCGTGCTGACGGCGGCGGGAAGTTAACCAGCTAGTGGCCTGAGGCTGGGCCCCGGTTCAGCCGGCGCCGACGACCCGACCGTGGCCTGGTTTGTTGCAGATACTCGTACTAGTGGTGCAGTCCGCAAATTACGGGATCGGTGACAGGTCGATCCGCCGCCACGGGCCGCGATCCACGCTCAAGATGCGGTGTCCAAGCGTCCGCGAGGCGCGCCAACGGTGGTTACTGAGCTTCAAGCCGCGTCTGGCACCACTACCACACGTGAATGACTGAAACCGCAGTGATTCGTTGTCATATACCAGTCCTGCTGGTGGCCTGACTGAAACCGAGGCGGAGAAAAGCGTGCTACTTCCGGATCGGGATCTGCCGGGCCTCAGAGGGCCATGATCGGGTCGATCGGGTAGTCGCTGAGGATTTGCGCACCGGGCTGGTCCGCCCCGCCGACGCGGTAGATGTCCTCGAACCGCACACCACCGAATCCCGGGATGGCGAGGATGGTATGGCCGATGGTCACCGTCATGCCTTCGGCCAGCCGAAGGTTCTTGTGCGGCGGGATGATCGTCGATGCGGGCGGTTCCTCGAACCGCAGGCCGATGCCGTGGCCGATGCCGTAGACCTGGTACTCCCCGAAGCCATGCGACTCGCAAGCCTTGTGAGCCAGCTCGTCCAACTGGGCCACAGTTACGCCGGGTCGCATGCCGGCGCGAACGTCGGCCACGATCTGGCGGTAGGCCGAGATGAGTTGGGCTTGTCCGGCGTCCGGCTCCCCGAGGACAAACGAGCGGGCCAGATTGGCGCAGTAGCCGTCAACAGTGGGCGTCAGATCGATCAGCACCAGTTGGCCGCGCTCCAGAGGCGCGGGGCTGAGCCGGCCGTGGAGCATACAAGTCTCGATTCCGAAGTTGACGTAGACCGGCGTGCTCGTACCCTCTGCGCCGGCCTTCATCATCGTGTAGGTCGCCTCGGTCGCAATCTCCTGAGCTGAGACACCGGGCCGCAGCAGCTCTCTCGCCCGGTCCATTCCGAGGCCGGCAATCCGCTGAGCCTGGGTAAGGAGCGCCAGCTCATCGGGCTCCTTGATCATACGCAGCGGATCCATCACCGCGTCGGAGGACACGACTTCCACCATCGGGTTGACCTGGCGGAACATGTCGATCAAGAAGGCAGGCGTGTGGAACCACATCTGGAGGCCCACCTTGTGGCGACCTTCCGTTGCCCACTCCGGAGGCGCAACCGCCGCCAGCTCGCGTAGCCGCCCGACAACATCATGGATCTGGCCGCCGACACTGCCGAAAACGCGGATTTCGCCGTCTGCCAGCGCCGCCCGCAACTCAGGCTCCTCGCCGGTGAAGGCTATGAGCTCCGGCGGACCCTGGAAGGGGATGATTGCCCGAGGCTGTGCCCGGTCCGTCCCGAATAGGTAGCGATAGTCGTCGTGGTTCAGGACGACTATCGCAATCCAGCCCTTCTCTCTCATCGCGGCCTGGATGCGGGCGATTCGATCGAAACGAACTTTCACGGAACCTCCGGACTTCCCTGTGCGGGCCGGGCCGACCGCCTAGATCGTGCTGGTGCAGGCGCGGCACTTGGTCGCGTCGGCAGGAACGGTTTCCTTGCAGAAGGGGCAAGCCTTGGTCGGCGGTTCGGGCTCCTTGGGCGCCTCACGCAGAAGCAGGGACGTGATGACGTACACGACGAAGGCCACCACAACGAAGGAGATGACCACGTTGATGAACAGGCCGTATCTGATCGCGACCTCTGTCGTGGGATCGCCCGTGGCCTTGAGCACCACCTTCAGCTGGGAGAAGTCCAGATTGCCCAGGGCGTAGCCGATGGGCGGCATGATGATGTCGTTGACCATCGAGTTGACCACGTTGCCCATTGCCACGCCGATGATCACGCCCACGGCGAGCGCCATGGCGTTGGTCTTGAGCAAAAACCCCTTGAACCCGGACATCGACTCCTCCTCGGCCTGGGCATTCCGCGCCGACGTGACGCCTAATGCGCTTCCTATCTGCGGGCAGCATAGAGCCGGAAAGTCGATGGCGGTCGGCGGGCCTGCGGGCGGGTGCAGCCGGCGGTCGGGTCAGATCCAGCCCGACCGTAGGGGCTTCCCCGCATCGTTCCCCGACTCACCTCGGCCGATATCTCAGACACGAGCCCGGAAAGCCGGCAGGGCAAACGTTCTGGGTACGGGAGGCTTGAAGTCAGCTTCCGGCTCGACGACGGAGCATCAAATGGACACGTCCTCCCCGCCAGCGTCTATGGCTGCGTGGAGCGACAAATCTGGGCGGAGATCGCGAGCAGCTTGATCTCAGCAAGGACGGCAGTGGGAGCCTCCACCCGCTGCCGTCTTTTGCTGCCCGGAGCTAAGCCGGGCGGGCGTGCGCTGATACGATGGACGCCGATGCGGCGCCGGCCGCACGACGTCAGCAGAGGCAAATCTTGGCCGAAGACGACTCCATAGCGAGCGGCCCCAATTCGCAGACCAGCGATGGGCGGCAACTCCCCGACGCGCCGACGCCCCCGACGGGCGGCCCGGCTCCGGCGCAATGGCCAGTGCCGTCGCCGGCCCCCAGCCCGGCCCCCAGCCCGACCCAGTGGCCCGGACAATCCCCGGCGCCCGGAGCATGGCCGCCTCCGTATGGAACCCCGACTCGATGGCAAACGCCATATGCAACGCCGGCACCGGGGCAGTCACCCTGGGCACCACAACCGGCCCCACAACATCCGGGGATCACGGCGGCATCGGTTTCGATTGGTCCGACACCGGGTCTGCTTTGGGGCAGCATCTGGACTCGATTCGCAGCCATCGTCATCGACCTCGTGCTCGTCGCGGGATCACTGTTCGTGGTTGGAATCATGATCACAGCGCTGAGCGCGGGTAGCTCCTCCGACAACTCCAACTCGGCCGGAACCGCCCTTGCAATCATCTGGTTGATACTGGCCTTGATCTACCACCCGGCCTGCTGGTATGCCTTCGGCGCCTCGGTGGGGCAGAAGGTGCTGGGCCTGCGTCTGGCCCGGGCCTCCGACGGCCGGGCACTGGGCCTCGGGGCAATTCTGGCCCGATACGCCATCTTCTTCGTCGTGACCCTGATCTTCCCGCTGGCCATCATCTCCGCGATCATGGCCGCCCGGGACCCATTCAGGCGGGCCTGGCAGGACCAGGTTTCGAGATCCATCGTCGTCAGGAACGCCTGAAATGGCGCGGGCGCGAACGATCCATCCAGACCGTCCGCGCCCACACGAGTGATTGCTACTTGGCGGTGATCGTCACATCAGTGGCGGTGCCTGTACCCTCTGCCGCCGTTCCGAGCGTGCCGGCAACCTGAACGGTCACCGTCGATCCGGTCGTCACGTCGGAATTGGTTGCCGCCGCCTGGCTGTGATAGCTGGTCGTTGAGGCGAGAGCGACGGTCACGGAGGATCCGTCCGCCAGCTTGATGGTGATTGAGTTGGAGGTCACGCCCGTAACCGTCCCGGTCACGCCGAGACCGACACCGCCGTTACCGCTACTACCGAAGCCCGGGTCGCCACTGGCGTCGGGGCCGCCGACCGGGATGCCGTTCAGCCCGTCGGTCAGCCCGTTGGGGATACCGTTTGCGCCGCCCAGCGCCGTTGAGGAAGTGCCCGTCTGACCTGTCGCAGTCGCTCGGCCGGCGGCAAACGCTATACCGCCGACGGCCACGACCGTTGCCAGCGCGAGAAGTACGGTGACGGAGCTGACGCGGCCGGCGCGGGAGTGCTGAGGAGGAACGGCTCCAGCGGAGACTGCCGGCGCGGCCAGGGCCGCCTCGAGGGCGGTCGGCTCGGCCACGGCCGCCTCGAGGGCGGTCGGCTCGGCAGAAACCGTCGCTTCGGCACTCTCGTCTCCGGCTGCGGCCGTGTCGGGCTGCCAGACTTCGGCTTCGGCGGCGGCCGGCTGAGGACCCGTTTCGTTGGTGTTGGCAGTCGTCATCGGAATGTTCTCCTGAGCGTTGGCTGTTCGAGGTGCGGGCGGTCTTTGATCCGCCGCCCGGATGCCGTCCCGCGCACTCGGCGGAGTACCGACCTCCATGCCCAAAGGTTCGCCGATCGATACTGTCGAACTGGTTACGACGGGCTCATGTATCTGGGCCACGCCACGGAGATGCTGGCCCCGCCCGCCGGCGACATGCCGATCTGCCAGCGACCGCCGGTCGAGCGCACGATCGCATCGGCGATGGCCAGGCCGAGACCTGAGCCACCGGCCTGATCCGTGGCTCGATGGAATCTGTCGAAGACGCGCCCGCGCTCCGTCTCAGGTATGCCCGGGCCGGAGTCGGCCACGGTCAGTCGGACGCGCCGCCCTTCCGCGGCCACGTCGACTGTCACGGTCCCGCCGTCGGGCGAGTATTTGCAGGCGTTGTCCAACAGGATGCCCACCAGCCGATCCAGCCACTCCGGAGCGGCCGTGACGATCGCATCGGCGCCGTGAGAACCGGCCAGAACCTCGAGACGCTGGCCGCGAGTCTCCGCCACGGCGGCGAAGCGATCGGCCGTCTGAGCCGCCAGGACACTGACGTCCACCGGTTCCGCCTGGGGCAAACCGCCGGTCGAATCGAATCGGGCGAGCCAGAGCATGTCGTCGACGAGTCGCCGGGTCCTCTTCAACTCGGTATCGATTCGGCCGAAGGCGGCGCCGTCCCAGTTCGGGTCGCGCTCACGCGCGAGGGCCAGGGATGAGTGCGCCTCGATCACGGAAAGCGGCGTGCGCAATTCGTGCGAGGCGTCTGCGGTGAACTCCAACTGACGCTGCCTGGCTTGCTCGATCGGGAGTGCAACTCGCCGGCCCACAGCCACCGACCCGAGGAACACGAAGACCAGCAGCGCCACGCCTATCCCAACCTCGGCCAGGATCAGGGTCGAGGTGGTCTGCGACACGCCGTCGAGAGACTGGCCTACGATCATCCTGGTAGTTCCGACGTTCACGCCGGAGATTCGGTAGTCGACGCCGGAGATTGAGACGGTCGTCGGTCCGGTCACGCCGCTATCGGCCGGCGGCAGGACGGGAGCGTTCGGACTCTCGCCTGAGGTCGTGCCGTCGGCTCCAACCCTCCAGACCACGATCTGCAGTCCTCGCGGATCCTGGTGCGTGGGATCGAAGCCGGGCTGGCCCAGGCCGACATCCGGGCCGACGCTCGACTGTCCGAATGCCGTGGCCTGCTGCAGTGACTGGTTGAGATGCCGGTCGACATCGGAGGTCAGACCGGTTACGACCACCGCCGTCGCAGCCACGGAGAGAAAGATGTAGGTCGCGCCTACGATTGCGGTCGCTATGAGCGCAACCCGAATGCTGAGCGTCTGGACGGACGGGCCGGGCTGGCTGCCGGGTCGGGCGCCGGATCGGACGGGCCTCACGAAGCGGAGCGGAAATCTCATGACTCCTCCAGGCGGTAACCCGCGCCCCGGACCGTCACGATCCGAACACCGGCCCCGGGCAGCTTGGCACGCAGCCGGCTCAACTGGACATCTATGGCATTGGACCCGAGTGGATCCGTTTCGTCATCCCAGCCGTGCTCGGCGATTGCCTTGCGATCCACGACTGCCGGCGATCGGCGAATTAGCAGTTCGAGGATCTTGTACTCGGTAGTCGTCAGCGCAACTAGCCGGCCGGAGGCCGTCACCTCCCGCCGGATCGGGTCCAGGGTGAGCTCGCCTCTGGCAATGACCGGAGCGTCCACGCCGCGAGGCCGGCGCTGCAGCGCTCGGATCCGGGCGAGCAGTTCACCGAAGTCGAAGGGCTTCACCAGGTAGTCGTCCGCGCCGGCATCCAGGCCACGGATTCGATCCGGCGCTGCATCGCGGGCGGTCAGCATAAGGATGGCCGTGGGTTTGCCCTGCTTGCGAGCCCAGGCAACAACGTCTATGCCCTCCACGCCCGGCATTCGCCAGTCCACGACGGCGACGTCGTAGTCGTAGAACTTCCACAGGTCGATGGCATCGTCGCCGCGCTCAGCCGCATCTACCTGATAGCCGTAGTCCTTCAGGCCCAGCAGGAGGACCTGCCGCAGGCCCGGGTCATCTTCGGCCACGAGTACGCGCATCGACCGTTCCTTACTCAGTCTGCCGGTCGTGAGAACCGGTCGGGAAGACTCGGAACCTGATTGGCCCAACCGGCTCCATTGCCGGTGTTTGGGGATCAATCGTAGCGCCCGGCGGTTTGTCGTCGACGGTGCAGTTGGGCCGCCTCAGACCGTGAGGGGGAGATCCGGTCTGGGCGGCTCCGCTGCGGGAGAGGCGCCGGAAGAAGTTCACGGCTGCAGAGTGGGGGTTGGTGCCTTTCGAAGTGGTTACGGCAGGGCGTGCGACGGAGAACGTCGGAACAGGGAGTCCGAAGCGGCTGCGCGGAGAGCGAACAAGAGCGCCAGCTAGTCGGCGGACGGGACTTCGCGAGCAGGCACAACGTCAGCGAACCATTGCGCCACGGAATAGTTGGCGATTGTCTGGGCGAGGTCGAGCGGCGTCCGTCCATGCTTGTCGGTCCGAAATGGATCGGCCCCGCGTTCCCGAAGAAGCAGGATGAGGTCGCCTCGCCCTCGACTATTTAGGACGGCAGTCCAGAGGGGTGTGTTTCCGAACCGGTCCTCTGCGTTGGCATCGGCTCCCAGCTCGAGCAACAGCCCAGCAACCGTCAGGGAACCTTCTTGAGCCGCGAAATGCAGCGGAGTGAATCCGGCTTGGTCGGCGGCGTTCGGGTCCGCACCCAAATCTACCAAGTGGGTCGCAGCGCCGAGGTCGTCCGACAACGCCGCATAGTGAAGCAGTGTTCGGCCGGCCCGATCGCGCCCAAGGCTCGCCGAATCACTCACGACTCAACGATAGGTGGCGAGGTCCGCGGACCGCAACCTCAGCGCCTCAAGCCGCGCGACTGCCGAGCAGGTGGCACCTCGCCGCTGGCCGCGCGCCGGAGGGTCGGCCGCGCGCCGGAGGGTCGACCGCGCGCCGGAGGGTCGGCTTCGCGCGATCCGGCATTTGTCCGGCTGTACCGGACAAGATCGGCCGCGAATGCAGGGTTCGAGGGCCAGACGAGTTGGAACCGACGATGGCGGTAGCGTTTCGCCCCGATTCGCCTCCGTTTCGCCCCGATTAGCCCGCCAATAGCCGCGCTGCGACCGCCGACGACCCCTTCCCCCCAATCGACCCCTTCCGAGAGCGGGCTTCGGAGCGGCAAACCAGCATCCGGCGCCAAGTCTGTCCGGTGAGACCGGACAAACGCCAGAAGACTGCTGCCGAGCCCTCAACTCGCGACCCGCGTCGTCAGCGAATCGCTCCCAGCGTTTCTCTCAGATACTCGTACCAGACGTATTGGACGCAGTGGCGACCTCCGGCAAGCGTCCGTTACTCCAAGTCGAACCTGGATCCACGCTCAGAACGTGCCGGAAGAAGGCGATCCGAACAGCTCGAGTGCGGCTGCAGAGCGTCTGTCCGCATCCAACACTCCTACCACCGGTAAATGACGGGAAATGCCCTGATCCTCGGCCAAGTACCACCGCCGGCGTGGACTGACGGAAACCTCTGATTCCTTGGGCCACCGGAGCATGGCCGCCGCTTCGGCGCTGCCGTTGACACCGAACGGAAGAAGCCCCAACGGCGAACCGTCGGGGCTTCGTTATCACACAGAGTCCGGCCGATCGCTCAGCCTGCAACACCCGCGCAGTCGTAAAGGCTGCTGCCGGAGCCGCCGTAGTCGACGGCCTTGCAAGTGCTGGTCACCCAGGACGAGATGCTCGTGCTGTCGTTGCTACTCCCGCCACCAAAACCACCGCCACCGACGCCGCCACCGGAGATGATGAACCGCAACTTGCCCGAGGAGATGTAGCTCTTGAGTTGAGCCAGTGTCGGCGCCGGATCCGATCCGGTGAAGCCACCCATGGCCATGACCGGCAGACCCGTTGCCAGTTCCATGGAGCCCGATTCCTGGGCGGAGTTCATGGCCACGATCCAGGTCGCATTGCCTCGGTTGGCAACGAGGTACTGAAGCAGGGCCGAGTCGGTGCCGTTGCCGCCCGCCCCGCCGCCATCGCCGGGCATGCCCGAGGAGCCGCCGCCGCCGGACTGGGTGCTGGAGGTACCGCCGCGAGAGATGGTGACGCCACCGAAACCGCCGCCGAAACCGCCGAAACCGCTCGCGGTTCCCGGGCCCGGATGCGGGTCGCCGCCACCGTAGGCAACGCCCGTCGTGTCGATGGCATACGCCGCAGGAGCGATGAGAGTCGCACAGACTCCCACGGCCGCGGCCGCCAGAGCGATCCGCTTGATCGCAGTCTTCGCGGCCAGCGCAGGAATTGAGGTAACTATCAGGACGACGAGGGCCGCGGCCGCCAGTGCGATAGCCACGGGCCCAAGGCCGGGATCAAAGGTTGGGGTTCTATCGAGCAGGGTCGCGCCGAACCAGGCCGAGCCCAGACAGGCTATACCCACGGCAATCCCGCCGAACCAGATCCGGAACTTGCTGCCCCAGATATCCACGAGCCCGGCGCCGACGAGGGCGGCGATGGCCGGGGCAAGTGCGACGGCGTAGTAGGAATGGATGGTCCCGGACATATAGGAGAAGACGATGACCGTGACCGCGAACCAGCTGCCCCACAGCAGATAGCCGGCAAGGCCCAGATCCGTGCGTTCGGCCCAGCGGCGCCGGAAGAGGCCCACAGCCAGGCAGATGACCGCCAGCGGAATGAGCCACGCGATCTCACCGAACATCTGATCGTTGAAGAGGCGGAGCGGCCCGACTTCACCGCTGAACCCGCCGCCGATACCGCCCCCGCCTGGGCCGCTGCCGCCGAAGATGCGACCGAGGCCGTCGTAACCGAAGATCAGGTCGAGAGGCGAGCCGGTGGTGCTACCGCCGATGAACGGCTTGCTGCCGGCGGGGATCAACTCCACGATGGCGACCCACCAGGCGCTGGTCACCAGAACCGTGGCCAGCGCGACCCCGAGACCGATGATTCGGCGGCGCAGTGAAGTGTTTGCCGAAAAACCGAAGACGAGAGCGTAGCCCGGCAGGACGAGATAGGCCTGCAAGTACTTGGTCAGGAAGGCGAGGCCGACGAACGTAGCGGCGAGCGCCATCCAGCGGAAGCTGCCGTGCTCGAGCGATCGGAGAAGGGCCCATGCCGACAGGACGAAGAGCAAGGTCAGCAGCGCATCCGGGTTGTTGAAGCGGAAGATCATCACCGCGGCCGGCGTGAGGGCCATGACCAGCCCCGCGATTGTCGCCGCTACTGGGCCGAAGGACCGCTTGACCGCCAGGAACAGGACGCCTACGGTCGCGACTCCGGCAAGAGCCTCAGGCAGGAGAATGCTCCAGGAGCTCAGGCCGAACAGCCTGACGGAAAGCCCCATCAGCATTGTCCCGAGAGGCGGCTTGTCCACGGTGATGAAGTTGTTGGCGTCGAAACTGCCGAAGAACCAGGCCGACCAACTCTGCGAGCCGGCGAGCGCCGCGGCCGAGTAGTAGGTGTTGGCCCAGCCACTGACGTTCAGATTCCAGAGGTAGAGGACTGCCGCAAGGGCGAGGACGCCCAAGAGCGCCGGCCGGATCCAGGCGGCCTCATCGGCCTTGCCGCGGACGATGCCGCGAAGGGCCTCGAGGGGCCGAACTCGCGGCAAGAATGCAGGTCTGGCGATGGCGGTCATCCTCGTGTCCTTTCCGATTGAGAGAGCGTAACGAGTCGTGGAGTAGCCGGCGCGGCAGCCGCTCGGGCCCGACCGATCACCAACCGAAGTAGCAAGAAGCGAATGAGCGTCGCGGCTGCGTTGGCCAGGACCAGAACCACGACCTCGCTGAGGCGGCCGTGGTGCGGCGCGACGGCGCTCAACACCACCAGCGACGCCGAGGTGATGGCCAGGGCAACGCCCAAGGCGGCCAGACCGACGGCGTGGTCTCGAGCCATGCTGGCTCGGCCACGGACGCGGAAGGTCAGCCAGCGATTTGCCGCGGTGTTGCCCACGGCGGTCACGACGAGAGCAATCGCATTGGCCGCCGCGGCCGGGGTCGTTGCTTCCCTGAGCAGCGCGTAGAGGGCCACGTAGGCTGCCGTGCTGGCCACGCCGATGACCCCGAAACTCGCCACCTGGCGAACGGTCTCTCGGTGCGAAGCAAGGGAGTAGGGAATCGGTAAGGCTGTCATGGCTGCAACTCTGGGACAGGCTGCCTTTCGAACGGGTTACGCGGACGTCCCCGGGAATGTCGCCAGACAGACCGAACGAGTCGCGCCGGGTTGGCTAAGCTCTAGGCCTGCGTCCACGCTCACGGTCGTCAGGAGGAGGAGCAATGAGTCAGGCGCCAGGTCAGGGCAACCAGGTTCCGGGGTATGCAGGCCAGCCGGACCCATCCTTGGGCTACCCGCCGGCTCAGAACCCGGCGCCCTATCAGGTTCCGGCCTACCCGCCCGCCGGATACGATCCGGCCGGCCGGCAGACGCCTGCCCAGATCCCGGCCGGCGGCAACATCCTCCGGATGGGCCTGTGGAACTACATCTCCTACCGTTGGGCGCCAAAGAACACCGCCGGGAAGATCGCCTTTGAGATCGGCATCCTGGTCGTGATCTTCCTGATCCTGGCGGTCTTGCTCGTGCTTTCGCGAAGCTGAGCGGCTGCATCCCGTCACAAATGGGGTGCCGCCCGGGTAT
This sequence comes from Candidatus Limnocylindrales bacterium, assembly GCA_036386115.1. Classification (GTDB taxonomy): domain Bacteria; phylum Chloroflexota; class Limnocylindria; order Limnocylindrales; family CSP1-4; genus Fen-1039. The sequence goes on from DASVJA010000231.1 coordinate 12,361, forward strand.
TGCACATCCCCTGTATACTCAACGGCATGCGTAATATCCCTGACACGTTGACGTCATGAGCGGGACGGCCGGCGTCCCCACCGACCGCGCGGACCTGGAGCGAGAAGTCATCGATGAGATGACTTCCTGGTCGCCACGTGATCGAAGTGGCGCCTTCAAGCAGTGGCACCGGCACTCCCTCAGCCTGGTCCACCTCCACGTCTTGACCACGCTCGAGACGGATGGCCCAATGCCCATGAGCCGCCTCGCGGAGGCCATGGACGTCTCGGACGCGAGCGCAACCGGGATCGTGGACCGAATGGAGAAGCGTGGCCTGGTCGAGCGGCGCCACGGGACCGAAGATCGGCGCACCGTTCTGGTCCACCCCACCGACGCCGGGGAGCAGGTCTTCCGGGACATGGCGGAACACGGTCGCAGCCTCTTGACGAAGGTCCTGGCAGAGCTGAAGGATGAGGAGATGACCGCCCTCCTCGTGGGCATGCGAGCCATTGGCGCAGCCAAGGCGCGATTGATGGCCGATATCACCAAGAGCGGAATGCCCTGCCCGGACGGGCCGGTCAGCGCACCAATAGACTCGCCCGGCCGCGCCGGTCCCGAAGGGCCGCCGGCCGACTAGTCCCATCGCATCTCCCAGCCGCCTTCACCGGTT
>DASVJA010000232.1:0-14117 GCA_036386115.1 Candidatus Limnocylindrales bacterium
GCCAGGCGGTAGCCGCCGGCCGCATCGGTGAGCAGGTGTTTGGGGTTGTCGGCATCGAGCTCCAGTTTTCGCCGTAGCCGCCTCACGGTCACCCACACATATGCGGGATCGGCCGAATCTGAGTCTGCCCATACCTTGCGAAGCAATTGCTCGGTCGAAACCGGCTTTGGCATGTTGGCTGCGAGCGTTGCCAGGAATCGTGATTCGGTGGGGGAAAGTGAAACGTGCCGGCCTCGAATGATTGCCAGGCGTTCACGAGGCACGAGAGTGAGGTCTCCGAGGGCGAGCTCTTCGACCGGTAACTGATCCTGGAGTCGACGAAGCACGCGCCGGATTCGGGCTACAAGTTCGGCGTAGTCGTAGGGTTTGGTGACGTAGTCCTCGGCGAAATGGGCGATGAGGTCCGCCTTGCTGTCCACGGCCGCAACAGCCGAAAGGACGAGGATCGGTATGTCCGCCCGGCTCTTGATTCGAGCGGCCAGGGCCTGACCGTCCATCTCGGGCATCATCAGGTCCAGGATCACCAGATCCGGCCAGGCCGAGTCGAGTTTCGCCAGCGCATCGGCCCCGCTGCTCGCTCGGGTGACTTCGAAACCATCGCCGGCCAGACGGTCCGTGAGGGCATCCAGATGGGCGCTGTCGTCGTCGACCAGAAGCAGTCGTCCTTCGCTCATAGCGGCCATCTTACGGCGCGGCCGACGCGGCGCGACGGCGAAACGAGGCGCTCGCTAGATGAGAGCGCCGTCGCGTAACTCCACGACGCGATCGGCCAGATCGAGCATCATCGGGTCGTGCGTGGCAACTACTGCCGTCACGCCTTCGGCACGTGCGACGTTGCGCAGCAGGATCATTACGCTTCGGCCGGTCTCCAGGTCAAGCTGCCCGGTCGGCTCGTCGGCCAGCAGCAGCTTCGGGTGCGCGGCCAGGGCTCGGGCTACGGCAACCCGTTGCTGTTCGCCGCCCGATAGCTCTGCCGGTCGATGGCGCGCCCTGCCGGCGAGGCCTACCAGGTCCAGAAGTTCGGCGACTCGGCGGTCACGCTCGCCGGGCTCGGTCCGCAAAAGACGCAGCGGGACTTCGACGTTCTCAGCCGCGGTTAGAATCGGGATCAACCCGAATGTCTGAAAGACGAACGAGACCGTCGTCCGGCGTAAGCGGACGAGCTCGGATTGTCTGAGACCGGAGATTTCTCGGCCGTCTATGGAGACGTGGCCGGAGGTGGGACGATCCAGGCCGCCGAGCAGGTTCAAGAAGGTTGTCTTGCCGCTCCCGGAACGTCCGCGAACGGCGATAATCTCGCCCCTGCGAACGGCCAGGTCCACTCCTCGCAATGCATGTACCACCCCGTCGCCGGACGGGAAGTCCCTGTGTAGCGAGACCGCCTGGACGATCGGCGGGGCGTCCGTGGCATCGGATGGGAGCAACTCGGCGGGCGACGTCATCACTTAGCCTCGCTTCCCGGCTGCTTGGCGTGGCCGCCGCCGGCGCGCTTCTTCGCCGCCTCCGGATCCGGCCAGACGCCGACGTGATCCTGCTCGAGCCGCAGTCGGACCCGATTCGCCAGGTGCAGCGCGTCCATGTGCTGCCGGGGCAACTGCAGCCGGCCCGCCCGATCCAGAACGACGAATTCCTCGGAGATCGTCTCGTGCCGGCCTTCGTCGTTGAGTTGGGTCCGGCGGACCGTCTCCATGCTCGTCCGGCCGTCGCGTATGGCAACCGTACGCCGCACCTGGTCCGCGACAAATGAATCATGCGTGACGATCACGATCGTCGTCCCCAGCTCCTTGTTGACCCGGCGAAGCAGAGCGAAGATCTCCGCCGAGGTGAGGCTGTCGAGTTCTCCAGTCGGCTCATCGGCCAGCAAGACCGCTGGTTCATTGGCCAGGGCCACCGCGATTGCCACCCGCTGCTGCTCTCCCCCGCTGAGACGCTCCGGCTTGGCATGGGTGCGATGCCCCAGACCCACCAGATCGAGCAGATCCCTCGATCTCTTGCCGCGACCCGCGCGCCCGTCGAGGGTCATGGGCAGCTCGACGTTCTGCGCCGCGCTCAAATAGGGCAGGAGATTTCGATTCGTCTGCTGCCATACGAAACCTACGACGCGGCGCCGGTAGACGGTCCGCTCTCTCCCGTTCATCTGGCCGAGGTCGTGGCCGGCGACGATCGCCCGACCGGCCGACTGCACATCGAGACCGCCGAGGATGTTGAGCAACGTGGATTTGCCGCTTCCGGACGCGCCCACGATCGCGATCATCTCGCCCGAGTCCACGGTGAGATCAAGGCCCTGGAGCGCCACCGCTTCTATATCGGCCAGCTTGAAGATTCGGACCAGGCCATCGCAGACGATCTGGGCGCCGTCGCCAAAGGTGTTCCGAACCGGCTGGTTGATGGTCAGTGGGGCGGTCAATCGAGGCCTCTCCGCAAGGCGGCTGTAGGTTTGATTATCGACTGTGCGATGGTTTCGAGGATGACGGCCAGGGCGACGATCGCCCCGATCGCGATGAGGATGCCGGCCACGCTTGCCGGCTCGATCGGCAGGCCGACGTCGATGTCGCCGCCGACGAGCCCGCCCAGGCCAAGACTCGGCTGCAGGAATCTGAAGAGGCCCAGACCCAGGGCGATGCCGATCCCGACGACGAGGAGCGACGTGGGGCCATGCTCCAGGGCGCTCAGGCCCAGGTCTTCGGCGCGACTGAGCCCCATGATTCGAAGATGGGCCGACTCGCGCGACTTCTCGGCGCCGACGAGGAGGAGGGAGAGCAGGATTGCCAGCGTGCCGTAAGCGGCGGCAATGAGCGACACCGCGGTGAGGCCGAAGACGACGGCGCCGTATTCGACGGCGGAACGCAACTCAGACATGACTTCGTATCGGCTGGTCAAGCTGCCCTGCCCCGGAAGGCGGTCGTGCAACTCTTTGGCGAGGCCGTCGGCTGCGGCAGGCCTGGCCTTGATAAACGCCTCAGTCGGCGCAATCGCCGAACCGGTGGCCGCGGCCAGATTCCCGCGCGGCACAACGACCCAGGCGGCGTCCGCGGCCAGAGTGGGGAAGACGTCGCGGATGGCGACTACGGTGAACCGGGGCTTGGCGTCGCCGACGCCGAGCTGGAACGCATCATCCACGTGCAGCTTCAACTCCTGAGCTGCCACGGTTGACACGATTGCGGGGACGGGCTTGCCGGCCGTTGGAACTCCGGCGGTTGCCGGGGCAGGAATCTCGGCTTCGATCATCGGTTTCGGAAGTACGTCGTCCAGCGGACCGTCGGCGATTACATCGTGGTACGACGCGAGGTCCAGTGCCAGCATCGGTATCGAGGCGGACAGAGTCAGCGAGTACGCACTCATGGCCGTGGCGTCTGAAACGCGGTCGACGCCCTTGACGGCGGTCAGGTCCAGGTCTGCCGGCAGATTGGACTGGCTCAGTGCGATGCGGTACGAAGCGCCGACCGATTGCCAGCTGGATGTGTCGCTGGCCCTATCCAGATATGCCAGCGACACGGCGGCATAGGACCAAAGGCCGGCCATTGCGAGAAGGGCCGTAAGGACCATCCGATTGCCGGAGCGACGGCCGGCTCGTCGCAAGGCGAGCATTGCAACCAGGCCTCGGCCGCGCCCGACCAAGCGCGTGAGAAAGTTGAGCGGCACCGGCAGCAGTCTCGCCACGAGCAGGGCCGCGGCCGCGCCCACCAGGGCCGGGACGGCGGCGAGCAGCGGATCCGGACCGCCGAAGACCGCGTTGGTGCCGGTGAGTCCGGACCCGCCCCCGACGCCGCGCTGTCGCAACAGGAACACGCCTGCCAGCGCTCCCGCGACCACGAAGCCCTCCAGAACCAGCCGCCGTTGCCCTGACCCTCGAGGCGCCCCGCCGCCGAGGTCACCCTCGGCGGCGCCACCGGATCCTCCGTTCCAGCTTGTCGCGGGGTCGCGACTACCCGAAAACGCCGCAGCGGTCATCAGTGTCGCGCCCATGACGACGATCGCTCCGGCCGCCTCGACCGAGGCCGCATCCGATCTGGCGGGTATCAGGACCACGGCCAGCAGCGTGCCCGCGGCGGCCGGCAGTCCAAGTTCCAGGACTGTGTCGACCAACGTGCCGCCGACGGAGCGAAATCGTGAAGCCCCTCGGTTTCGCCACATGACCAGAGACGGCGTTCGACGCCGACCGGCGAGGAGACAGACCAGGGCGAGGGCCAGAAGCGCGACGGCGCCGCAGCCGACCTCGGCAACGCTCAGGATCTGAGTGACCGCCCGCCAGCCGAGCGCATAGCTCTCGAGCAGGAGGCGCAGTCCGGACTGGAGAGCAGGGCCGCTCAGGCGTTGCGGGAATGACTGCTGGTTCGTAGGGCCGAAGTCGCCGGCAATGAAGACGCTCTCCATCCGGCGCATGTCCGCCGTCAGGACATCCGGGCTTCCCGCGGCCAGCCTTGAGGCGTCGACCTGGAATCGCCACGTGTAGCGCATCGGCAGCCCGCTCGTCGCTGTGGCGAAGTACAGGCCCGAGTATGCGTCCGCCGCCATCAAGGCCGTCACGTCGAAGATCTGGTTCGTGGGCGTGATCGACCGGATTTGTGGCCGCTCCAGGGTCGTGTCCGAGAACCAGTAGTCGTCTTCGCCGTCGATGACGTCGTACAACCCCACAACGGTCACGGCAATCGATGCGACGGACACGACGGCCAGCTTGTCTGTTTCGTCGGTGAGCAACTGGATGGTGTCGCCGACGGCGACGCCCATGTCGGCCGCCGAGGTCGTCGAGAGCGCGATCTCGACGGTGTTTGGTGAAGTGTCCGCGGCCGTCGTCCGACCGGCCGGGGCGCGACCGGACACGAAACGGACGTGGTCGGTGGCGGCCTGCAGATAACGCAGCCGGATCGTATGAGCCTCGATGCCCGCGGGCCGGAACCGGGGCGTCTCGATCATCGTGTATCGGGCTTTGACCAGCGCGGCAATCGATGCCGGGAACTGCTCGTAGAGACGGTCTCCGGCGGCGGTCACGTCGGCCGGCGGGTCCGACGATTGCAAATCCGGGGTCGATGGTGCGATGCGGCCGTTCTGCGACACGGCGATGTTGCGAGCGTCCGAAGTCGCGTCCCGGACCGTGGTCGTCAGGGCGTGATCGGCCTGAGCGTCGATGACGCGCGGCGCCGCCGCGAAGAGGAAGGCCGTGGCCAGAGCCAGGAACATGAGGCCGGCGGTTGCCGAGCGGGCATCGGCCAGGCGGCGGAGCTGCACAGCCAGCCAACTCATTGCCCAACCTCACGGCCGCGAATCGCGGGGGGAATCTCGCCTCGGGCACCGGTCGCGATGATGAGAAGGGCGCCCGCAGCGAGCACCGCGACGATTGGAACTGCAATTAGCAGGATCTCGCCCCAGGGAGCCACAAGCGTCGGTGGCGGCAGCGCCGGAGTGCCGCTCGAAGTCAGGGTGCTGAAAGGAATCACCAGCCAGCCGATCAGGAGACCCAACGCCGCGCCGGCGAGCAGGCCGTAGGCGAGCAGGAACGCCTCCTCCAGCGCCAGCATGCCGACAATCCCGCGCTCCGATTCTCCCAGGGCCCGCAGCAGGGCCAGCTCGCCGAGCCGCTCTCGAGTCATGAAGGCCACCGCCGCCAGAAAGCCGATCACGGCCAGAGCCAGAGCCGCCAGCGAACCCAGGATGAGGGCGCCGATGACGCCAAGCGCAACCGGGTCCCCCAGGAGCTCGTGCTCCAGAGGTTCCCGGTTCACGATCGTGGCTGCCGGATAGGGGCCCGCCCCGAGAGCTGAGGCAACTTCTGCCGCGTGCCCTGGCTCGAGCGTGAGCCACCATTCGGCGGGGTTATCCAGAATTCCCCACGTGGCGTAGTCGACCAGTTCCAGTGCGCTCCTGTCGACCACGAGGAAAGGCGTCGTCGGGTCGAGGGTTGGGAAGCTGCTCGCCGTGGCGACGATCTTCACGGGCGACTTGAAGCCCGATCTCGAAGCCAGGATTGTGTCTCCGGTATGGGCCCCGGTGGCGTCGAGGAAGGCCTGGTCGGCGATAGCCGGGATTGCGGCCGGGCCGTCTGGAACGGCCCAATATCGGAAGATCGCGCCCGAGTCGCCGAACGAGTCCAGCGGGACGGGCGGAGTGGCCGCCGAATCACCGAGGGAAATCAGGCCCGGGTTGTCCGACGGCGCCGTAACGGATGTGATCGCCTGGCGCTCGACGCGGCTCCACGACCAGCCGGACCGGCCGAGCGTCAGGCCGATCGGTTGTCGCTCGGGGCCTGCCGCGGGGTCGCTCGATTCGACCCTGTTGAGGGTGAAGGTGCCTCCGACTCTGCTCGGGCCCGATCCGGCTACGGCTATCTCGACCGCCTCGAGGGAGAGAGGATACGCCGGATGGAAGACCGAACCCGCGGTGCTCGTGGTCAGATCCACCGTGGCCCAGGCCGACGAGCTGCTCAGCGGGATGGGAGAACTGTCAAATCGGTGCAAGCCGTTGGCATCGGCGACTACGACCGAGCAATAGGCATATGGCGGCTCCTGAGCCGTCATGCCGTTCGGGTCGCCCGCGTCCAGGTCGACCAGGGCGGTGGTCACATTGATCGCGAGTTGAGTCGGGCGGCCGGGGATCGGCTGCAGCGGTGCGGAGGAGGTCTGCCCGATGGCGGCCATCGCCTCGGTTTCGGAACTCGAGAAAGAGGCCAGCCCGAGCGACGGCAGCTTCGAGACGGCGCCTGGATCCACGCCCAGAAGCACGCCGTCGGTGACGTCCCGCCCGACTTCAAGCCCCTGGCGAAGGGCACCGGTTGCCGCTTTGACGCCCGGTACTGCGGCATAGGCCGGTCCTATCGACCAGGCCGGCTGCGTCGTCTGGCCGGTGATCGTCAGACGCATGTCTGCGGCGGCCCTGTAGGTAGCCTGATCGGATTGGGACCGAGTCCAGGTCGCCCCGAACGTCGCGGCAAACGTGCCGAGTGAGGCAGCCAGCATCAGGAGCAGGGCGACGCGGGTGTACCGCAGCGGGCGCCGCCCGATCTGCCGAGCCAGCAGCGGGGTTGCCAGGCCGGAGTTGTGTCCGAAAGCCTTCTCTGCGATCTCGCCCAACCGCGGCACGATTCTCGTCGCCGCCACGGCGCCTGCCAGAAGGCCAATCGCCGGAGCCGCAACGAGGAGCGGGTCGATCCCGAGGTCGCCGCGGACGCTTCTGGTCAGCGGTGCGCCGTACAGGCGCAGCTGCCAGATGGCAATTGCGGCGACGACCACGAGAACCAGATCGAGGCCCAGGCGTCCCGCGAGCGTGCGGCCGACCTGACGGCCGAGCGCGCTCCGGACTCCGGAAAGGGCGGTCATTCCGGGCAAGGCGGGCAGGGTGAAGACAGCGACGCAAGCGAGTCCCGCTCCGAGCGCCGCCAGCCACGCGGTCGCGTCGATGCCGACGACGGCGACCGCCCCTGCGCCGGCGAGCGGACCTAGACCACCCACCAACCCGACAACTGCCTGAGCCGCAAACGGAGCGACGGCCACTGCGGGCGCCGCCAACAGGAGGGCCTCGCCGAGAGCGAGCACTGCCAGATGACCCGAAGATGCACCGCGCGATCGCAGCAAGGCCGAATCGGCCCGGCGCCGCTCAACGAGCATTCCGGCTACAAGGGAGACTGCGTAGGCGGCCAGCACCATGAACTGCGCAAACAGAAGCAGAATGCCGCTGCGCGAAACGAGCAGGGCGGTGGAGGCGGATTTCAGTACGTCCGAAAGACCCGACGAAACGGATGAGTTCGGATAGGCTGCCACGACTCTGTCGCGCAGCGTGGCGAGTGCGGCGCGGAGCCCGTCGGCTTGCGCGGCTGGATCGATTCGATGTCGGGCAACCAGCGCCACTCGACGTTCAGGCTTGCTTTTCCGGCCAGGGTCGGTAGATCCGCGGCCGCCACTACGAATGGTCCGCGAGTGATCGAAGTTCCGGCTGACGCGACGCCGGTCAACTCCAACCCGGAGCCGAGCCAGTAGCGGTCTTCGCGGCTGGGCTCCCACAGCCCGACGATCACGATCTCCATTCGTCGCGAGGGCTCAAGCTTGCTTGAAAGACCGACCCGATCGCCGACCGACAAGCCCAGCGCCGCCGCCGCGCTTGTCGATAGCGTCGCCTCAGTGGTCGCGGCCCCCGGCTTTGCCCACCGACCCGCGGTCAGCCCCGCGTGAGCCTCGATCGCGTCGTAGCTGCCGACGATGATCTGATGCGTTATGTCCGAAGCATCTGCCCCCGCCAGAGAGAGGCTGTCCGACGTGGCGATGCGCGACGTCGTTCCTGCCGGTCCAAACGAGTCGTCCAGGAGCGGAGCCACGGCCTTTTCCGCGGCCGCCATGGAGGGGCCGGGGACCACGGCATACACGCGGATGGCGGTCTTGGCCGGGGCCGAGGCTCGGATCATGCTTCGGAATCCGCCCAGGGCAACGCTCTCGGAGTACGTGGCCGCGGCCGTGACCAGGCTCGTCGAACACGCCAGTAACAGCCAGGCCGCGAACAGGATGGGCCAGTCCGCGCGCCCTCGCCTGACGATAACCCGCACCATGTTGAGCTTGCGAAGACTGCTCGTCGGTAGCTCCGTTCAGATCGGTGGCCGGTCCGGTCTCACTCCAAGGCGAGAGATTAGCCCAGCTGGGGCGGTAGCTTCGGCGATGGGCTCAAGCCGGCAAGTTCGCGAGCGCGATCCATCGCCGCATCCAGCATCGGCGGCGTGAGGCGACCCGTGAACGTGTTCTGCTGGCTCGGGTGGTAGGAGCCGAGGATCGTATATGGGCCGATCTGGGCCTCGGCGAGGTGGCCGAACTTCGGGCGGCGCGACCCTGGGCCGAGCGCGTCCGCGTTGCGCAGCGCCCGAAGGATGCCGTCCCAGGCGAAGGCCCCCAGGGCCACCATGACTTGGGTGTTCGGCAGGAGCGCAATCTCCCGGACGAGGAACGGCAGGCACGCTTGGCGTTCCTCGGGGAGTGGCTTGTTGTCCGGCGGGGCGCAGCGCACGACCGCCGCCAGGTAGAGGCCCGTGAGGCTGAGACCGTCGTCTATTGATCTCGATGTCGCCTGGTTGGCGAACCCGGTCCGGTGGAGCGACTCAAAAAGGAAGTCGCCCGATCTGTCGCCGGTGAAGAGGCGGCCGGTGCGGTTGCCGCCGTTGGCAGCCGGGGCGAGGCCGACGACCAGGACGCGGGCCTCCGGGTCACCGAACCCTGGCAGGGCACGAGCCCAATAGCGCTCGCCGGCGAAGCGTGCCGGGGGATGTTCGGCGGCTTCCTCGCGCCAGGACACCAGCCTGGGGCAGCGGCGGCAGGCGACGATCTCCGCGGTCAGTGTCGCGAGGTCTGCTGGCATGCCGGGACTCTAGCGCGGGTTGCAGAAAACGGCGCCGAGACGCGCGAACGGCAGCCGGCTACCTGGCTATCGGCTCGGGTCCGGGCTCGCGTAGATCATCGATCCACGTCCACTGGGCCAGCCAATCTCCTCTTTGGGCCAGGCGCCACAAGAAGAACGCGACCACCGCGCCAGTCGCGTTGATCATCGCGTCGTCGACGTCTGTGACGCGATAGGTGAAGCCCTCAAGCAATGAGCCGGCATATTGAGTCAGCTCGATGCCGACGCCAAAGGCCACAGCCACAAGCACAAACTTGCGCCAGTCGCGGAGCACCTGCCAGAGCCCGGGTCCGTAGATCCCGAGCGGTGCAAGAGCTACGGCGTTGCCGAAGAGCTGGCGGAAGTTGCCCAGGCTCGGGTGCGTCAGCTGCGAAGCGATCGTGGCGAACGGGATCACGTTGTCCTCGCTCATGCCCCGGGTCAGGCGGTAGAACTCCTGGCCCCCGATTGGGATCGGGAAGATCGTCAGGGCGATGACTAGATCGATGTGAATCAGGGCCATGAGGGCCAGGATCGTCCAGCGCCGATCGGCGCCGCGCCGGAGGATCCAGATGCCGATCGGGATTGCCGGGAAGAGTGCGAAGAAGCCGGGTATCAGCGTTAGCTGGCCATCGTGGAACGCCATCTGGTAGGTCCCTCTGTGGTTGCGACGCCTCAGGATGGCATGGGTTCGTGGGCTCGAGGCGGCCCGAATCGACTCGAAACCTGCTATCCGATTGCGGAGAGGTAATCGTCCGGTGGAGCTTCAGACACCCGGCGCCAATTCGGCCTCGGACCGCCCGGTCGCGCGTCGCGGTGCCCAATCCAGCGCCCAACCGGGGGCGGACCGGTCGCCCGGCTATAATTCCGGGGCGTGGCGCGGGCCGCCGCCAAACAATAGGACGGCCCGCACCCCCCGCCGCAGCCAAGGATTGGATACCACAAATGACCGCCGAGACCTCCACCTGGGCCACTAAGAAAGGCCTCGCCCAGATGCTCAAAGGCGGCGTCATCATGGACGTCGTTACCCCAGAGCACGCCCGAATTGCCGAAGACGCGGGCGCCTGTGCGGTGATGGCACTCGAGCGCGTCCCGTCCGATATCCGCGCAGCAGGCGGCGTGGCTCGCATGAGCGATCCGGTCATGATCGAGGGGATCATGGCCGCGGTGAGTATCCCGGTCATGGCCAAGGCCCGGATCGGGCACTTTGTGGAGGCCCAGGTCCTCGAGGCTCTCGGTGTGGACTACATCGATGAGTCCGAAGTGCTGACGCCGGCGGACGAGGTCAACCATATCGACAAGCACCAGTTCAAGGTGCCGTTCGTTTGCGGCTGCCGGAACCTCGGCGAGGCGCTGCGCCGCATCAACGAAGGCGCGGCAATGATCCGGACCAAGGGCGAGGCCGGCACCGGCGACATCGTCGAGGCCGTCCGGCACATTCGGACGCTGATGTCGGATATACGTCGTCTCCAGTCCATGCGTGAGGACGAGCTGTTCGTCGCCGCCAAGGAGATGGACGCACCGTATGAACTGGTCAAGCTGGTTGCGGCCGAGGGCAAGCTGCCCGTCGTCAACTTCGTGGCCGGCGGGATCGCCATTCCGGCGGATGCGGCGCTGGCAATGCAGCTCGGCGCCGAAGGCGTTTTCGTGGGATCCGGCATCTTCAAGAGCGAGAACCCGGCCAAGACCGCAGAGGCCATCGTCCAGGCCACCCTCCACTTCGACAACCCCAAGATCATCGCTGAGGTATCCAAGGGCCTGGGCACTCCGATGCGCGGCATTGCGGCGGCCTCGGTTCCGGATGCCGAGCGGCTGGCCGTCAGGGGTTGGTGACCGACGCTTCGCGTCGGCTTAACGATGCTTCGCATCGTGGTGGCGGCTATGACGACCAACGCAGTTGACGTAAGTTGGCGTAGCGGGACGCGTTGGCGAGTGGTCCAGTCGCGAACCCGGAGCACGTAGTGAAGATCGGCGTATTGGCGCTGCACGGCGCCGTAATCGAGCACATCAGGACCCTTGCGGCTATCGGGGTCGAGCCGGTCACGGTTCGGTTGCCCGAGGATCTCGAAGGCCTTTCCGGCCTGATCCTTCCGGGCGGCGAGAGCACCACGATGCGCAAGCTCGTCGCTCGATGGAGTCTGCGCGAGCCGATCGTGGCATTCGCGAACTCCGGAGCCCCCATTCTCGGGACATGCGCCGGCATGATCGTGGTCGCCAAGGAGATCTCCGGCGGCGAGGAGCCCGTCTTCCCGCTCCTGGACGTGACCGTGGCCAGGAATGCCTTCGGGCGCCAGCTGGACTCATTCGAAACGGATCTGCCGATGCCTGTCCTGGGCGACAGGCCGGTCCGCGCGATCTTCATCAGAGCGCCCATAATCGAGCGCGTGGGACCAGGAGTTGAGGTTCTGGCAAGGCTTCCGGACGACCGAGTCGTCGCGGTGAGGCAGCGTAATGTCATCGCCATCTCGTTCCACCCCGAGCTTGCCGGCGAAACCCGAATCCACCGCCTGATTGCCACCATGGCCGCCGAATACGCCGAACCGGGCGAAGGCTCCGCCAAGGGCGGCGCCGAGCCATGGTCGCTAGAGGGAGCCAGGTGAGCGGCCGAGTCCGCCTTGCCCGACTGACAGATCTGGCTGCACTTGGCGAATTGTCCAGGCTCTCACAGCAGGACAATGTCGATGCGCGGTCACTGGGCCTGCCGGTCAGCGGGCCGCGGATCGGCGTCTTCAGCCTATTCCGGCTCCAGGTCGGTGCGTTCCGCCCCAACGACCTGCTCTTCATCTATGAGGACGAGCACCGCATCTCCGGCCTGGTCCGCGTTGAGCGAGACGCATCGCGCGACGAGTGGACGATCGTCGAGCTGGATGCGATCGGTTCCGGCGACTCCGGCGATACGCGCTTCCGCCTGGTCCAGCACTTGCTCAGGGACGGCGCGAAGCGCGGCGCAATTCGGTTCCACGTCGCCTGCTCTGACAAGCAGGGCAACCCCGAGTTGTTCATGCAGGCCGGTTTTGCCCGCTACGGCCAGGAGCGCCTTCTCTTCCGCGGCACGGAGACGAAACTGCCTCCGCCTTTGTCCGACGATCAGACTCGGGCGGCCGGCATCCGCCCCTGCCAGCCGCTCGACGCATTGCCGCTGGCGCGTCTGTATGCCGCCGTCACGCCGCAGCCCGTCCTTCGCCTCGAGTCGTACCGGCTCAGCGATTGGGAACGCCAGGGCTCCAGTTCCCGAGTGCCGCGCTCCAGCCTCGCACCAATCCTTCGTTTCGCGGAGATGGAGTCGTACGTGCAGGTCACCCCGGACGATCGCCCGGGCGAGTTGTCCGCTCTTCTGCAGCTGGGCGTCGCCCGCGAGGAACAGCCCCACTACCTCAAGATCCTGGCCCGGCCGGAGACGGACGTGACCCAAATCATTCGCTACGGCCTGGGGCTCCTGGCCGCTCGAGTCGGCCGCGGCGGCGGTTGCCCGGACAACGGCGTCCTGGCGCCGGTCAGAACATATGAATCTCCGATCGATCACCGGCTGGAAGAGGCCGGATTCGGCATTTTGGATACGGTCACCATCCTGATGAAGGAGGCCGTGGTCCGCGTCGCAGAACCCGCTCTCGTTCCGGCGGTACGCTAGTCCCATATGGCAGGAGGAGACGTGACTGATCAGGGCGCGACGCAAGGCCGGCGCGAGTCGGTCGACGACCTTGGCTTGCTGCTCAGCGCTCTGCCGCCGGACATCCTCCAGGCAGTCCACCAGCAAACGGACCCGGCGAAACTGATCGAAGTGATCATGGACCTTGGGCGCAAGCCCGAGGCTCGTTCGACCGACGGCGAAGTCGTGCTTGTCGACCGCGAGATAACCGACTCGGACATCGAGTACGTCGTAGACCACATCGGCGTCTTCGGCGACGACAACCGCGCCGGCATCGAGCGAACGCTCCACCGCATCAGCGCCATTCGGAACCGGACCGGCAAGATCGTCGGGCTGACCTGTCGAATCGGGCGCTCCGTCTACGGCACCATCGAGATCATCAACGACTTCGTTGAGTCGGGTAAGTCCATCCTGATCATGGGCCGGCCGGGCATCGGCAAGACCACGATGCTGCGCGAGGCGGCGCGCGTACTGGCTGAGGAGCACGGCAAGCGCGTTGTCGTCGTCGACACCAGCAACGAGATCGCCGGCGACGGCGATATTCCGCATCCGGCGATCGGCCGGGCCCGGCGGATGCAGGTCAAGACGCCGTCCGTTCAGCACGAAGTCATGATCGAGGCTGTGGAAAACCACATGCCCGAGGTCATCGTCATCGACGAGATCGGGACGGAGTTGGAGGCTCAGGCCGCCAGGACAATCGCAGAGCGCGGTGTCCAACTCATCGGCACGGCTCACGGCAACAACTTGGACAACCTCATGCTCAACCCCACGCTCACGGACCTGATCGGTGGAATTCAGACCGTGACTCTGGGCGACGAAGAGGCACGCCGCCGCCGCTCGCAAAAGAGTGTCCTGGAACGCAAGGCGCCGCCCACGTTCGATGTCATCGTGGAGATCCTCGATCGCGAGAAGGTCACCGTCCACGCCGACGTGGCCGAGACCGTGGATGCGATGCTGCGCGGCGATCCGGTCGCGGCGGAGTTGCGCTGGCGCGATGAAGGCGGCGTGCACCGCTCGCAGTCCCGGCCTAAGCCGTCACCGCGCGAGGCGCTCACGAGCGATCGCTTTGGGAGCGACCGTTTTGCGGGCCTCGTGGGATCCGGCCCCGGTTGGCGGCAGGAACCAA
>DASVJA010000233.1:0-9503 GCA_036386115.1 Candidatus Limnocylindrales bacterium
CCAGGAGTTATCGCTGTTCTTGGTGAACCGGTCGCTCACTTGTAACGTGGTCTCGGAGACGCCGTCGTTGTAGAAGGTGACTGTGGTGGTCCCGTCCACCGACGCAGGCAGGCGGATGGTCGCCGTGATAGTCACGTTCGCATCGCAGGCGAAGGTCTGCGGCGAGAATACGATTCCGCCGGTCTGATAACTTGGTGACGGCGTGCCTCCGACGGTATTGCTCTTGCCGCCGCCGGAGATGAGTACCCCGGCGACAATGATGCCAATCACAAGAATCACGCCAACGACGCCCAGGATTGCGGCGATCATGCCCGTGTTGGACGACTTGTTCGGAGCGTAACCGGCGTAACCCTGCTGGTATCCGGCCGACCAATCCTGCTGGGCCGGCTGCCCCTGCCAACCCTGTTGAGGTTGCTGCCAGGCTTGCGGCTGGGGTGCCTGCTGCTGCCAGGCCGGAGTCTCCTGCGGGGACGGAGGCTGCCAGCTTGGTGCCGGTTGTTGCTGCCAGGCGGGTTGCGCCGGAGGTTGCCAGGCAGACTGATCGGGTGGCTGTGGGGGCTGCGGAGGTTGCCAGGCAGATTGATCGGGTGGCCGTGGGGGCTGTGGGGGTTGCCAGGCAGGCTGCGCCGGAGGTACCGGCTCGGACCACGTTGGGGCAGCGGCGAATGCGGCGCCGCAAACGTCGCAGGCCACCTGCTGGGGAGACACACGAGGTGTCCCACAGTTGGCGCAGGACTCGAACTCAGTTGCCATCCAGCTATTCCTCTCTTAGGTGAGCAGTCCCACAATCCGTTGAGCGAGGCGGAGGGCCAGTTCTACGAAGCGGTTGGCGACCGAGTCGACTTCCCTTCCGCTGTCCATCCCAAGCGCACCCATCCTAGCGCGTGGTCAATCTCGTGGAGCATGGGACTTTTACCACCCGGAAATGCTGAAAGCCGGCAATGAATCAGCCTGCCCGAATACTGAACAGAGAAGCTCGCCCATAGCCAGAGGCGAGCTTCTGTTGAGGTGCCTGCATGACGATCAGGGATTGATCGTGAAAGAGCCTTCCGCGAGGGTATTGCCGTTCGAGTCTTTGATGGTGAGGGTGTGCTGGCCCGCAGACATCCAGCCGCTGGAAGTGCAGGTCGCGTCCATTGGTGCCCCTGCCGTCAGGGACCACGAGCCGTCATTCTGCTTGACCCAAGTACCTGCTTCGACGGTGATGCTGTTTTCGAACACGCCGTCTCCGTAGACCATGACGCTGTCCCCGGAGTGAACGGACGCAGGCAGCCTGATCGTCTCCGAGAAGTCCACCGTCTGGCCGCAGGTGATACTCGTGGGCGAGAAGGTAATGCCGCCGCTGCTGGAGTGCCCGGCGAGCAGGACGACGGCGAGGACGACGACGATGAAGAGAGCTCCGACTCCGCCGATGATCCCGAGGATAAGCGCGATCGGCGGCTTGTTGGCGGGCGCATAACCCGGCGCATAACCCGGCGCATAACCCGGCTGCTGCCCGAACCCCGGCGGCTGCCCAAACCCCGGCTGCTGCCCGAACCCCGGCTGCTGCCCGGTGGGCGTCTGGTATCCGGCCGGAGGAGCACTGAACGGCTGAACCGGCTGCTGCCAACCCTGCGGCTGAACCGGCTGCTGCGGAGCCGCCCATGCCGGCGGGCCGCTGAACGCGGCGCCGCACATAGAACAGGATGTCTGCGCGGCGCTTATCCGCGGCGTCCCGCAGTTGGCGCAAGGTCCAAACCCGGTCGTCATCTGACGCGTCCCTCTGCTTGATAGGTGCCCCGAAGTCGTGGAGCGCCGGTGCTTGAGGTCCCGGCCGCCGGCCGGTCTGTCCCAAGACGTCTCATCCTATCGCTCGCGAGACCGCATCGAGCGACGCTCTTGCAACAATAATGGCAAAAGTCGACTGTCTCCCCTGCGGCCGTCATTAGCCCGCTATAGTCGCGGCGTGGACCTCCCATTTCAGCCGCCGCTAGAGCCCATGTTGGCCAGGCTGACCGAAGCGATACCGGTTGGAGATGGCTGGCAATACGAGCCGAAGTGGGATGGATTTCGGGCGCTTGTGTTCCGAGACGGCGACTCGTTCTTCATCCAGAGCCGCGACCTCAAGCCGCTGGATCGCTACTTCCCGGAGCTGGCGCCCGCCCTCGCGGCGTCGCTGCCGGAGCGTTGCGTCCTGGACGGCGAGGTGGTCATCGCCGGGCCGCATGGGCTGGACTTCGACTCGTTGCTGCTGCGGATCCATCCGGCCGCCTCACGGGTCAAGTTGCTGGCATCCCAGACGCCTGCCAGCTTCGTGGCCTGGGACATCCTGGCGCTGGGTAACCGGGATCTCCGACCGACACCACTCGGCGAGCGGCGCGCACTTCTCGAGACCGTCCTGGCCGGCGCTCAACCGCCGGTTCACCTCAGCCCCGCGACATTCGACCCGTCGGTCGCGACTGACTGGTTCAACCGCTTTGAAGGGGCAGGGCTCGACGGCGTCGTCGCCAAACGGCTGAAGGACCCGTACATGCCAGGCAAGCGTGGCTGGGCCAAGATCAAGCATGCCCGCACGGCCGACTGCGTCGTCGCCGGCTTTCGGTGGCACAAGAACGGCCCCGGAACGATGGTTGGATCGCTGATGCTGGGGCTCTTCGACGATACCGGCCGGCTGAACAGTGTTGGGATCACGGCCAGTTTCATCAACGAGCGGCGGGCTCAACTGGTCGAGGAACTGGCCCCGCTGCGCGTGAATGCCCTGGAGGGCCACCCCTGGGCGGAGTGGGCCGAATCTGAGGCTCAGGCGCGTGCCGACGGCCAGCGCATGCCCGGCGTCACCAGTCGCTGGAATCGAGACCGCGACCTGACGTGGGAGCCGCTGCGCCCCGAACTGGTTTGCGAGGTGGCATATGACCACCTCCAGGGCGACCGCTTCCGCCATGCCACGACCTTCCGGCGCTGGCGCCCGGACAAGGGCCCGGCCGACTGCCGCTACGATCAACTGGAAGTCACCGCGCCGTTCGAGCTTGGGGCGATCTTCGGACGGTAAGCGCGGCCGGGGCGCATGCGGCGCGTCAGCGCATCCCCGTCCACGGGTCGTAGTCGATTTCAAGCGGTTCCTGTGCCGGCCGCTCCGGGAGAGGCACGTGCTCCAGGTTTACCCGAATTCGGTACCAGATCGTGAAGCGACCGCGCATTCCATCGACGAGGATGTCCGCCGGTTCCAAGTAGCCGACGATGGCCGAGTGGCGATCGCGCCAGCGCTCGAAGCCGGCCAGCGCTTCGTCTTTGGTGGCGGCTCGGGCAATCTCGAGGAGCGGCTTGGTCGAGACGCGGCGGCCCGTGGGCGATGGCACCGCCACGTCGTCGGCTGCCCCGCCGCCGGCCGATTTGCGGGCCCGCGACGGTGACACCCGCGGCGGCTCGCCGGCACCTTTGGCGTAGTGGGGCGGCCAGGGTGCGTCGCCGAGGCCCGCCTTTTCGTTCCGCGCGGCCAATTCGAGCAGCGAGTCCAGCGATCCGACGGCGTCGTCTATCCCGGCCCCAGGGTCGCCCAGTAGGGCAAAGCGCGGCGGAACCGTAGCCAGCGTGAAGTCGGCCAGCTCGCACTGGGGCAGTTCGTCCCACGTCATCGGCGCCGAAACCCAGGCGCCCGGAACGGGTCGGACCGAGTAGGCGGAGGCCACGGTCTTGTCTTTGGCGTTCTGGTTGTAGTCGATGAAGACGCCGTGGCGCTCTTCCTTCCACCACTTGCTTGTGGCGAGTGTGGGAACGCACCGCTCAACCTCGCGAGCGAATGTCACCGCGGCGCGTCGGACCTCATCGAAGGTCCAGCGCTGCTCGATCCGGACGTTGATGTGAATCCCGCGCGAGCCGGATGTTTTGGGCCAGCCGACCAGGCCGTGGTCGACCAGCACTTCGCGGCATACGAGCGCGACCTGCCGCATGTCCTCCCAGGGAATGCCTGGTGTGGGATCCAGATCCACGCGAAGCTCGTCGGGATGGTCTAGATTGTCGGCGCGAATGGCGTGCGGGTTCAGGTCTATGCAGCCGAGGTTCGCGATCCAGGCCAGCCCGGCGGCGTCGTCGAGGACGATCTCGTCGGCGGTTCTGCCGGACGGAAATGCCAGCTCCACGGTGCGGACCCAATCAGGACGCGAGTCGGGAGCGCGCTTCTGGAAGAAGAACTCGCCCTCGGCGCCGTTGACGTAGCGCTTGAGGGCCATCGGTCGCCCGCCCGCCCCGCGCAGTGCACCGTCTGCCACAGCCATGTAGTACGCGACCAGGTCGCGCTTGGTGTAGCCCGGACCCGCAAAGAAGACCTTGTCGGGGTTGCTGATGGCAACTTTCTTTCCGGCGACCTCGACGATTTCGCTCTGGGTTGGCATGGGCGAACGATAGCGCTTGGACCGGTCCGCAACCGGTTTGTCAGCTTCCCGATGCAGACGGCTCGCCCGTCGGGACGCCCCTATCCCGGCGCACAGACTCTCTATAGGACTTACGTGCTACCCCTTTTCGGGCACCCTTGTGTCTCCTTGGCGCGACGTAGAATGCCAGCCATCATCCGCAAAGCGGGTACAGAACCGCCTCGCAAGTACCTGCCCGTGCCCGGTGGCACCTGCCCGACGCAAGGTTGCAACAACGATGACCGTTCGCTCGAGACGTACCAGCGCCACTCGATCTCCAAAGAGGGACGCCCTGGCCCACGACGTGCCGAGAGCCTGGGGGTAGTGCCGATATGAGACTGATCGTGCTGGCAGCCGGTGCCGGAAGACGGCTCCGCCCCTTGACCGAGAACCAGCCCAAGGCGCTCGTGCCCTTCCTCGGCCGACCCCTGCTGGACTGGACCGTCAGCGGCGCCAAAGAGAACGGCGTCACGGACATAATCGTCATTGGTGGCTGGCAGGGCGATCGGCTGGCCCGACCCGATGTCCAGTTGATCAACAACCCGGACTACTCAGTCACGAGCATGGTCGGCTCCCTTATGCACGCCGACACGTGGTTCTCAGAAGAGTTCGTGATGACCTACTGCGATATCGTTTGGCGGCCGGAGGTGCTGCGCGCCGTCCTAGCCTCGACGGCAGAGATCGGCGTGGTTGTGGATCTGGATTGGCAGCCTTACTGGGAGCGCCGCTTCCGAGATCCCTTGAGTGACGCCCTGAGCCTGCGCATGACTCCGGACGGGACGATCAGATCCATCGGCCGGGCAGTCGAGCGGCTCGAGGATGTGCAAGCCCAGTACATCGGGATGGTCGTCTTCCGCGGCCGCGGAGTGAAGGCTCTACGACGGGCCTGGATCCGGGCAAAAACAGATGCCACGTATCGCCGCCCCATCCTGGGCCACCGCAACGCCCTGGATCAGCTGACGATGATGGACCTTCTCGACGAGCTGGCAACAGGCGACGTGCCGATCAAGGCCATCCCAATACACGGCGGCTGGGTCGACATCGATACGCCCGACGACCTCGTGGCTGCGGAGGAGCGCTGGACCGGAGCGCCGGCGCAGCCGATCGCGCCCGAGCCTGCGTCACAGGCCGACGCCGACCCTCATGCAGAGGCGCCGTCGCCGACCACGCCCGTACCCTCGAGCCCTATGAGGGAGACGAACATCTTTCGGGTTCCATCCGGCTACCGCGCGCCCAGGCGCTGGTGAAAGTCGGCTCAGGTCGGCGGTAGGCCGCGCTCCATCAGGTTTGCCAGCATCTCAAGCTCGGGCCGGGTCATGGCCTCGAGGAAGTTGCGCTTGACCGCCCGGAGATGTTCGGGCCGGGCTTCCTGGAGACGCATCCGGCCGACGTCCGTCAGAACCGCGTAGGCGCCGCGGCCGTCGGACGCGCACTTGACCCTGCCGACGAGCCCATCCGCCACGAGCCGGTCCACGAGCCTCGTTATACCGGCGCGGCTCAGGAGGACTCGATCCGCCAGTTCGTTCATGCGCAACCGCTGGCTATCGGCCAGGGCCAGCTGAAACAGGACGTCAAACTCGGCCAAAGGAAGATGGTTGCGGGCGAGCAGGTCGGTCTCCAGGAGCCTCGCCAACTGGGCGTGCTTGTGTAGAAACGCGCGCCAGGCTCGGTGCTCCAGTTCGTCCAACTCCGGCCCGGGTTCGATGGCGGGCGCCGGCTTCATCGCTACAGGGACAACTTCCGAATCGATCACTTGCACATCCTTGATGATGCAACTAATATAGAAGCTAGTTGCTTAGTGAACGATCCAGATGGGTCCGCGCAAGCACCGCACAAAGGAAATGAAATGAGTACTTGGACCCTGGATGCCGCCCACTCGCAGATTGAGTTCTCCGTCAAGCACATGATGATCACGACCGTCAGAGGTCAGTTCCGCCAGTTCACCGTCGATGTGGACTTCGATGAGGAACATCCGGAAGCCTCGTCTGTCGTTGCGCATGTTGACGCATCGAGCATCGAAACGGGCATGGAGGCTCGCGATGTGCACCTAAAGGGCGCGGATTTCCTCGCGGCGGACCAGTATCCCGAACTGACATTCCGCAGCACCGGCATCGCCGCGGACGGCGATGGCTACAAGATCGATGGCGATCTGACGATCCATGGCCAGACCCACCCGGTCAAGCTTGAGGCAGAGATCGGCGGGGTCGTGCCGAACATGCAGGGCGGCCGTCGGGCGGCTTTCAACGCGACGACCAAGATCAGCCGTAAGGCTTTTGGGCTGTCCTGGAACGTCGCCTTGGAAAGTGGCGGCTTCCTCGTCGGTGACGAGATCAAGATCTCGATCGACCTGGCCGTTCTTCAGGCAGAGGGCGCGGGTCGAGTAGCCGCCTCAACCGCCGCCTGAGATCCCGGCGCGGAACTCAAGAGACAAGCAGAACGGCCGCCGGTTTTCCGGCGGCCGTTCTGCTTGCGTATGGCTCCGTGCGAGCCCGATCCTGCTACTCGGCCGTGGGCATGTGCAGGTACATGCTCTGGATGCCGATCCGGCCGGGGCCGGTGAAGCGGTTGAAGATGAGGTTACCCGAGCCGCCGAGGATGCCCATCTTCAGGCCGACCATCTTGATCTCCATGCCGACCTGAGGATCCTTGTAGACCCAGCCGCCCGGCTCTACGTCGAAGACTTCACCGGGGCCCAGCACCTTCTCGAAGACGTTGCCGTAGCCGTGGAGCCACACAACTCCACCGCCGTTGGCGCCGGTGAATGTATCGATGAAGAAGCCGGTCCCGCCGAAGAGCATGTTGGCCGCGCCGCGCAAGCGGCGAAAGCTGTAGTCGACGCTGGTTGTGGCCGCGAGAAACTGGTGCTCGCGCACCTCGATCGTCTGGCCTGGGGCGAGATTCAGATGGAAGACATGCCCGACGCCGTCGCGACTGAACGCGATCTGGCCGGCGCCTCTTGCCTCCGTCATGAAGATCGGCATGCCGGCCATCATCCGCTTGAAGGCTCCCTTCATCGGGTGCATTCCAATTTCCAGCGACGGTGTCTTCCACAACAGAATGTGATGCTCAAAGTAGATGGGCATGGAGCCGTCAAGCTCCATGGTCAGCGCCGGAACGAGCTCACCGTCCGTGCGGAATTGGACTCCGGGCCCCTGCCCCTCGTCGATCATCGTCGGCAGCAACTTGGGCAGGTACTCGGTATGCATCGGTCCTCCTGGCGAGCCGCGCTCCACGGGCGGCCCGATCTGCGCACTCTAGGCTAGTTGGGCGGGTGTGGGTATGGCTACGCATCAGCCGTCGATCCGTCGCGCTCTGTGGGGCGATGTCTTGGGTCGAAAAGGACGACACCGCCCTCGCGTTGGGCGAACGGCGGCGTCGTACTTCAGTGGCTCTGAGGGCGCCGCTGCCGGCGCCGCGGGCTACTTGGTCTTTAGAGCGGCCAGTCTGGCCTCGACCTCGGCCGAGTCTTCTTCGCCCTGAAGGGCTGCGAACTTCTCGTCCAGCGAGTCGGCGTTGACTTCGGCCATACCGCGGGCCATGGCCTCCTGGTGGCGAACCTTGTCCTCGTAGTGGCTCAGTTCGCTGGTGGGATCCATGACGGATGCGTTCTTGAGCGTGGTCTGGACCTGCGTCTGGGCCTGCGCCATCTTGGCCCGGGCGACCAACTCGTCACGCTTCTGAACCAGCTCGTCGCGGCGAATCCTCATCTTGTTGAGGCCGTCCTTGAGCTGATCGACCAGTGCGGTCTGCTGGGCGATCTGAGTGTCGAACGTCTTGCACTGGTTTTCAAAACTGATCTGGCGGCTGAGTGCGAGCTTGGCCAGGTCATCGAACTTGTCTGCGCCGGCACTGTCGCCGGAGGCTCGAAGCTCATCTGCCTTCTTGGAAGCGGCGGTGGCCTTGCCGCCCCAATCGTCGGCGGCCGCGTGGGCCTCCTTGGAGTCGTCCTCAACCATGCGCAGGTTGCCGATGGTCTGGGCGACGGCGTCTTCTGCCGCGCTCATGTTGTTGGTGAAGTCCCGGACCAGCTGGTCCAGCATCTTCTCCGGGTCCTCGGCGCTGTCCAGCATGGCGTTGATGTTGGCGCGAAGCAGCTGCCCGACACGCCCGAGGATCGTCGTCTGAGCCATGAAGTTGTTCTCCCTTCCTACGTATACGTTGTTCGTTTGACTGGCCTTTTCGTGTCTTGGTTCACCCGATCTCGCGGCGGTTACCAGCCCCCGCTGCTGCCGTGTCCGCCGCCTCCGCCTCCGCCTCCGCCGAAGCCTCCGCTGCTGCCGTGTCCTCCGCCGAAGCCGCCGAATCCGCCAGAACCGCCCGAACCGCCCGGGCGACCAGAGCCGCCCCCGGTCCACCCGCCTCCGGAGCCCCAAGGGCTGCCTCCGAAGCCGCCGCCGCGTCGGTTGCCGGCGCCGCTGATCATTCCACCAATGATCCCACCAAGGATTGCGCCACCGATGCCGAGTCCGGAATCGCCCGCGGCGCTGTAGCCGGCCGGCGGAGTTCGGTAGCCGCCCCGGCCGCCTCGCTGGTCGAAGCCGGCGAAGTCGCCCTGGGCCAGGTTGCGAGCCTCGTCCGCCATCTGGTGCGCCACCGTTGCTTCGCGGGCGGCAGAGTCCAGGTCGGTGGAAGCCAGACCCTCCGCCTTGGTCAGGTGCTGCTGCGCCCCGGAGAGGCGGGTTCGAGCCTGGGCGCCGACGCCGTCCGAGCGAGTCGCCACGTACGACGCGGCCTGCTGGATGCTCGCCGCAGCGAACTGGTGAGCGGTCTGATAGGCGGATCCGGCTCTCGCCTGCTGGGCCTGCGCATCACGGATGCCGCTCAGGATCTGGTCCGCGACCGCGTGCGCCGCCTGGACTGCCTTCAGCGCCGCGATCGGGTCCGCCGCGGTACCTGCGCCCTTGAGTTGCGCTTCGGCGTCGGCGAGACTGGCCAGCCAACCCGTGCGACCCGGGCCTTCCGGAGCAGTCTGCGCTGCAGCCTTGGCCGCGGCCATATCTGCGTCTGTGTCGGCCGACTCGTCCTTCAGCCGACTGCGGGCCTGGTCGAGTGCGGTCGCCATCTGCTCGACGGCGTCAAGGAGTTGGCCCGCCTTGGCCACAGCTTCTTGTGCGGCAC
>DASVJA010000234.1:0-7671 GCA_036386115.1 Candidatus Limnocylindrales bacterium
GACATGACCACCGCTGCCACCTACGGGCCGGGCTGGATCGTGCCCTTTTCCCAGCCCCCCATGGGTTCGGTGGCCGCCGCCTCCGACCAGGTATGGGCCGACGATGGCGTCAATTTCGTGCGGTTGGCGATCACCCTGAGCGCGATCCCCAATCAGGCCACGCTTACCCCATTGGTGTGCGCGACCGCATTGCCGACGCCGACCATAGAGCCCTCACCCTCACCCAACGCATGGCCTACTGCGAGCGGTACGGCTGCGCCCACTGCAGAACCCACCGCCACTCCGTACGCCAGCACGTAAACGCTCCGGAGGGAGCGCAGGTTGACCCGGCGCCGCCCGAACCCCGCGTTACCGGCTCCGCGCGCGAGCCTCGCCTGCGGCTCGATCCCAGAGACTGTGGTCCAGGCCCTTGGCCTCGATCAGGGCCAATGAGCCCGTGGGGCCGAACGTCCAGGTTCCAAACCCCAACGAACTGGCGCCGTCGGCGAAGCCGCTCACCTCGGCCAGGACATTGCCGTGAAGAGGGTAGCCGCCCTTGGCCAGCGTCTCATTGGGAAGCAGTTGCACCGCCGGGATCATCGACAACTCTTCCGGCGGGACCGGCGGCTCATCGTCCGTGCCATCGTGGCAGAACGGCTGGATCGCCAGAGTGCCGCCTTCCCATCGCAGCAGGTAGTTGCCCAACTTGTCGCCTATCACACCGACGCCGTCGGGCGTGACTATGGTGGCGAAGTCCAGCAGTTCGTCGTCCGACAAGAAGCCGAACACAGGCTGGCGAAGCTGGCGGGCTGCGACCGCAGCGACGGTCAGCCAGGCCATCTGCTCGAACGTCTCCTCGTCCTGTCCCAGTACTCGGAGGGCGTCGACATATGCCGGCGCGAGCGGTCTTGCCGCCCGAATCAGGGCACGGTCTCCGGGCTTGGGCTCGGCGATGGCGAAGTCCAGCAGCCACAGCTCTCGGCCGACAAGCTCGAAGAGCCGATAGCCGTACGCCCGTTCAAGTGCAGTCAGGCCCGCGCTGTCCGGTTTAGCCCGGATAAGCACGCCCTGGATGCGATAACCCAACCTGGCACCCCGTCGTTGTATTGGGCAAGGAATCTACAAGTTGCCGTCGTCGTCCGGGAGCATCGGAATGCGGATCCCTCGCTCTCGAGCAACCTCAACCGCGCGATCGTAGCCGGCGTCTACGTGACGAATGACGCCCATGCCGGGATCCGAGGTCAAGACTCGCTCCAACTTCTGCGCGGCGAGGTCGGAGCCGTCTGCGACGATGACCATCCCAGCGTGCTGAGAGTACCCGATTCCGGTGCCGCCACCGTGGTGAATGCTGACCCAGCTCGCCCCTGAGGCGGTGTTGATAAGGGCATTTAGGAGCGGCCAGTCGGCGATCGCGTCCGAACCGTCGCGCATGGCCTCCGTTTCGCGGTTCGGGGACGCAACGGACCCGGCGTCGAGATGATCCCGCCCGATGACTATGGGAGCCGACACGGCCCCGGTGCGGACCAGTTCATTGAACGCCAGACCGGCCTTCGCACGCTCGCCGTAGCCGAGCCAGCAGATCCTCGCCGGCAAACCCTGGAACGGGACCCGCGCCTCGGCCATATCGATCCAGCGGCGCAGTGACTCGTTCTCCGGGAAGAGCTCCAGGATGGCTCGGTCGGTAGTCAGGATGTCGGCCGGGTCGCCGGAGAGCGCCGCCCACCTGAAGGGGCCCTTCCCCTCGCAAAAGAGCGGCCGGATGAACGCGGGCACAAACCCCGGGAAGTCGAAGGCGTCCGCCACGCCGGCGGACTGGGCCTGGGCCCGTATGTTGTTGCCGTAGTCGAAGGTGATGGCACCGGCCCGCTGAAGGGCCAGCATGGCGCGAACGTGGTCCGCCATGGAGGCCATAGAGCGGCGGACGTACTCGGCGGGATCGGCGGCGCGCAGCTCGGCGGCGGCCGCCATGGCGAGTCCGGCCGGAACGTAGCCACTCAACGCGTCGTGGGCACTCGTCTGATCCGTGACCACGTCGAAGCGCTCGCCGCGTCGAACCAACTCCGGCTCGAGCTCCGCGGCGTTGCCGACCAGGGCGATGCTCTCCCCTCGACCGGCGGCCGCGGCCTCGCGAGCCCACGTCAAAGCTTCGTCGAGCGAGCGAGTCAGGCGGTCCACGTAGCCGATGTCACGGCGCCGCACCGCCCGTGCCTCGTCCACCTCGATGACAAGGGCCACGCCGTCGTTCATCGTGACGGCCAGGGGCTGAGCGCCGCCCATCCCGCCCAAACCGGCGGTGAGAGTCACACGGCCGCGCATGGTGCCGCCGAAATGCTGGCGGGCGAGCTCGGCGAACGTCTCGTACGTGCCCTGAAGAATCCCCTGCGTGCCGATGTAAATCCACGAGCCGGCCGTCATCTGGCCGTACATCGTGAGCCCGGCCCGTTCCAGTTCCCGGAACGTGTCCCAGTTGGCCCACTTGCCGACCAGATTCGAATTGGCTATCAAGACTCGGGGCGCCCACTCATGGGTGCGGAAGACACCGACAGGCTTGCCGGACTGAACCAGCAGGGTCTCGTCGTTCTCCAAACGTCGCAGCTCGCGAACGATGGCGTCGAAGGCGTCCCAGCTGCGGGCCGCCCGGCCGGTGCCGCCGTAGACGACCAGATCGTTGGGGCGCTCGGCAACCTCGGGATCCAGGTTGTTCATGAGCATGCGGAGCGCGGCTTCCTGGGCCCAGCCCTTACAGCTGAGCTGCGAGCCGCGCGGCGCTCGGACGGGGCGCGGACCGCTGGCAGGGTGCGAATTCGTGCCTGCTGGTGAACCGGTTTCGATTGCCAACCCTAAGGCCTCCGAATGAACGGACCGAACCTGCCCGTCGACTCCGGCCAGTTTGCGCCGGTCGGCCTCAGCCTGCTAGAAGTAGATGGCCTCGATCAACTTGCGGCCCCATTGGTCCGGGCCGTTGTCCAGGACCGAGAGGATGAGGCCGTTGCCCAGAGATAGGGTGTAGACGATCGGCCCTCCGCCGCAAATGGACTTGTCGACAAGCCAGTCGCCGATCTGCTCCTGGCCGCTGGAAGCGACGCCGTTCGCCTGTGAGCATGAGCCCGTGGCGTACTGGCCGGCCCAAGCCTGGTAGATGTCCGACGCCTGCGACTGATCCCTCGCATGCCCGATCACCAGCGAGAACCAATCCGTGTCCGTGATCTGACCGACTGAAGCCGCCGCGTAGTTGTCGAAGGTCTTGGCCAGGTCCGCGTTATCCATCGCCGCCGCTTCGATGTCCGCGTCCTCGACAAGCGTCTGGGCCGCGACACTGCGTGGCAGCTTGCCGAGGAGACTCGGGTCGATATGGAGGCCGTATTGGCCCGTGGTGCCACTCGGCCATGCCGTAGGGGCGATCGGAACCGCAGTGTAGGTGGGCTCGGGGGTGTCGGTCGGGCTACAGGCAACGGCGGCCCCAGCAGCGACCAGGCAGAGGGCGAGAAAGACCGCCGCCCCGCGTCGCTTCTCAGAATTCACGTCGCACCACCGGATAGCGCTCGTCGTCGACGGCGAGTTGGAAGCCTGCCCGAAGCCAAAACTCTACTCCGGCTGCCGGCGTAACGTCCTCGGCGGCATGGGCCTCCGGATAGGCTTCTGCGGCCGCAAATCCCCGGCCGGCCAGATCCTCGCAAACCGCCGCAACGAGGTTGAGGGCGAAACCGTGGCGCCGAGCCTCTTGCGTGACGGCGATGCAGGTGATGACGGCAGGTAGTGGCGCGTCGGGCAATTTCGGGTAGAGCTGCCGGAGTCGTAGAGCCCGCGGATACGCCGATAGCGGCCCGAACTGGCAGTAGCAGACAGCCTCGCCGTCGGCGAGCAGCAGCTTGGCGTAGGTACCGAAGACGCCCAGCCCACGGCCTAGGAGTTGGAGCTTGCGAGGCGACTCAGAGGCGATAACCGGGCGGGCGGGGCGCTTGGGCGCAAAGGGATTGTCGTCCGCGCCGCCGTCCAGGTCTTCCAGGAATGGGTTTCGGGCCGGTTCGGTCCTGCGGGCGGGCATGAACGGGTTGGCGTCCGTCTTGGGCGCCGGCGCAAACGGATTGGACGAGGCAACCGGAGTCTCGCCGGCCAAGTGGACGGCGTTGGCGCGCAGCCAACCCGGCCGACTCCCTTTGGAGCCGCGATCGGCGTCCTCCCAGTAGTCGCAGGTTCGATGGTCAAACGACGGGTCCGCGCACGGCGGGATCAGTCCAAAGCGGGCCTCATCCGCGACGTCCACGATTTCGAGCTTCGTCATGGCCGACCAACTGTACGGCAAGGGCGGGGAGTCTCGCCGGGGGCAAATGGTGCCGGGGTGAGGCCGGGCGAGGCGCCCTCGAGCCGAGCCGCTAGAATCGATGGCAACATGACCAGCCAGCCAGCCGCTCCCACGCCGCCCGAAACCGGCCCGCGCTGGCGGCGCGCCCTGACGCGCGGCATCACTCGCAATGTGGTGGCGCTCGGATTCGTAAGCCTCTTCACGGACATCTCCAGCGAGATGCTCGTGTACGTCATTCCGCTCTATCTCGCCAACGTCCTGTTTGCGCCCGCCGCGGTCATCGGCCTTATTGAGGGCGTGGCGGAAAGCACCGCCTCGATTCTCAAGCTAATCAGCGGCGCCCTCTCGGACCGATTGTCCCGCCGGCGTCTCCTGGTCGGCATCGGCTACGGGACTTCCGTGGTAGCTAAGGCGTTCTACCTCGTGGCCACGGCCTGGCCGGTCGTTCTTATCGGGCGCGTCGGCGACCGGTTCGGCAAGGGCATCCGGACCTCGCCGCGGGATGCTCTGATCGCTGATTCCACGGCCCCGGAGAACCGCGGCGTTGCCTACGGCCTGCACAGAGCCATGGACACGACCGGCGCCTTCGCCGGCGTCCTGGTGGCCGCGGCCGTGATCTGGATCACCGAAGGCTCGGCCGCCAACCTGACCGCCGACGCGTTCCGGATCCTCGTGCTCCTGGCATTGATACCGGGCGTGCTGGCCATCGTCACGATCGTCGTCGGTGTCCGCGACGTCAAAAGGCCGGAGACGGCGCCGGTTGCAACGCCCATCCCACTTACCAGGGTCCACCGCAAGATCGTGGGCGACAGGGCCGCGTGGCGCAGCTTCCCGCGCCAGTTCTGGCTCTTTATGCTCGCCAACGCTCTGTTCACGCTCGGCAACTCGAGCGACGCATTTCTAGCCTTGCGTTCGCAGGGCCTGGGCCTGTCACTCCTGGCTCTGCTACTAAC
The DNA here is from genome assembly GCA_036386115.1 of Candidatus Limnocylindrales bacterium. GTDB lineage: Bacteria > Chloroflexota > Limnocylindria > Limnocylindrales > CSP1-4 > Fen-1039. The sequence continues at coordinate 5,236 of DASVJA010000234.1, forward strand.
CATAGTTGCGTTCAATGCCACCAACGCGATCGTGGCCTGGCCGGCCGGCGCGCTCTCGGATCGGATCGGGCGGCGCGGGCTGATCGCCGGCGCCTGGAGCATCTACGCCGTCTGCTACCTCGGTTTTGCCGTGGTGACTTCGGCCGTCTGGGTCGTGCCACTCTGGATCGCCTACGGCACCTACTACGCGCTCAGCGAAGGAGTGGGCAAAGCCTTTGTCGCGGACCTTGCGCCCAAGGACCTGCGCGCCACCGCGTTCGGCATCCTCAATGCAACTCAGGGCCTGATGATCCTGCCCGCCTCGTTGATCGCCGGGCTCCTCTGGAGCCTGATTGCGCCGCCGGCCCCGTTCTGGTTCGGTTCGGCCTGCGCCGCAGCGGCAGTGGTTCTGCTGCTGGCAACGGTTCGTCCGAGCGCAAAGCCCGCCTAGACCAGGAAACTACGAAATCGACGCAGAGTCGACGACCTCGCCGGTGCCGGCGTCGAGCCAAAGCGCTGCACCGCCCTGATTCTGGTCGTTGTCGTTCCAGGCCGTCGTGATCCGCCAACACAGCTGCAGAAGGGACGATTGCTCGGCCTGAGACGCGTGCCATTCGAGGTTGACGGTGCAGCTTTCGATCAGCCCATTCGGACCGTTGGTGATATTTCGACAACGCCCTGTCTTGGCGACGGCCTGCGCCTGAGTGATTCTGGTCGTCGGCGCGGGAGCGCTTGGGGCTTCCGTGTAGGAGTAGGACTGGAACGCGCCGTCCTGCATGATGATTACGATGGTCCCATCGCTCGGCACCGGGAAACCGTCCAGCATCCGGCTCCAGTGGGCGCGCCAATCGACTGAACCAGCACCTACATAAGAGATTTCCGTGGGCGCTCCAAGATTGACCCCGAGCCTGTTGAGAACATCCCCGACCCGCGTGCGGGCCGCCGCTTCGGAGATTGGCTCGGTTGTCGACGGAGCGTATGCGGAGAGGGCCACAACAACGTTCGTGAGGCGGCCGGACTCGTCCCACTCCAGCAGCCATTGGCCGAGCATGACGGTGGTGCCGGGCCCGCCGTCGTGACCCTGGTGCGTGACAGATACGGATGCTTCCGGCGGGACCGGGCCACCAAGCCCTTTGACCAGCGTGGCGGCGCGATCGACGGCGGCGGCGTCCGCTGCTGAAAGGCTGGCCCCGGCCGAAGCGCTGGATAGAGGCGAAGATGTCGACGTCACCGCGGTTGGCGAAGCGCCTGCGGCGGGACTCTGGCCGGCTACAGTCTCCGCTCCGGATTGCACGCAACCCGCTCCGACGGCCAACAAGACCGACGCGCTCACGGTCAGAAGAAGACCGCTTCGAATCTTGCTCACGTTCGCCCCCAGTTCTGCAGTGGTGAGATGACGAACGTTGACGTATGGGCGCGGGCCGGCGTTTCGGACCAGCGCCCCTCCTGCGGACCGCTGTGCGGTCCCGCCGTTCCCTCACGCGGGACCACAAGGCAAGGCTTCGCCGAGAGAGCGTAGGTTTGCCGAATGAGTCCGGCCGACGGGGCATTGGCCGGTCCGGATCCCGTCTACGAAACACGCTCGGTCCCGCGGGGCCGCCGGACACCTGTGAGGTGCTACTTGCCGCAACTCGACGTGCGCATCGAGGCTGCACTGGGAACTTACAACGAGGACTGCCGCTGGGACCTGATCGACGGCATTCTCTCCGAATGCCCTGACGATGTCCTGATCGCCGGAACCAGCCTGATCAAGCGAGAGAACGACCGCGAGAGAACGCTGGGAGCCGACATTCTCGGCCGGCTGGCGACGCTGGATCCGGGAGCCAGACCCGTGATCCGGGAGTCTCTCCTTGCCGCGCTGGCGCGGAAACATGACGGCCCGGCGCTGGCTTCCATCGTTGCGGCTCTTGGGCACCTGGGCGACCCGGAGACCCTCGGGCAGATCGTTCGCCAGGCGGACAGCTCCAGCCCGGAAGTGAGGCTGGCTGTTGCCTTCGCGATTGCCACAATCAGCCCTCAACCACTTGACGGGGAAGCGCGATCGGCTCTGATCGTCCTCTCGCGTGACGACGACCCGGAGGTCCGCGACTGGGCCACATTCGGTCTCGGTACCCTCTCCACCGACGACGGACCGGATGTCGTGGCGGCACTCCTGGCACGCGCCGACGACGCCAGTCACGAAGCGCGAGCCGAAGCCCTCTTCGGGCTCGCCGTCCGGCACGATCCGCGCGCGGTACCTCATCTCATTCGGGCGCTGCAATCTCCGCTGGCGGGGGGCCTCGAAGTTGACGCCGCTGCCGCCGCTGCCGATCCGCGACTTCTTCCGGCGCTTTGGGCCCTCAGACAGACGGGCGCCCAGGACGAGGTCCGGCTTCGGCGAGCCATCGACCGCTGCTCCGGATCGGACAGGCCTGCTTACCTGACCTGACTGCAACCGACCGAAGGGGACGAGCCCGA
>DASVJA010000235.1:0-9483 GCA_036386115.1 Candidatus Limnocylindrales bacterium
CCAGGTTCCAGACGCCCATCGTCCTCATCCCGGACTCGACCAGATCGTGGTCCTCGCCGGTGAACCGGCCAACCAGCCCGCGCACGGGAAAGCGAGCCATCCGAACGACGTCGATGGCGCGGAGAGGCAGGATGAAGCCGGCAGCGTGAGCCTGGCTGAGATAGGCCATACGCCTGCCGCTGGAGCCCGGCGGCCGGCCGAAAGTCTCGAGAACGCCGGAGACCGGCGCGAGCAAACCAACGATCGACTTGAGAAAAGTCGATTTGCCCGAGCCGTTGGTACCGACCAACGCCACGGAGGTTTGGGCCCTCACCACCAGATTGATGCCGGCAACAACCGGGCGATGGCCGTAGCCGACGGTCAGGTCGACGGCCAGGATCGGTGGATCGGCCGTGGCGGCCATCGCGGGCGTCACGCCTGAACCTCCGCCGTTGCGTCGGCCCTAAGCCGTATCGCTCCGCGAACGTTCACCATCGTGAGGATCAGGAAGAAGATCGCTGTGGCCACAAGAACGATGGTTGCACCGGCCGCAGTGTCGAAGTTGTAGCTCATCAAGAGACCGAGGTAGGTCGACAGAGAGCCAATCACAACACCGCTGGCCATCATCGTGGGCAGGCGGCTGGCGATGAGAGCACCGCTGGCCGCCGGCGCCAGCAGCATCCCAAAGACGAGCAGCGTACCGACGCTCTGGAACGAGACGACCACGGTGAGCGCCACCAGAAACAGCATCAGGGCGTGGTACTTGCGGGCCGAGAAGCCGGAGACCTGAGCCTGCTCGGGGTCGAAGCAGAGAAGCAAGAACGGCCTGGCGCAGACGAAAGTAAGGGCGGCCACGGCGAGCGTTGCGATGGCCTGAACCGCCAGATCCTCCTGCGAGACGCCCAATATCTGGCCGAACAAGATGGCGATGAGATCGCCGGCAAAGCTATTCGACTGCGACACCATGACCACGCCCAGGGCCAGCATGCCGACGAAGAGCAAGCCGATCGCGCTGTCCGACGAAAGCTTGGAGCGCTGCGTCACCAGGCTGACTCCGGCGATCATGACGGCGGCCCCAACAGCCGCTCCGGCGATTCCGGGCAGCCCGAGGAGCAACGCCGCGGCCACGCCGGGGAGAACTCCGTGGGCAAGGGCATCCCCAATGAATGCAAGCCCGCGCAGGACGACGAACGTGCCGACGATCGCGCACCCGGCCGAGACAAGGATCCCTGCCGCAAGGGCGCGCAGCATGAACTCATTCTGGATGAAGGGATCGACGAGAGGGCCCAGCGATAGCTCCTTGTCAGCGGTTCATGGCTCAGAAGCCTACTTCAGGTTGGACGCTACCAGGTTGCCGATATCGGTCAGATACGTGAAGTAGGAACCGTCCGACGGCAGCGCGTGAGTGGCCAACTCGACGACCTTGGCGCCGGTGTCCTTGCCGACCGCATCGGCCACGGCAGAGGACGTGCCAAGCTCGGTGAAGATAGCCTTGACCCCGGCCGCCCGGATCTTCGATTCGAGGGCCGCCAGGTCCGCGGACGATGCCTCCGACTGAGATGTGAGGCTCGGGATGATGGCCCCGATCAGCTTGAAGCTGTAGCGATCGGCGAAGTAGCCGAGTGACTCGTGACCGGTGACGAGCTGGCGCTGGGCCTGCGGTATTACGGACAGCGTCGTCGTCAGTTGATCGTTCAGCTTGCTGAGGCGACCTTCCAGATCGGTTGCGCGCGCGGAGACGTCGATCCCAAGACCGTCCTTCAGTTCAATCGCCAGCGCCGCGACCACGTCCTTCATGGTGAGTGGGTCCATCCAGAGGTGCGGGTCTGCGGCGCCCTGGGATTGATCCGGGTCCGTGGCATTGACCCCTTCGCCCTGGCCCACGTGCCTGACGGTGATGTGATCCGACGCGATGAATCGTCTGACCCCGGCCTTCTGAGCCTGATTGAACGCATTGCCCATGCCGCCCTCGAGATTCAGGCCGTTCTCAACGAGCAGATCCGCCTTGGTCAGCTTCTCGATCCCCTTCGCAGAAGGTGCCCAGTCGTGGGGATCTGCACCGTTGGGCATGAGGACGGTCACGTCCGCATAGTCACCAACGAGATCACTCACAACGGAACCCAGGACCGTGTAGGTCACGACCACACTCTTCTTGCCCGAATTGGGACTCGTCCCCGATGAGCACGCGCCCCCGACCAGGACCAGACCGGTCATGACCACGGCAGCCACAACGCGACTGAGTCTCGATTGGCCTACTCCCGACCGGGATGGATCGGCTCTCAGCATTCGTGCTTACCTCGTGGAACGCGGGGCTATCGTGGGTGCGTCCGGCGAGTATATCGGCGGTCCTCAGGCGTGTCGAGACTGAGTCTCACTAGTGCGCCGGCCGGAACGCGAGTTGAGCGGATCGCGACCGCGCTACTCCCCCGTGCGCGCGGCCAGGAACTCCTCAAGTTCCGCGGCCGTAGGCATTCCCTCGCGGGCGCCCGAGTGCGTGGTCGCGAGTGCGCTGCCGGCCACGGCCCGCCTGACCGCTTCGGCGAGGGGCCGTCCTTCGGCCAGGGCCGCCGCCAGGGCGCCGCAAAACGCGTCGCCGGCCCCGGTGCTGTCCACCGTCGCGACCTGATCGGCCGGCACCTCCCAGGTCTTGATTGAACCGGCGGCCGGCTCGGGCGCGGAGACGCGAGCGGGCGCCGCCACATGTGCGGCCACGGGCTCCGGCATGGGCACATCGGAAAACGCAGGCGCGGGGAAGACATCCACCACAGGCTCTCTAGGCCCGGCAGCCTGCGCATCGGCCGCCGCCTCGCCGTCGCCGCAACCGGCATTCGGATCCGGCCCTAGCAAGCGGCCGGCGACTGTTCCGTCCAGCCCGGACCCGACTCGCTCCAGAACCACCACTCCGGCAGCGCCGAGGGTGACGATGACCGCCTTGCGAACTCCGGGCCCTTCAGGACCGAGCTCAAGCAGTGACCGTGCCCTGACTGCAGCATCGGTGGCGGTCGAGTCGAGGCGCCGTCCGGTTCGCATAGCTTCAGCCTGGAGGAGCGTCGCCAGCTCCGTTCGGTTTGGCGTGACGATGTCCGCCAGGCCAAAGATGGAACGATCGATGCCGGTCGCCGGTGCCGGGTTCAAGACCGTTATGGCGCCGGCGGCGTGTCCACACATCAGAGCCTCGCGGACCACGTGTAGCGAAACCTCATTGCAGACCAGCATCACGTCGCCGTTCAGAGGACCGAGGCGGGCCAGGCAGTCGCGGACGTAGCCGGTCTCGATTGCTCCGTTCGCCCCCGGCACGACCGCAATCTCGTTTTCGCCGGTCGCGTCTACCAGGATCAGCGCCATCCCAGTCGGCTGACCGGGAAGTACGGCAACCATTGAGACGTCGACGCGTTCCATGGTCAGGGCGCGACGGACTTCCTTCTCGAAGGTGTCATCGCCGACCGCGCCGATGAAGAGAGTCGGACGGCGCAGCCGGGCAGCCGCCACGGCCTGATTTCCGCCCTTGCCGCCGTGATGGCGTTCGTATGTTCCGCCCGTGACGGTCTCGCCCGGGTGGGGCAGATGGGACACGCGCGCGACCAGGTCTATGTTGACCGAGCCGACCACGATGACGCGGCCGCTCATGCTCGTGCCTCCTCGAATCTTTGGCTGGTAAGGCGGCCCCGGACTCGTGGCGCCTTCCCCGGTGATTGTGCGTCACTTACCGCCACTTGGCACGTGGCAACTGAATCACGGCCCAAAAAAGAAAAGCCCCGTCCGGGCGGGGACGGGGCGGGGAAGTGCGCGAGTGGCGGGCTCGACCGGATTCGAACCGGCGATCTCCAGCGTGACAGGCTGGCATGTTAGGCCGCTACACCACGAGCCCGCGCCGACGGCGAAGGATAGCAGGTGGTGGCGTGGCTGTCCCGGCCGAGTTGGTGCACCGGGGCACCAGTGCTCGCCGGGGCAACGCCAGGCGCGTGCGCGTTTGCGGATGCACATCAGACGGACCGCCGGCCCAGACCAGAGGTGCGAGTCGATTCTGCGCGTCCGTGAGCACATAATCGATCGTCTGACGGCTCGACCCGTCGGAGTTGCGCAAGGGCAGATGCACTTCCGACGCCGGATGGTCTCGCGCGCGCCGGATCGGTCGGATATGTACTCGCGTGCGCGCACTCCGTAGACGGGGCCGGGCCCCTCTACCCACCGGTCCTATACTCGGCGCACCATGCCAGACGATCGCGCCACCGGGCTAATCGATCTCCGAAGTGACACCGTCACCCACCCCTCGCCAGCCATGCGCAAGGCCATGTACGAGGCGGAACTGGGAGACGACGTCTTCGGGGACGACCCCACGGTCAACGCCCTCCAGAATCGGGCAGCGCATCTGCTGGGCAAGGAGGCAGCCCTCTTCGTGGCCAGCGGATCAATGGCCAATCTCGTGTCGCAGTTGGCTCACCTGGGGCGCGGCCAGGAGACAATCGCCGGTGCAAGCACTCACATCGTCGACGACGAGCAGGCCGGGCATGCGGTGGTCGTGGGCACCTCGATCCGCCAGATGCGCGAGCGCCCGGACGGGCAGTTCGACCTCGACCGGCCGGACGGGCTCGGCGAAGCATTCCGCGACCCTTCGGATCCGCACGAGCCGATCACCGGCCTCGTGACGCTGGAGAACACGCACGCCCACTCCATGGGTCAACCGCTGAGCCTCGAATACACGCGCCGGGTTGCCGAAATCGCCCACTCCCACGGCGTCCCGCTCCACATAGACGGCGCCCGCTTCTTCAACGCTTCGGTCGCGCTGGGACTCACACCTGCCGAGCTGGCCGAGCCGGCCGACTCGATCGCCTTCTGCCTCTCGAAAGGGCTCGCCTGCCCCGTCGGTTCGATGGTGGTCGGCTCGCGCGAGTTCATCCACAAGGCCTGGCGTGGGCGCAAGCTCGTCGGCGGCGGAATGCGACAGGTCGGCGTCCTGGCGGCCGCCGGCATGGTTGCCCTGAGCGACGGTCCGGACGGAATGATTGCCCGATTAACCGAGGATCACGCGACCGCCCGGCAACTGGCGACCGGCCTTGCGGCGATGGACAGCATCGAATCCGCCGGCGGCATTGCCCAGCCCGAGCCCGGTCCGCTGAACCCCGAGAGGGTCGCCACCAACTTCGTCGTCTTCCGCGTCCGCCGTAACCGCGCCGCTTTCCTGGCCGCGCTGAAGTCCCGCGGCATTCTCATGGTCGAGTACAACCACGGCACCGTCCGCGCCGTGACCCACTACGGCGTAACCGCCACCGACATCGAGCGGGTGCTTGCGGCAGTAGCCGCCGCCCTTCGCGAAACCACGCCACTGGAGACATAAATGGCCGAACTCACACTGCCCCGCCCGGTTTCGCAGCCCGCAGAAGGGCCACTCGACGCCGGGTTCTGGGACCTCGTTGAAGCTGACTTCCGAGGAACCCTGGTCCGCCATCCGATGCTGGCCACATTCATCGGCATACACAGCCACGACCACCTCCTCGACGATGCCTCTCGCGACGGCGTCGAGCAGGACATAGAGGACTCCCGCCGAATGCAGGTGGCCCTGGAGGCCATCGATCCGGCCGGGCTCTCGGAGAGCGTCAAGTTCGAGCGCGAGCTGGCCATCCACAACGTCAAACGCGAGCTATTCAACGCCACCGTCCACCGAGTCTGGGAACGCCGATCCGGCGCCATGGACGGCGTCGGCGACGGGCTCTTCAGCATCTTCGCCCGCGACTTCGCGCCTCTGGGCGAGCGCCTGGCATCGATCACATCGCGCCTGGAAGCCGTTCCGGCGTACCTGGAGCAGCACAAGACCCGCGCCACGGCACCGCAGGTCCGGCTCTGGCAGGAGCTGGAGATCGACTCCGGCGAGCAGATGCCGTTCCTCTTCGATGAGATCAAAGTCGCGGGCCACGGCGTACTCGACGAGAAGGCCCAGCTTCGGCTCGACAAAGCCGTCCAGACCGCCTCGGCGGCTACGGCCGCCTATATCGAGACGATCAAGACCAAGATGGGCTCGGCGGTTGAAGAGTGGGCGCTCGGATCGAGCGACTACGACGAGCTGGTGAGCCTGCGGGCCTTCGACGGCCTGAACGCGTCGCAGATCCTGGAGATCGGCTACGAGCAGCTGGCGCTCAACAAGGAAGCGCGAGTGGAGGCCGCCCGCAAGATAGATGCCTCGGTCCCCGAGTCGGTCGTAGTGGATCGCATCAAGTCAAACCACCCGGCCACCTTCGACGAAGCCCTGGCTTCGTACAAAGATGCGATGCTCCGCGCCCGCGCCCACATCATCGAGCACGGCATCGCCACGATGCCCGCGGGCGAGCAGATCTCCGTCATCCCGACGCCGGAGTACCTGCGCCAGGTCATTCCCTTCGCCGCCTACTTCGAGCCGCCCAAGTTCGACAAGCACCCGGCCGGCATCTACATCGTCACTCCGTCCGTCGGTGACGACCCGAATGCCATGCGCGAGCACAATTTCGCCTCGATCAGCAACACCAGCGTCCACGAGGCGTACCCGGGCCACCACCTCCAGCTGTCGGCCGCGACCCGCCACCCGTCGCTCGTGCGCCTGCTCACCGACGCCCCCGAGTTCGTCGAGGGCTGGGGCATGTACAGCGAGCAGATGATGCGCGAGCAAGGCTTCGATGCCGGGCCAGAATTCATCGTGGCCATGCGGACGGATGCGATCTGGCGAGCCTGCCGCATCATCCTGGACGTGCGAATGCACCGCGGCGAAATGACCGTGGACGAAGCGACCGCCTTCCTCATCGAGCACACCGCCTTCGAGCACGCCAACGCCCAGGCCGAAGTCTTCCGCTACACCTATACGCCCACGTACCAGCTGAGCTACCTGCTCGGGAAGGTTCTGCTCCTACAGCTCCGCGCCGACGAGCAGAAGCGCCTGGGCGACAAGTTCAGCCTCAAGAGCTTCCACGACCTCCTGATGCGGAATGGATCATTGCCCATCAGCTTCCATCGCCGGCTTTTCGCGGCCGAAGCCGCTGCCGGCAGGTAGAGGCCCGAACCGTGCAAGTCGTCCCCTCCATCGACGTCATCAACGGCCGCTCGCGCCTCGTCTACTGGCCCGGCGCGTCAGCCGGCGTCGGCGCTCCAACAGACCGCCCTGAGCGGATCTCGGAGCAATTCGTTGCGGCCGGCGCCCCGGCGATCCACCTCGTGGACATGGACGGCGCTCGCGCCGGCCATCCCATGATTCTGGAGGCTCTGGGGCGCGTGGCCATGCGGACGGCGGTGCCGATACAGGTGGCCGGCGGCATGGAGAGCGCCGACGGAATCCGCCTCGCGTTTGCCGCCGGAGCCACCCGCGTGGTCGTCTCTATGGCCCTCGCGGATCGCCCGGAGTTGCTCCTGGAGTGCCTCGCAGTAGCCGGCGACTGGCTGGCTGTCGGGTTGGACCCACGCCCCGACCGCATTGCCGCGTATCCTTGGCGCAGAAGCGCGCCTCCGAGTCTGGTTGACCTGGTCGTGGAGCTGGTGGACCATGGCGTCCACCGACTCGTTCTTTCACACGGCGGCGCGGTTCCGGACCTGAGGTTCCTGGCCGAACTGGCGCGAACCACCAGCGCCGAGGTGTTCGTGGCGGGAGGGTCCGTCGATATAGAAATGATCAAACGCCTGAGGGACATTTCAGTCGCAGGCATCATCCTTGGAGAGCCGCTCCTGTCCGGAGCCGTTGACTTCGCCAAAGCCCTGGAGGCCGCTGCATGATCCTCGCGTTCACCAAATCACCCGCACGCCGTCTCGCGACCGTCGGCCTCGTCGCGGTCATGTTTGCCGGGTGCTCCACGCCGGCCGTTACCGCGAGTCCGTCGCCTTCAGCTCTGCCGACGGTCCCGCCGACGGCGCCGGCCTACACGCTTGGGCCCACGATGTCTCCCTCCGGCGCAGCGGATGCCTGCCCCACCTCAACACCGCCCGCCTTCAGCGGCAAGGCCACCGTCACGATGACCACCAACTTCGGCGACATCGTGATCGCGGTGGACGGCAGCCTCGGCGCCAACGCGGCCGGCGCGTTCATGGCCCTGACGCGCTGCGGCTACTACAACAACGTCATATTCCATCGCGTGATCCCGGGCTTCGTGGTCCAGGCCGGCGACGGCACGAACGCGCGCCTGCCCGAGGCGAAGCTCAACTGCGACATGGGCAGCGGTGGCCCGAGCTGGACGATCCAGGACGACAAGGTCACCTCCACTTACAAGCGCGGCACGATCTCCATGGCCCGCACGAGCGCGGCCAACTCGGGGAGTTCGCAGTTCTTCATCGTTCTGACCGACTCGGCCTCCTCCGTACTCGGTGCCAGCACCGCCAACAATTACGCCATCTTTGGCGACGTGACCAAGGGCATGGATGTCGTGGACGCAATCGCCGCGGTTCCGACTGGCGGCGATCCCTGCAACGGCTCGACCTCGGAAGCATCGATTCCGCTCGAGCCGATCGTCATCACCAGCACGATCGTTTCCTAGGCGTTCTTCTCGCAAGGCCTGGGGCCTTTCCAATCGCCACTCCAAGAACCGGCGGGTCCTCCCGCCGGTTCTTTCTTGCGCCAGCCGGTTTCCGCGCGCCGCCGAGGCCTATCCGTGGCACCCTTACGGACGACAACCACTGAGGAGAGAAGATGACCAAGGCAACGATCGACACGGACAAGGGCGTCATCGAGATCGAGCTTGCGGACGCGACTGCGCCTAAGGCGACGGCCAACTTCATCGAGTTGGCCACGAAGGGCTACTACGACGGCGTCGTTTTCCATCGCCTGGTTCCGGGTTTCGTCATTCAGGGCGGCGACGGCGAGCACGGCCATATCGACAAGTTGAACCGCGGCAGCCTCGGCACCGGCGGCCCCGGCTACAAGTTCGCCGACGAACCTTTCGAGGGCGACTACGTCCGCGGCGCCGTCGCGATGGCCAACGCCGGCCCGAACACCAACGGCAGCCAGTTCTTCATCTGCCTGGAAGATCTCTCCGGCGGCAAGCTGCCCAAGAAGTACACCCTCTTCGGCCACGTCACTTCGGGCATGGATGCCGTGGATGCTATCGCGGCGGCCAAGCGCGACGGCCGCGACCAGCCGAACGAGCCCACGGCCATGCGAAAAGTCACCGTCACCGAGTAAGCGGCCTTCGCTGTCTCGAGCGGACCAGATCCCGGCCGAGCCAAACCGGCGGAACAGGGCCATTCGGTCGGGCCTGGCGGGCCAACCGGCAGAGGCTTTGTGACGCTTTTCCCGGGCCGTTTCACCAGGCGACACAAAGCCGTAACCTAAGCCTTACTAAGTTGCGGGATTTTAACCCAAAAGTCCGCCAAAACCCTTGGAATGAAGGCAAAAGGGGCCGTATACTTTCGAAGCTGCCAGTCAGCCTGCTGCCCCAGTTACAAGGTCATGGGTAGGTCGGGTTAGGGTAGTCGGTGCAGCCGACGTGATAGATGCCTTTGTAGCGTGGCAGAAGTCGATCCGCTTCGGCGGAAAACCTTCACCGGGACAGCAACGAA
>DASVJA010000236.1:0-9013 GCA_036386115.1 Candidatus Limnocylindrales bacterium
CCAGTTCTCGATGTTGTAGTCGTTGTAGCAGAGCTTGGCGCTGGGATCGGCAGCCCGCGCCGTGTTGAACGCGACCTCGATCCAGTCGTTACCGGTCCGCTGGAGGTTCGAGTCGCGCCGGTTGCTGCTGCCGTCGGCGAAGGCCTCGTTGACCACGTCCCAGTAGGCAAGCTTGCCCTTGTAGTGAGCCATGACTCCGTTGATGTGGTTGATCATGGCGTTGCGCAGGGTCGTGCCGCTCATGTTCTGCATCCAGGTCGGCTGCTGGGAGTGCCAGGCCAGCGTGTGGCCGCGAACCTTCATGCCCTTGCCGACGGCCCAGTTGTAGACCTGATCGCCCGCGGTGAAATTGAACTGGTTCTGGTTGGGCTCAGTCGCATCGATCTTCATCTCGTTCTCGGGTGTCACCATGTTGAACTCCCGAGCGGCGATGGTCGTATACGTCGAGTCGCCGAGTTTGCCGGACGCGATGGCGGTGCCGAAGTACCGCCCGGACTGAGCGGCGGCCGCACCCAGAGTGGTGGCGGCGCTGACTGTTGAGACCGCGACGGCAGCTATGAGAACGCCGGCGGAGCCGACCGCCAGAAAGCTGCCGATCCGACTCCTGGCTCCCATGCGCGGGAACCCAGTACCGGTCACGGACATGCGTAATCCTCCTCCTGGAACACGCTGGCGATTCTGTGCGTCACGAGCCCTGCCCTCGGCCGGCCGGACCTTCGTAGCCGAGCAGTGACCAAGCACAACCAGGGTTGGACCCCGGCGGGCGGGAATGTAGGCTTTCTACGTTTCGAGCTCAATGCGGAAAGTTTCGTATTTGTAGTCGAGCCGCGTCCAACCTGTCGGACTTGTTGCGGGCCGGCCCGATGGAGGGAAGACCGGCCCGCTGGGAGTGTGCTAGGACACAGCGACCGGAGTCTGGACCGGCGCCGGCGTCTGGCGACGACGCACGAGCCACAGCGCAAGCGGCGGGACGACGACGATGGTGGCGACAAGAGCCAGCAGGACGTCGATGACCGTCACTACGCCGAACTCACGGATTGACGGGAAGGAAGAGGCCATCAATGCCCCGAAGCCGGCCACGACCGTGAGACCGGAGGCGGCAATCGCCCGCCCGATCCGCGACACAGCCTGCTTCATTGCCTCGCCGGGCTCCACGCCACGGCCGAGTTCCTCCCAGAACCGCTCGAGGAGGAGCACGGCAAACTCAGTTCCGACACCAATGATGAGAGCGCTCATCACCGCCGTGAGCGGATTGAGTTCCATGCCCAGGAGGTACATGACCCCGGACGACCAGCCGGTCACGAGGATGATCGGCAGGACGGGAGTGATGGCCCGGCGCCAGCTGCGGTACACGATGAGCAGGCCGACGAATACGGCAAGGAAGCCGACAATGGCGATCTCGACGCGTTTCTCGGTCATGGCGCCGACAACGGATGCGGCCAGATTTGTGGTTCCGGCGGCCACGACGGCTACCCCGGCGGGTGCCTGGGCATCGTCGCGCAGCGACTTGATCAGGTCCGCGACCTGAGAGATGGACATCTTGGTGACGTTGAATGTGACCGCGGCCGAACGGTGATCGTCCGAGACGAAGCCGGAGCGAATCTGCGCCGGCAGCTGCGCCAGCGTACCGGCAACAACTGCCGACGACGGTGCCGCCTTGCCGGCCTCGAGGTTCATTACGGTCGCCAGGCTCGTCACCCGAACGATCTCACTGTGGGCCTTCGCCTCGCGAGTTTCGTAGTCCGCCATCCAGGCTAGGACTGACGGGGACGTGACATCCGGCGCCGTGACCATAAATTGGATAGTGGTGCTGCTGCCTGTGGCGTCTCGCACCTGGTTCATGGCTACGAGGCCGGGGGCGTCCGCCGGAACCAGTTTCTCGATGTCGGTCTGGACGGGCACGAGGTGGTCGACGGCAAAGCCGCCCATCGCAAGCACTACCGCAACGCCAACCACGACGGCCCCGAAGCGGACCGAGCGGCTGGAGATGGCCACCAGGTAGCGACCGATGTCGAGGCGCGGCTTGCGCTCGGGCTTCGAGGCCGCCACAGAGTCAACCAGCGGCGCCGTATCGGCCGCCTTTGGCTTGTCGAAGCGATAGAGCATCGCGTTGAGCGCGATGAGCGCGACACCGAACAGAACCGCGACGCCCAGAGCCAGCAAGAAGCCGAAGTCGCGCACCGCCGGCACTGGGGACAGGGAGAGAGTCACGAAGCCGAGGATCGTGGCCAAAACTGCCGTGCCCACGGCGGGACCGATGTGCGTCAGTGAGTCGATCAAGCCGGCCGCGGGCGTATCACCGCGGGCAAGTTCTTCCTCGTATCGATTGTGGAACTGGATGGCAAAGTCCATGCCCAGGCCCATCAGGACTGGCAGGCCGGCCATGGTCACGAGCGTCAGTGATATGCCTGCGGCACCGGTGATGCCGAACGTGACCAGGACGCCGATGAGCACAACGGGCAGCGCCATGAGCCGACGCCGAACAGGGAAGACGACATAGAGCACGAGGACCATCAAAGCCAAGGCGACGAGACCCGTAACGGCCATGTCGTGCTCGATGCTGGAAGTCATCTCGCTGGCCAGACGCGGGTAGCCGGCAACGATCGTGTCGGACGGCAGGCCGACGGCCTTCACCTCGTCCTGGGCGCGCGTCACGAATGAGCCCTGATCGTCAACACTGAGGCCGGCAACTAGCGTGATCTGAACCAGTTCATGACCGCTGGGAAAGAACTGCGCGAACGTCGCGTTTGGATTGCCGTCGGCGGCAAAGATGACACTCGTCGCCACGCCGGGTTGATCCAGTGTGACCCCGGCCGGGAGCTTTCCTGTCGCAAGGAGGGTCATCGGGCTGATGACCGACTTGACGGCAGGATCCTTGGACAGCTTCTCCGAGAGGGCGGAGATTGCTCCAAGCGTCTTGGGACTCGTCAGGTCGGCCGGCGTGCCCTGGATCATGATGACCATTGATTCGCCGCCGAAGGCCTTCTGATAGGCCTTGTTGTCCAGGGCAGTGCTGCTGTCGCTGTTTACGAAGACGTCCTGGGTAGTGATGATGTGGGTCTGGCTGGCGCCCGCGGCGGCCAGGACGACCAGGACGATGGTGGCCAGGAGAATTGCTCCGGGCCGGGCCTCCACGAAACGCCCGATCCGTATGAAGAGCGCGCGCATGCTGATCCTTTCGATTTCAAAGGAGTGGCGACCTGCGAGGCCGCGCGTGGCACAACCGTCCCCGCGACTACCGATCGGCGTCGCGCGAGTCCGGGCTAGGTGGTGCTGAGGAGCGCCGGGCGGAGCTGGCCCGCCGGCTCACTCAGGGGCCGAGTTCGTCCGGGACTGGGGCGGCCGCCCTGGGCGCCTCGATGTCCCCTATTCGTTTGGCGAGGCTGGCGACGGAGCGAAGCGCCTCGACCAACTTGGCCTGCTCGCCCGGATCCATATTGCCGAGGGCGATGTCGATGCGGGAAGACAGACCCGTCCGGAGGCGCGATGTCAGCCCCTGACCGGCCTCGGTCAACGATACCCAGACGACGCGTCGGTCCGCCCCCTGAGACCGCTCGAACACGCCTGCGGTCACGAGCCGATCCACCAGGGCCGATGCAGCCGGAAACGAGATGTACAACCGGCTGGCGATCTCACCGGCCTTCAACCGCCCGCCCTCGGCCGAAGACACGAGAGTTAGCGTCAGCACCTGGTTGGCGGTGAGGTCCATACCTTCCAGGTCGAAGAGCGAAGCCAGGCGCAGATCTACCGCAACTGCCGGAAGCAGTCTCAAGATTTCCGCGGACGTATCTGCCTGGCTGACCATTGCGCTACTCTAGCACAATACTTCCAGTATGTGAATAGTTAGAGTGCGTGGCCGCTCATTTCAATTCCGGCAGAACCGTCACCCCGAGTTGGGCCGCCAGCAGCGGCGCCAGATCCACCAGCTGTTCGTGGCTGATGATGGCACCGCGCAGGTTCTCAACGCCGATGATCGACTTCAACCTCGCGCCGGACAGATCCACCTTGGCGAGAGTCGCCTCGGCAACGTTCAACTCTTGAACGGTGCAGTCCGGGAAGGACACGGTGTGCAGGCGGGCGGCGCCGACATCCAAGGTGCCGATCTCGCAGCCTTCGAACACAACGTCGTCCACCCGCGAACCGGCCAGGTTCACGAAGCCAAGCTTCATGCCCTTGATCCGGACGCACTTCAACGTCGCCCCGGTCAGTGTGATAACACCGAGGCGGCCGCCGACTATCTGCGAGTCCCGCCACGAGGAGTCGCCGAGATCCAGGCTGGCGCCGTGCATCTCAGTCACGAGACTGTCGATGAAGCGGGCCCGGCGAAGATTCAGCGCCTCGACGCCACACCTTTCGATGTGGCATTCGAGGAACCTGGCATCACTGCCGTCCTGCCCGGAGAGGTCCAGGTCGGAGAAGAGAATCCCGTCGAAGTCCTGCCCGCTCGGCAGGCCATTCCCATCGAAATCGGCGAGCTGGGGCAGGACGAACGGCGGAGCGGGCTTGGCCAACTGCTACACCGCCGCCAGTGCGATTCCCGCGGCGCGGCAATCTTCGGCGAATGCGGCCTGAGCACCAACGGTTGGATCCCAGCGTGTCGGGAAGCAGACGATCCGATCCATTCCGACGGCCGCATAGGCTGCCAGCAGATCCACGCGGGCCTGGCCGGCGTGCCGCATCAGCTCGTCTTCCGCATAGATGGAAAAGCGCAGAGTCGCCGGGTCGCGGCCTTCCGTCTCACAGCGAGCGCGGACTTCCGCCATCCGTTTGGCACAGTCGGCCGGGCTCTGGAAGACCAGATTCAGCTCGTCGGCGAACTTGATGGCATAGCCGGCGGTCCTGACAGGGCCGTTGCCACCGACGATGATCGGGATATGCGGCTGGATTCCCTTGGGGATGTTGATCGCGCCGTGAACGCTGGCGTGCGGACCCTCGAACGTGGCCCGTCCGGGCGCCAGCATCCGGGTGATTATCTCGAGATGCTCGCCGAAGATATCGAGCCGCTCGCCGACTTCGGGGAAACCGTAGCCGTAAGCCAGCCACTCGTCCTTCTTCCAGCCTGCCCCGATGCCGAGCTCAAAGCGTCCGCCGCTGATCACGTCGATCATCGAGCAGAGCTTGGCCGTCAGGCCCGGGTTCCGGAACGACGTGCAGACAACCATGTGGCCCATGCGGACCCGCTTGGTTGCCATCGCGATCGCGGCGAGCGTCGAGAACGACTCGAAGGTGATCTCGTCCGTAGGCTCCGGCGTGGTGGTGAAGTGGTCAAAGACCCAGAGTGACTCGAACCCGAGCGCCTCGGCGTTCTTTGCCAGCTCGATCGTCCGGCTCCAGGCAGCCGCGGCATCCCAGCCGTCGTACTCGCCCTTCCAGCCCTGGCACGCCATAAGGCCGACCTGCATCTGGATATCCTCCTGTGCGCCGATTTGGACGCTGAGCTCGCTGGTTTCGGCATGCCAAGAGTACGCCTGATGAGCGCGCGATCGCGCAGTTTGCCGATATCTCCTCCTGTGACTCCTTTCAGGCCCATATCATTCTTGCCCAGCGTCGCGAGGTACGTCGGCGCCACGGCGAGCCAGACAGGGAGAAGACAGGGATGAACACGCACCGGCGCTCAGTGCCCAGATACCTTGGTGTAGCGGCGGTCGTCGTCGCCCTCGCTATTTCCAGCTACGGCTGCGGAGCCAACATCCAGCGCGGCAAAGTTCTCTTCGGAACGGACGTTCCGACCGCCGATAGCAAGTGCTCAGTCGCCGCCGCCGTGACCTCCGTCGCCGTTACCGTGCCCGTATATGCGACCTACATCTTCAAGGCCCAGCCCGGAAGCGAGGTCATCTCGCTCGAGGTCACCAAAGACGGGGAGTCCTACATCCCCACGACCGCACTGCCGACCATTGACACCAAGGGTCTCGACTGCTTCGGTGACACCACGGATCTGAGCACGCTGGACGGCTGGGCTGCGGGCGCATTCCACTTCAAGCTAACCAGTCCGACCGAAACGGTCGCCGAGGGCGATCTCACAATCAAGTAGTTTCGCCTCGCACCATTGAGAAGCCGGCCACGGGAATTGCCCAGCGGCCGGCTTCTTCTTTGCCGTGACAATGCGATGGCGTCAGGCGCCGATGCTGAAGGTACTCGCCGAAGCGGAGGTCCCCGCCGCCCAGGCCTCAGCCCGATTACCGGGCGGTATCCCGGTCGCCATGGCTGTGGCGAACTCGGTTGCCTGGGTCGCCGAGAGGCTGGAATCTGACCCCTGCAGGGCCGTCTTGATGGCGTCGACCAGATCCGTCTGGCTTACACCCTTCGACGACGCTATCGAAGCCAGGCTCTGCCCGCTCTGCGTGGACGTCGCGAGATCGCTGGCAGTGGTGCCGAGCAGCTGAGCCACGGAGTCCAAGGCCGCGGAAACGGCCTGGCGACGGTGGTGGCCACCGGTTGAAGTCGCGGCAGACGTTCCCTGCACCTGATCGACCGAGTCGTCGGGCTGCGGTCCGCCTGGGCGCGACGCTCCGGCCGGCGGCGTGCGTGTTGCCATCGCCGTGGCGATCTTGGTTGCCTGATCGGCAGAGACCGATGGGTTGGCCTTCTGGATCGAGGCCGACATGGCCGCAATCACGGTATCCAGGCTAATGCCCTTGGACTTGGCGATCGCTTCGAGGCTCTGCCCGCCTTGCATGGCCGTCTTCAGATCGCTCGAACTCATGCCGAGCGCCTTCGCCGCGCTGTCCATAACTGAACTGCTGCGAGGAAACCCGGACTGGTTGGATGTGAGACCGATCGCTCCCACCGAGGAGGCGCTCAACCGCACGTTAGACAAGCCGTCCACGCGTAGCTCCCTTGCCACTATGCCGGCCCCTCCGCGGCAAGAGTCGCGCTTCGCATAGCGGAAGGGACGGCCATATGCGGGCAAACGCCTAGTGGCTCGCAGCCAATCTCGCCGCGTGTCAGATAGAAATACGGAGGCCGTACTACTTGAGCGCCGCGATGACGGCCCGGCCGTCCTGAGCGGCAACCTTGAGATCGTCCCGAGCGGTACGAGAGCCGTCCGAATGGCCTGTAGCGCAGCCGGCGTGCCGGCGCCGTATTCGTCCGCCCTGAGGGCCAACAACTGCTACTTGAGCGCAGCCAGGACGTCTTCCGTTGAGCGAACCCGGCCAATACGCGGAAAGAGCGTGCTAACCGTGTGGAGATGGGCGTCGGCGTCTCGGGCGGCCATCGCGTCCTCCACGAAGACCTGCTGATAGCCCCGCTCAAAGGCGTCGCGGGCTGTACTTTCCACGCCGATGTTCGTGGAGATGCCGCAGAGGATGATCGTGTCCACGCCCCGGCGGCGGAGTTGAAGGTCCAGCTCCGTGCCGTAGAAGGCACCCCACTGGCGCTTGGTGACGAGGATGTCGTTCGCCTCGGGCCCGAGCTCTGGGACGAAGTCGGCCCAATCGGGCGCTCCTCTGCCGGGAGGGGCCGGGGCGTCGGTGATCGGCCTTAGGCCGTCTCGACCATCGGCCGACGGCGTGACATGGACGAGCACGACGGTGCCACCCGCAGCCCTCATGGCCGCAGCCAGCTGAGTTGCACGCGTCACGACCTCCGACGACGAACGTGGCGCAGCCGGCATCCCGACGATTCCCTTCTGGAGGTCAATGACAACAAGGGCCGCCTTAGAAGGATCGATCTTCAGCTCCACCATAGCCTCCAACTGACTACTTGCCGACGGCACCCGCACGTCGGGCGGTCAAGATCTTCTGACGCGCGACCGAGTCGGGCCTTCCGGCCTCATGACGGTCGAAAATGCGCTTGACGATTTCGATGAGGGCCAGATATGCCGCGACCAGAAAGACCAACAGGCCCCAGAACTGCCACGGCAGCGCCCCGAAACCCATCACCGTGCCAAGCGGGCTCAACGGGATGGCGGCCGCCGCGACCAGAGCCGCCACGATCGCCATCGCCAGCTGTTTGCTGGGTCTGCTCCGCCAGAACGGCGTCATGCGGGTCCGGATGACCAGCACCACCAAGATCTGAGTGAACAGCGACTCGATGAACCAGCCCGTGTGGAACGAATCGGCATTCTTCGTGCCGAGCATTAGGAGGAGAGCGCCGAAAGTGAGGTAGTCGAAGATCGACGAGATGGGGCCGAAAACGACCATAAACCGCTCGATGGCATGGACATCCCAGCGGGCCGGTTCACCCACGACATCGGAGTCGACGTTGTCCGACGGGAGCGCCGTCTGCGAGGCGTCGTAGATGAGGTTGTTCAATAGGATCTGCCCCGGAGTCATCGGCAGGAAGGGCAGCAGCAGCGCCGCACCGGCCATGCTCAGCATGTTGCCGAAGTTGGAGCTGGTCCCCATGCGGATGTACTTGAGTGTGTTGGCGAAGGTGCGGCGGCCCTCGGTCACTCCTTGGCTGATCGCGGCCAGACTCGGCTCCAAGAGAATGATGTCGGCGGCGGACCGAGCCACATCCGTGGCGTTGTCTACGCTGATGCCGACGTCGGCGACATGCAGCGCCGGGGCGTCGTTGATGCCGTCGCCCATATAGCCGACGACGTTGCCGGACTCACGAAGAGCGCGGATCACCTGTAGTTTCTGGTCCGGATCCACGCGGGCGAAGATCGTCGTGCGCTTGGCACGCGTAACAAGGGCCGGGTGGGTCATCTTGCGCATCTGGTCGCCGGTCAGAACACCTTCCACTGCGAGGCCCACAAGGCCGGCGATATGCCTCGCCACCAGGTCGTTGTCTCCGGTGATGATCTTGAGCGCGATGCCCTGGTTGGCCAGTGAAGTGATCGCTGCACTCACGTCCGGCTTGGGCGGGTCGCTGAAGAGAATCACACCCTCGAACGTGAGGTCGCGCTCGAGGCGCGAGGCGTCGGCGAGGCCGACGGCCGGCGAGGACTTGGAGTCGGAACCGGGGATAGTCGTCAACTCGTCGGGCCCGAGCACTCTCGACCCGACGGCGATGAGACGGAAGCCATCGGCCGACGAACCGTTGACAAGCTTCTTCAAGCGATCGT
>DASVJA010000237.1:0-13784 GCA_036386115.1 Candidatus Limnocylindrales bacterium
CCCAAGCTCGTTACCGTAGAGCGGCATGCCGGCTTCCAGGCGAAGCGTGTCTCGAGCGCCCAGACCTACCGGAACAAGCCCGTCCGCGCGGCCGGCTTTCGTCAATGCATCCCAGACCGTACCGGCCGCGGCGACGTCCACGAAGATCTCGAAACCGTCCTCGCCGGTGTAGCCGGTCCTCGCCACCAGCGCCGGAACGCCGGCAACCACTCCCTCGACCACGGAGTAGTTGGGCATCTGGTCCAGGGCTGCATCCGTGAGCGGAGCCAGAATGCCCGCGGCAGCCGGACCCTGGATCGCCACGAGCGCGGTCGCGAGGGAGCGATCGTCGAGCACGGCCTTATGTCCTGATAGCCGCTCCGCGAGGGCATCGCTGACCACGGCTGCGTTCGAGGCGTTGGCGACCACCATGAAGCGCTCATCGCCGAGCCGGTAGACGATCAGATCGTCCATGATTCCGCCGCCGGGGAAACAGATCATCGAGTACTGAGCTCGGCCGACCTTGATTGCGCTCGGGTCTGTCGTCAGAGCAGCGGCCAGGCCGACCGCGGCCTCGGGCCCCTCCACGTAGAGTTCGCCCATGTGCGAGAGGTCGAAGAGACCGGCTCGAGAGCGTACGGCCCGGTGCTCCTCGATGATGCCCGTGTATTGAAGCGGCATCAGCCAACCCGCGAACTCCACGATCCGAGCCCCAAGGGCCGCATGGCGATCCGCCAATGGGATGGCAAGAGGCGCGTCGTGAGAATGAGCCATAGCTATGCGCCTCCGGTCGATGTCAATCTGGGCTCCGTCGCTGCGGGACCTGGCTACCTGAATGCGCGGATCAGACTGCTGTCTCCGACACTCGAGTCGCTGCCAGGGCCACCAGAGACCGTTCCGTCTCGAAAGAGAGCATGCTGGCCGCATCGTCGAATGAGATCCAGCGGACCTCCTCGAACTCGTGGTCGTGGCTTTCGAACGCGCCACCAGTCGGCCGCATCATGAAATAGTGGACCGTCTTGTGGATTCTCGTTCCGCGCTGGACGAACGTGTACTTGATGGCGTCCAGAGGCGACAGGATCCGGACCGTCAGGCCGGTTTCCTCACAGACCTCGCGCAGGGCCGTTTCCTCTAGGGTCTCGCCGACTTCCGGCGTGCCCTTGGGAAGCGTCCAGGTGAACGAGTCGCGCTCTCTCCTGCGGCGGCCGACTACCAACTCCGGGACGGAATCGCGAAATCGATAGACGATTCCTCCCGCGGAGGTGGCTGTGGCAGTGCTCAGCCTCGCCACGGAGTCGCTGCGAGGCTCGACCGGCGGTCCGCCTGGGGCCGTGCGCCGGTCCAGCTGATGGTGACGGCCGCGCGGGGAAGGCCACTTCGAGGTGAGTTATGCCGTGCCGGAACGGGGTGCCAACCGGTGACCTGGAGGCCGCCATGGGACTGGCGCAGAATTGTCTGGCGGGACGAGGCCCGCTGAAAAGACAGGCTGGAATGCAGGCCGAGACGCCGCTCCCACTCACGGCCGCCGGGGCGGACGAAGCGCGCGGCGGGCCAGGAGACGAACTTGGCCGCGATGCTGTGCTGCATAGCCCAATCGTACCTGGTCAGACGACCTTTGCAAGCGCGGCCCGGACACGTTCCAGCCGGTCTGGTGACAGAGTGCGCCGCTCCTCGACGATTCCGAGCTCGCGCCGGGCTGCTGCTCGGTAGAGATCCAGCACATCGGGCGCGTAAACCGCCAGCACCTGGATGTGGGCTTCGACGGTGCCGGCGTCGCCGCGAGTGATCGGCCCGGTGAGAGCGGGGCCGATCCCGATGGCGCGGGCGTTGGCCAGAGTTTGCTCTATCAGTCGGCCGTAGACCGTTACGGAGCCCTCCTCGTCCAGGCCCGCCACGGCACCAAGAGTCGCCACTGCATCCAGCAGGGCGATCAGCCCGCCCGATGCCAGCACTGCCGCGGCGTGGTAGGCCGGCTTGGTGCCGTGGGGCAGGCGAACCGGCACTCCCCCGATCGCCACAGCCATGTCCGCCAGCAAGCCGAGGACCGCGTCGTCGCCCTCGATGGCGATGGTGGCGCCCTGCAAACCGACCACCGCTCGCTCGGCGTCCCCCGTGAAGGACACCAGAGGATGGAAGGTCCCAACATGACTACCCGCCGACAGCGCCGGAGCCAGAACGTCCGCGTCGAGAAGGCCGCTCGTGTGCAGGAGCGTTTGGCCGCTGTAGAGGCGGAGCCGAGCGGCAACTTCAGCGATGGCGTCGTCCGGCACCGTCAGGATCAGGAGATCGACCTCATCCAGCATGGCCTCCGGCTCCAGAAAGGCCCGGGCACCGGAGATCAAGCCGCGGAACGCATCGCGGCGACCGGCGTCGCGGCTGGCGACGGCGGTCACGGGCCAGCCCGCCCGGCTAATGGCCAGACCCAGAGCGATCCCGACCGGGCCCGCCCCCACAATGCCGACCCGCGGCAAGATGCCCTCCCTCGGACCATGGCTTGCATCGTCGCGCCCCATAACCGGCGACCTCCATCGGCGACCGCATGCCCGCGGTATGCTTCGAGTCTACCGTCCCCGGCGGCAGAGGCGCACCCCCGCCCGGGACTCTCGGTCGGTCGGACGGCCGATAGCTTCGTTGACGCCCTGTGCTCCGCGCTCACGCACGCTAGAGTGCGCTCGCTGCGGTGCTCGGGCGTCGCCTAGCTCTCGACTCGTCGGACCGACCGAGGATTTGTCGGACGGCCGATAGCTTCGTCGGACCGACCGAGGATTGATCTCTGGAGGATGCGTCATGAGCCTCAATGATCCCTTCGGCGCCAGGTCTTCACTCGGCCCGGGCCTGCCGGACTACTACAAGCTGTCGGCGGTCCGAAGTGATCTGGACCACCTGCCCGTAACGATCAAGATCCTGCTTGAGAATGTGCTGCGCCACGCAGGTGGCGGAATCGTGCGTGAGGAGGACGTCGCGACGCTGGCGGCCTGGAAACCGGGTGCGGCTGCCGCTCCGGGCGCAGGCGAGATCGAGATCCCGTTTATGCCGGCCCGAGTCATTCTTCAGGACTTCACGGGCGTTCCGGCAGTCGTCGATCTGGCCGCGATGCGCGACGCCATGGCGGAGTTAGGCGGCGACCCGTCACGAGTCAATCCGCTGGTGCCCGCGGACCTCGTCATCGACCACTCGGTCCAGATCGACCGTTACGGCACTACCGATTCGCTGGCCTATAACGTTGAGCGGGAGTACGGCCGGAACGGCGAGCGATACCAGCTGCTCCGCTGGGCCCAGACCGCCTTTGGTGATCTGCGCGTGGTGCCGCCCGGCACCGGCATCGTCCATCAGGTCAATCTGGAATACCTGGCTTCCGTCGTGGCGCGCCGCGCCGACGCAGAGGGCCGAATGGTCGCCTTCCCGGACACCCTGGTCGGGACGGACTCGCACACCACGATGATCAACGGCCTGGGCGTCCTGGGATACGGCGTCGGCGGCATCGAAGCCGAGGCCGTCCTGCTGGGCCAGCCGCTCTATCAACCCGTCCCGAAAGTGATAGGTGTTCGGCTGACCGGCGAGTTGCCGGAGGGCGCAACGGCCACGGATCTGGTCCTGCTCGTGACTCAGACGCTTCGGTCCTACGGCGTGGTCGGGGCGTTCGTGGAGTTCGGCGGCGATGGCCTGGCCGGCCTTGCCCTCGCGGACCGGGCCACGATCTCCAACATGTCGCCTGAATTTGGGCCTACTGCCACACTCTTCCCCATCGACGACGAGACGCTGGCGTATCTGCGCCTTACCGGCCGCGCGCCGGAACAGGTAGCACTCGTCGAGCGCTACGCCAAAGAGCAGGGCCTCTGGCGCGTCCCGGGCACAACCGCCGAATTCGATGCCCTGCTCACTCTGGATCTGGCGTCTGTGGAGCCCTCTCTGGCGGGACCCCGGCGACCGCAGGATCGCGTTGCCCTGCGAGATTTGCAATCCAATTTCCGTGGAGCCTACCCGCCCGCGGCCGACCAATACCCGGCCGTCCAGGTGGAGGCTGCCGGCCGGACTGTCGATGTCTCCAGCGGCTCAGTCGCGATCGCCGCGATCACCAGCTGCACTAACACCTCCAACCCAACGGTGATGATCGCTGCGGGCCTGCTGGCTCGAAACGCCCTGGCTCGCGGTCTGACCGTCCCGCCTACAGTCAAGACCAGCCTGGCGCCCGGCTCGCGCGCTGTGACCGCATACCTCGAAGGCGCAGGCTTGCTGGCGCCGCTGGCCGAGCTCGGCTTCGCGCTTGCCGGCTACGGTTGCACGACCTGCATCGGCAACAGCGGTCCGCTCGACGCGCCGGTCGCGAAGGCGATCGAGGAGAACGACCTCGTCGTGGCTGCCGTGCTTTCCGGCAATCGCAACTTCGAAGGACGGATTCATCCGCTCGTTCGGGCCAGCTACCTTGCCTCGCCGCCGCTCGTCGTGGCGTTTGCTCTCGCAGGAACGGTGGACATCGACCTGACGACAAGTCCGCTGGGGCTCGGCTCCGACGGACAGCCCGTCTTCCTGATCGACCTCTGGCCCTCCGCCGCGGAAGTTCGAGCGACCGTCGGATCGGCCGTGAGCGGCGAACTGTTTCGCGCCGCCTACGCCTCGGTGTTTGAGGGTGGGCCCGAGTGGAAGGCGCTCGACATCCCCGTGGGCGATCGTTATCGCTGGGACGGCTCCTCGACCTATGTTGCCCTGCCACCGTTCTTTGTGGGTCTCGGCGCGGAGCCGGATGCCGTCGCCCCGATCGCCGGCGCCCGGGTGCTGGCCTTGCTCGGCGACTCCGTGACGACGGACCACATCTCCCCCGCCGGCTCCATCTCGGCGACTTCCCCCGCCGGCAAGTGGCTCCAGGAGCACGGCGTGCCGCCGCTGGAATTCAACTCCTACGGAGCACGGCGCGGACATCACGAAGTCATGATGCGCGGGACCTTTGCAAACATCCGGCTCCACAACGCGCTGGCCGGGCAAGAGGGGCCGTACACGGTCCACCTCCCCGACGGCGAACCGACCACGATCTTCGACGCGGCGATGCAGTACGCCGCTGAGGACGTGCCGCTGATCATCATCGCCGGCAAGGAATACGGCTCCGGGTCCTCCCGGGACTGGGCGGCCAAGGGGCCGCGACTCCTGGGGATCCGGGCAGTCATCGCGGAGAGCTTCGAGAGAATCCACCGCTCCAATCTCGTCGGGATGGGGATTCTGCCATTGCAGTTCCTGCCCGGGGAGAGCGCGGCGACTCTCGGCCTGACCGGACGCGAGTCCTACACCGTGGACTTGCCGGCCGGTGGGCCGGTGCCGCGCGGGCGGGTCAACGTGGTGGCGCGGGGCGACGACGGCACCGAGCACCGCTTCGAGGCCACGGTCCGCCTGGACGGCCCGATCGAGCTGGACTACTACCGCCAGGGCGGCATCCTGCCGGCGGTGCTGCGGAGGATCGCTCGAGAATCGATGGCGTAAGGGCGAAAGCTGCGGCTCGGCCGCGTAGTCAGGCCCGCCGCGCCCGCAGCCGGGCCTGCCACCCCTCCCCCGCCTACTGGCTCCAGCCTGTGGGCTCGCGGTCCCATCGATGCCCGCGCAGCCGGGCAATCAACTCCGGCGACAACGGCCCAGCGTCGCTCGCCGCCGTGTTTGCCTCGACATGACCAGCCCGGCGCATGCCCGGGATGACGGTGCTCACGTCCGGGTTGGAGAGGATGAAGCGCAGGGACATGTCGGGCAGAGTCATGCCGTCGGGCACGATCGGCTTGAGGGCGTCGGCGTGAGCCACGGACGCCTCGAGGTTCTCCCGAACGAAGTAGGTGCCGCGCCAATCCCCTTCCGGCCAAGTGGAGTTCACCGTCAGATTGCCGATGAGACTGCCTTCATCGAACGGAACCCGAGCAATGACCGCGACCCCATTCTCGCGGCAGGCCGGAAACAGCTCATCCTCCGGCGCCTGGTCGAAGATGTTGTAAATCACCTGCACGGCATCGACGAGACCCGACCGAACGGCTCGGATGCCGTTCCACGGCTCCCACCGGTTCAGGCTTAGGCCAAAGGCCCGGATCGATCCTTCACGTTTGAGTTCGGCGACGGTCTGAGCCAGTTCACCGGTCTCCAACCAATCGTCCTCCCAGACGTGCAGCTGGAGGAGGTCGATAGTGTCCGTGCCGAGATTCGAACGGCTGATGTCAACGTACTGGCGCACGTAGGCGCGTGGGAAGGCCGCCGCCAGTGGAACGCCTCGCCGACTCGGCCACTGACGGTTCTTGGGCGGAACCTTGGTCGCGGCGTAGACGCGCTTGCCGGCGACGGTGGCCAGATGCATCCCCAGTAGCTGCTCGCTGTGGCCGTCGCCGTAGGCATAGGCCGTGTCGAAGAAGTTGACCCCGCGCGAGCCGGCCAGCTGAAGCGAGGCCATCGATTCCTTGTCTTCCGAGCCGCTCCAGCCTCCCATTCCCCACATGCCGTAGCCGACCTCGCCGACCTGCCAGCCCAGGCGCCCGAACGTTCGATTGCGCACGCTTCAGTACCTCCTCGCGGCAGCACGCGGCGATTACGCATCGCCCGGCAGATCCTACCAAGGAGCCATGTTAGGGCCACGCGGCGCAATCGTCGGTTCCACGCCCGTCGAGTGCATCACACGCACGTCAGCGGCGACGGTCTCTCAACTCCTCGGCGACATCGGTTTCTCCGGGATACCCGCCAGGCCGGCACTAAGTGCCTTGATCTGCGTCAGACGCATCCGATCGTGGCTAACCGGCGTCTGCCGGCCTCGCGACACGGCGTCTTCTAGCTGAGCAACTCTTCCCCGGAAAGGATGCGCACGCCGGCCTTCTGGAGAGCGGCAATTGCCGTATCTGGGTCCTCGAACCGGAAGACGATCGCGGCGGTCCCGTCTCCACACGCGGAGCCGAAGTCGTACATGTATTCGACCCCGAGGCCGGCCTCGTCGATCACGGCCAGGACCCTGGCCAATCCACCCGGCTGGTTCTGAACCTGGACCGGCACGACTTCCGTGATCCGGACAATCATGCCCCCGTCCTCAAGGACCTGCTTGGCTCTGTCCGGATCCGCCACGATGAAGCGCAGGATGCCGAACTGGCTCGTATCCGCCAGGGACATGGTCAGAAGATCAATCCCCGCCTTCGCCAGAGCCTCGCACGGCTCACGGAGCTGCCCGGACCGGTTCTCCAGGAACAGGGAGAGTTGCTTGAGCTTCATTTGCAGGCCTCCTTCGGCCGGGACGCCGCCCGGCCGCTCGACCGTGGATTAATCAAAGGTTGCGGAGATCCGTAACGCGCTTGGCCTTGCCCTCGGACCGCGGAATGGATCGTGGCTGGACCAGAGTCACCTTCACGCGCAGACCGAGGATGTTCTCTATGGAAGACTCGAGCTGGTGCTGAAGGCTTTCCAGCTTGCGGATTTCGTCCGAGAAGACTTCCGCGGTGACTTCGACCTTGACCTCGATCTGATCGAGGCCCCTGTCGCGAGTGAGGATGATCTGATAGTGCGGCAGCGTGCCCTCGACCCGCAGCAGGGCCGTCTCGATCTGGGACGGGAAGACGTTGACGCCGCGGATGATGAACATGTCGTCCGAGCGGCGCCCGATGCGGCGTATTCGCCGGAGTGTTCGGCCGCAGGCGCACTGCTCGGAGACCAGCGCCGTGATGTCGCGAGTGCGATATCGGATGAGCGGCATGGCCTGCTTGGAGAGCGTCGTCAGGACGAGCTCGCCTTCGGAGTTTTCAGGCAGAACCTCGCCCGAATCCGGGTCGATGATCTCCGGATAGAAGTGATCCTCGAAGACATGAAGGCCGCGCTGCTCGGTGCATTCGATGGCAACTCCGGGGCCGATGATCTCGGAGAGGCCGTATATGTCGTGCGCCCGGATCCCGCTCTCGTCCTGGATTCGCTCGCGCATCGAGTCGCTCCAGGGTTCCGCCCCAAAGACGCCGACCCGCAGCTTGGAAAAGTCCGTCTTGGTTTCCTTGGCGGACTCCAGCAGGTGCAGAAAGTAGCTGGGTGTGCAGCAGATCGCCGTGACGCCGAAGTCCGCCATCACCATCAGCTGGCGCTCCGTATTGCCGCCGCTGATCGGGATGACCGTCGCGCCGAGCGCCTCGCCGCCATAGTGGGCACCCAGCCCACCCGTGAAGAGGCCATAGCCGTATGCGTTCTGGATGACGTCGCCGCGATGCATGCCACAAGCGACGAAGGCTCGAACAATGACCTCAGACCAGACGTCCAGGTCCGACTGCGTGTAGGCGACGACGATCGGCTTGCCCGTAGTCCCAGACGACGCATGCAGCCGGACGATCTCCTCCATCGGGCTGGCAAAGAGACCGAACGGGTATGTGTCGCGCAGGTCTGTCTTGACGGTGAACGGTAGCCTGGCGATGTCATCCAGCGACGTGACGTCTGCGGGAGTCAGACCGCGCTCGTCCAGCCGAGACCGCATCAACGGGACGCGATCGTAGGCGCGGGCCACCACGGACTGCAAGCGCTGGAGCTGGAGCGCAGCCAGCTGCTTGCGCGGCATGAAGTCCGGGGCGCTGATCGGGTGGAAACCGCCCGGCGGATCGTTCCAGGTGCTCACAACGGCTCCTCCTGCGCGCTCTATTGATCGACGCGGAAGAACCGTGGACGACGACCTCCGCCTAGCTGATTGTGCCTTGCGCGGCGACGGATTGCCGGCCCAATTGGAAGGCCCGCTCGTTGACCTCGTGGAGCCGTTCCGGCAATGCCGCCTTCACGGCGGCCAGAAGCACTTCCACCGGGATCTCTATGTAGCAACTCAGCGCACCCAGCAGGGCAACGTTGAGGCTGCGCTTGTTGGGCAAATCCGCCTCTGGTATGAGATCCGGCGAGAGCAGAACGCCGCCCGCCCGGAGCAGTGGACGAGCAACTTCAACTTCGGAGGAAGCCAGGATCACAAGGAAGTCCGCCTCCCCGCGCGGAACCATGGGCGAAAGGACGTCGGCGCCAAAGCGAACGTCAGAAGTCACGGAACCGCCGCGCTGGCTCATGCCGTGGATTTCGGACTTCTTCACGTCCAGACCGGCGCGGAGTGCGGCATCGGCCAGGATGTCCGAGGCCTTGATCACGCCCTGGCCACCGAGGCCGGCGAGGACGACGTTAGTGACCGCGCTCATTGGTCCTCCACGCTCGGCTCGCAGACCGGCGCCTGTTCGGCAGTGGCGATCCGGAATTCAACCGCCGCCTGCTCCCACTTTCGAATATCAGCGGCGGCGAGAATGCAGGGCCGGCGGGCGATGATGACCGAAAGTTCGGACGCAGCCAGGCGCTCCAGCAGCACCTGTTCGAACCGCTCCGGCTCGACGTGGGCATCGACCACGGTCACGCTCGGGATGCCGATCGCGGACGCGATTCCTTCTATGGAGAGCTTCGTCGTCGGGCCGTGGTCTAGTTGCCGGCCCGTCCCCGGATGCTCCTGCTGGCCGGTCATGGCCGTGGTGCCGTTGTCCAGCACGATCACAACGTGGCCGGTCTTGGGCGGGTTGTAGGCCATCTCCACCAGGCCGCTGATGCCCGAATGAACGAAAGTGGAATCGCCGATGATCGAGACGACCCGGCGCGCTTCCGAGTCCGGCAGGACGTGCCTCAGTCCGAGCCCAACGCCGATCGAAGCGCCCATCGCCACGCACGTATCCATGGCCTGATACGGCGGCAGCACACCCAGCGAATAGCAACCGATGTCACCGGCAGCGATCAGATCGTGCTTCTTGATGGTTCCGTACACAGTGTGGTAGGGGCAGGCCGGGCACAGTTCCGGCGGCTTGCCTCGGGCGGGCGGCTGCTCCGGCGTGGCGTCGCCGGCCAGGATGCGGCGAACGCGGGCCACGTCCAGCTCCCCGAAGCGGTACATCTCCGGCTTGGCCTCGACGGGGACGCCGGCCGCCAGAAGGGCATCGGCCATGACCGGGTCGCCCTCTTCCACCACGACGGCGCGCTTCACGCCGGCGACGAAAGTGCGGGCCTTCTCGACGCAAAGTGGGTTTGCGAGGCCCACCTTCAGGATGGCTGCGCCCGGGGTAGCTTCCGCGGCGTGCAGATACGAGACGCCGTTGGCGATGAGCCCGAGGCTGCCGCTGCCGTCGCCGGGTTCGACCCGGTTCAGATTGCAGGTTTCGGCCCAGGCCGCGATTTCGGCCAGCTTGGCGCGAAGGCGCCGGTGGGCCGGCCGGGCATTGGCCGGGATCATGACTCGCGAGTTGATGTCGTGCGCGAAATTGGTCTGAGGAGCCGGAGTCGGGACGGGCGCGCCGGGCGCCGCCTCATCTCCAGACAGGACTATCGACTTGGCGTGGCAGACGCGCGTCGTCATCCGGAACAGGACCGGGATGTGCCACCGCTCGGAGATTTCGGCGGCCGAAAAGAAGAAGTCGTAGGCCTCCTGGCTGTCCGCCGGCTCGACCATCGGCAGCCCCGCGGCAATCGCATAGCGCCGGTTGTCCTGCTCGTTCTGCGAGGAGGACATGCCCGGATCGTCTGCCGTGACCACGATGAGCGCGCCGCTCACACCCGTGTATGCCGCCGTGAACAGAGGGTCTGCGGCCACATTCAGACCGACATGCTTCATGGTCACTAGCGTCCGGGCATTACCGAAGGCGGCCCCAATGCCCACCTCAAGAGCAACCTTTTCGTTGGGTGCCCACTGGGCGCGTCCCCCGAGCCTGTCGAAGGTCTCGAGAATCTCCGTGGATGGAGTCCCGGGATATCCCGTCCCCAGCGCTACGCCGGAATCCAGGGCCGCGAGGGCAACGGCCTCGTCGCCGGAGAGAAGCTGTCGTGTCATGGGCCTATTCTCGCCGACGGGCGGCGTCCCCGCTGCGCGGCCGCCCCGGCGCCCCGGTCGCTCCGGCTTAGCTCGAAGGCGCCCGCTGGTAAGCCATGCCCTTGCCGTCCTCGGCGATCGTCAGTGTGTCGCCCGCGACCCATGCCTCCGCGCCGCGGTCGTGTCCGGCCGTGTTTGAATGAAGGCGGCCGTCGGACCCGATGGACCATCGCCCGCTGTTCTGGTGGCCGCCCGGCAGAGTGGCAATCATGGTTCCATCCGGCATGAACGACATGGCCATGAAGCCGTTCTGCCAGGTTCCCAGGATCGCCTGGGCCAGCGGCCTTGAGTCAAGCTGCCCGGCCGGCGGCCGAACCGCGGCGCCCGCCATCTGGGCGTCCATCGCATGCTCCATCGCCACCAGCCGCGCCTTCGCCTCGGCCTCCCGCGTTGGATCCTGCGACAGCATCGCGGTGAAGACATTGCCGGCAGCGGCCATGGCGGCCTGCGGCGAGGAGATCGCGCCCGCGGGCAGCGGCCGATCCGGCAACCGCTCCAAATTCAGGATCGCGTTGCTGCGCGGCAGGATATAGAGGGCGACATAGCCGGCGTCCGGTGCGGCGCGGTATGTGCCACCGTCAACCGAGAAGCTCTTCCCGGCGAGCTCGATGTAGTAGTCCGTCCAATGGGAGTGCTCCCCCTCCACTTCCCGGCTGCGCTTGCCGATCGCCCCCTCGATTCTCTCGACTCGGCCGCTACGCAGGTCCTTGGTCAGCGAGTCGCCGCCGACTGCCGCTCGCACGAGCATTACCGCGACCAGAAAGAAGCCCAATCCGGCCACGATCCGGATCCAGAGCTGAACGTTCAGGCCCGGTACGGCCAATAGAGCGACGCCGATGCCGGCGCAGAAGATGGCCGCAATGAACTCATCCTTGCGCCCGGCTCGAGCCGAGGCCTTCAATCTCTTGAGTTGAGCGTCTGTTAGGCGGCCGCTTCGGTTGGTCTCAAGGTCCGCCGCGGGGAAAGGATCGTTGTTGACCAGCATCATCGGGCGATACCTCCGTGCGCCGACGCTACGCCCCTGGCGTACCGACTACGCAGGTACGGACTCCCTAGCCCACCAGGTGGGCCAAAATCCGGCGGGCCCGACAACTAGGTCGCTTTCCGGCCCTGAGCCTCCACGCGCTCCTGCGCGCAACGGTCGACTTCCGACTCCTCCAGCCGAAGGACGCCCGGGACCGCCATCCGGCCGTTCTCGATCGGCAGCGGCGCATCCAGGAGGTCGTGGACCAGAAGGCCGGACGTGGCCAACGCGTGGGCCGGGGCCATGGTCCTGGTTGGACCCGGCCGCAACGCGTCCGCAAGTCGAAGGGCCGCCGCGATGCCCACGCCGGTCTCGTAGTACGTGGCCAGGACCACACCGACGCCCGCAGCCGCGGACGCAGCCGCGATCCTTCGCGTCACCGCGGACCCGCCGACCCGGGCCGGCTTGATGACGAGCACGTCGGCGGCGCGGGCGTCCAGCGCGGCCATGGCCGAGTACTCCGAATCAATGCTCTCGTCGAGCGCGATCGGAACCTCCGCGCGCCCCCTGAGCGCGGCGTGGCCGCCGATATCCGCGGCCGCCAGCGGCTGCTCCACGAACTCGATACGGAACGGCTTGAGGGCATATATGCGCTCCGTGGCCGTCTCCAGGTCCCATGCGCCAGAGACATCGACGCGCAGCCGCGGCCCGGGACCGATCGCCCCCCGGATCGCTCTGACCCGGTCAACGAGCTGATCCGTCGTCCGCTCGAAACCGGCGCGAAGCTTCAGCGTCTCGAAGCCCAGCTCCACGGCCTGAGCGGCCGCGTCCGCGCCGGCATCCGGACCCGCAAAGGCAATGATCGCGCCGACTGGTATAGGTGGCCGCGCGCGCCTCTCCGCCGGCTCGGACCGAGCCGCCTCGAGCGCGCCAAGCGCGCCCTCGATCGCCGCCATCGCCGCCCGCCCCGGCTCGCCCTCCGCGGCCATTTCGGACCAGAGCGGCACCCTGCCTGCGGCCAGCTCGGCCGGCAGCGCCCGCATCAAGCGCGCCAGCGCGTCTGTCGTAACCTCCTCGGCAAAGGGGTTGAGAACGGCCTCGCCAAGACCCTGGTTGCCGTGCTCGTCCACGATTCGCAAGAGCCACGAGCGCCGATGCGTGAACTCCCCGGTAGCGTCGAGCAGCGGCCGCCGGAACGGCACGCGGACGTGGATCGCTTCCATTCTGGCCAGGCGGGGCGCGTCTAGCCCTCCCGTGGTCGCCATCAGGAGTGCCCCTCTTTGGAGCGAGCAAGGAGGCGTGCCGGCTCGGACCAATGAGGCGGTTGCGCCGAGGTCGGTCCCATGGTCATGCGCATCGGTTGAGCGTAACCGCCGTCCCACTGGACCGTCGGCCCGTCGCGTTCCGCCGCGCCGCCCGGCGCCGGCCGAGGGCGCGCGGCGCGGCCCGACGAGCCACGATCATGCCAGATGCCAACCCCGGAAACGTGATGCCGAGTCGCTCCTGACAGCTGCCCGGGTGGCCCCACGAATGAATGTCACACGCACTGGCCGGGCATCCGGTGGCAGCCTTTTCGATCAGACTGGGCCGTTTGTCCGCCCCTTGGCGATGCCATTCAGCCGGCAAACGTGCACCGCGCTGCCCGGGTTCGCATTTGGCATGAAAGCCACCCGGCGCCGGCCGAGGGCGCGCACAACTGCCACCCGGATTCTGAGGGAGTGGTGGGCGATACTGGACTCGAACCAGTGACCTCACGGATGTGAACCGTGCGCTCTAACCAACTGAGCTAATCGCCCGAGCACGAACAGTGCTTCTATTGCGTCGCTGCCGTCTCTGAAGTCTACCTGATGCCACCGAACATTGAGGGAAGAGTGAGGGACGCGTAGCCGTCGACGGCCACTCTTGACCCCATCGGGGTCTGAACGTCAGGCGACCGCGGGATCAGACAATCCTCTCCAAGAACACGGCACTCAGTGGTGGTCGAGACCGGAT
>DASVJA010000238.1:0-2615 GCA_036386115.1 Candidatus Limnocylindrales bacterium
ATGCCCCGCCAGCACCGGCAGAATGGCGATGCCGCGCAGCCCATCTAGTTCGGGGCGGTGTTTCACTGCCGCTCAGGTGCCCGTGAAGTCATGAGCGGAGAGTAACCGCCGGGGAGGCGACGCGTCGGCCAGCAGCGACGCCCGGCCCGCATACGTTTCGGTCAGGCGGGCAGTGTCGCCTCGACCGACGCCGCGCCCTTCGAGTCGAGCTTGAAGGCGGCCCTTCGATCGCCGTCGACGATCTCATATTCGCCGAGGAAACCGCTGAACCGGAGCCGGCCCTGCGGGTCCGTGGTCATCGTCGTCGGCTTGAGCCACCACTCGCCCTTGACCAGGGCAAGCAGAGCTTCGTATGACGGCTTCGGCGACAGATCCTTGCGCAGCAGGCCCGCCGGAGCGCCGAGCCAGGCGTTGTCGGTGGAGTCCCAGTAGGTCATGGCCTCGACGGCCGGGTGGGAAAGGAGGGTCTTGTAGTGGCGGACGATGTCGTCGGCCTGGCGCGCCTCGCCTTCCGGGTTCGTCGGCCAGTCCGGGATCTGGTAGTCGTTGAGGTCCTCGATCTCGGGCGGCATGAGTTGGCCGGACACGATCGTGGTCTCGGTGAAGTGGATCGGCAGACCGTAGCGAGCGAAGCGGTCGATGATCCTGAGGGTCTTCTCCTCGCCCCAATAGCCCTGGTGCATGTGGCTCTGCAGCCCGAGAGCATCGATCTTGATCCCGGCCTCGAGGACGGCCTCGATCAGGCACTCGTACGCGGTGGACATGTCGAAGTCGTTGAGCAGCAGGAACGACCTGGGGTTGGCCTCGCGAGCCGTCTCGAAGGCCATGCGCACCGTCGCGACGCGGCCGTTCTGCCAGCAGATCCGCGTGATGCCGTTTTCACCGTTCTCGAAGACCGGCATGATGACCGCTTCGTTGATCGCGTCCCACGTGTCAATCACGCCGCGGAAATCGGTGACTTCACGCACGATCCTGGCCTTCTGCGCAGCCAGAATTTCGGCGTTGGAGAGCGGCAGCAGCCAGTCCGGCTGGACGGTGTGCCAGCACAGTGGATGACCCTTGACGGCCACGCCCTTATCGGCGAACCATTTCGCCGCGGCCAGCAGACGCTTCGTGTCGGGCTTGCCCCGCTCGGGCTCGAAGCGGCCCCAGTAGAACGGCAGCGTGGCGAAGTTGAAGAGCGCCAGCCACTCACCGGCGTGCAGCTCCGCCTTCTCCAATTCGGCGCCCGTCAGTTCACCAGCAGCCAGTGGAATGAACTCGAACCCGGTGGAGCCGAACAAGAACTTGTGATTCGTCTGGGCGACCACGACCTGCCGGTTCGCAACTGGCACTCCGCGGGAAGTGACGGTCACCGTGGCGTCCGCGGTCCGGTTCTGCTTGATCAGGTCGTCGACAGCCATCCGACTAGTTCCTCCGGTCGCAGAGTCTTGGCCTCATCGCCGCTGTCCGCCGACGCCAAGAACCACGGGGGACCTGGCGCCTGGGGCACGCGCCGAACATCCTCGACGGCAGAGGGTGGTGGGCGATACTGGACTCGAACCAGTGACCTCACGGATGTGAACCGTGCGCTCTAACCAACTGAGCTAATCGCCCCAGAAACCGGCCGCTGGACGAACCGGAGCCGAATTATAACGGCCTGCCGCGCGGTAACGAGCGCTTCCCGGGTCGCCTGCGACACCACCCTCCGGCGGCCGCCTAGACCTTGATCCCCGGCCACCGCTCGGAGACGTAGTCCGCCGTAACCCCGTCGACGATTATCAGCTTGTGGCGGCCGGTCGCGCCCGCGACGAGCTGCACCGACGACCGCGATACGTCGAGTTCCTCGGCCAGGAGGCGGACAAGGGCGGTGTTGGCGGCACCCCCGACCGCCGGGGCGGCCACGCGAGCCTGCAGCACGCCGTCGTCGGAAACTCCATCGACACGGTCCAGCCCGCCTCGCGGCATGAGCCGCACTGCGAACCTCGTCGAGGCATTCGCTGGATCGGGACGGCGACTGTGGGTTTCCATCTGGATTGATTATGGTCACTCCGGGGGAAACCACGCCAGATGGGTAGCCGCGAATCGCGTCCCGCGGTGCGGCTGACGCGCGCCGGAGGCGGCCACCAATACCGGAATCAGGCTGTGGCGATCCCTAACGCGCCCCGAAAATGGCCCGCCCAACCCGGATCACCGTCGCGCCCTCCTCGACCGCGACGGCGTAATCGTCGCTCATGCCCATCGACATTCCCGGGCCGACTTCGCCGTGACGAGCCCGCAGCCGGGTGGACAGTTCGCGGAGCCGGACGAATGTCGGGCGCGCATCTTCGGGCGAAACCACCAGGCGCCCGACCGTCATCAACCCGAGAAGCCGCAGGTTCGGCAGTACCGCCAGCGCGTCCAGATCGGCCGTGATGGTATCGGGCATGAAGCCCGCCTTGGCTTCGTCTCGATCCACGTTCACCTGCAGGAATACCCCCAGCGGGGCCCGCTCCAGCTCCCCCGCCAGCCGATCAAGCCGCCGGGCAAGGTCTACGGAGTCGACGGACTCGATGACGTCGAATAGCTCCACGGCCCGACGAGCTTTGTTGGACTGCAGGGGTCCGATGAGATGCCACCTGGCGGCGGGCAGAAGA
>DASVJA010000239.1:0-16426 GCA_036386115.1 Candidatus Limnocylindrales bacterium
CCGCGATGGCTCCCCACTCTCCATGTCCCTGGACAAACCGGATGAGCGCCACGAGGAAAGAGGACCCGTAGAACACGAAGTAGAGCAGCCAGCCAAGCAGGCCGTGAACCAGGAATAGAGACGCGAGCGCCGCCAGCGTGAGGAGGGCCGGCACGAACGCCACAGCGGAGGTGTCAACGCGCGTAAAGCCAAGCCCCATGTTTCGCGCGATCTTCTCCAGGCTGGCGATGACCACACTC
The DNA here is from genome assembly GCA_036386115.1 of Candidatus Limnocylindrales bacterium. GTDB lineage: Bacteria > Chloroflexota > Limnocylindria > Limnocylindrales > CSP1-4 > Fen-1039. The sequence goes on from DASVJA010000239.1 coordinate 240, forward strand.
GGGGCCGCGATTCGAACGCCGTTCACCCAGACGACTCCCGCACGGGTTTGGGCGACGATCTGGATGCCCTCGTCGTAGCCGAACAGGATGGGCTGGTGACGGCGAAGGCGCCAGTACTTGTCGCTGACTCTCACGCCGTCCGCGTCGAAAGACACCTCAGCGGTGGACAGCCAACTCACCACAGCGAAGCCGGCGACGATGCCCGCCACGGGGAGGAGGAAGACCAGGTTGGCGGGGTGGCCGCGGTAGAGCGGCCATGCGACGACTAGGGTCGCCACGGCCATGCTCAGGTACGCCGACCAGCTCGCGGTCCCGGCAACCACACGAGAGGACTTCAAAGCTTTGAGGCGTTCCGCCTCGAGTTGCGACTGACCTTCCAACGTTCACCCTCTCGCTACGCCCGGCCGCCATTCGAAGTTCGCAACGTGCCGCCGGCAGAAAGACGCTTCGGAACTTCATCTCGCGGATGGACCGTCCGGCGGATTTCCGGTCCCAGTCCAGCTTACCAACAGCGTGTAAAACGCAACCAGGCTCCCGAAGTCGCCGAGAAGCCGCTTCTTGGCCTTTGTCAGCGGGAAGGCAGTCAGCCCGGCAGACGTCCGGAGTCCAAAGGCCCGGCCGACCGGCATCGTGGCCCAGCCCCAATCGCCGCCGTGATTGCGGATATATGTCTCGCCGATGTAGGCACCGAGCTCCAGGACAAGAGTGCCCTGGAGCTCCTTGAGTTCATCGCGGGCAAGGTCGCGGCACTGCTCGAGGTATGTCCGGCCACCCATCTCCTCGGCGCCCGCGATGCTCGCGTCCGAGTAATCCAGGGCCACGTCTAGTGCAACGCCACGCCGGACGTAAAGGTCGGCCGTGAGCGCCATCTCGAATGCGGTAGTTGGGTCCGGCTCAAACTGGACGACCGGCGCGACCACCTCCGGCACCGCCTCAACGACATCTGCTTCCCCGTTGACATCTGCCATCGATTCCGCCTCCCACTCGGAAAGCGACTATGGCAGATCGGGAGACGGCGAATCAGGCGATGGGAACGATCCTGCCGCAACCTCACCCCCCGAATTGACCCACCTTGAATGCGGGGGTCACGTAGTTCGGGTGGACGGAACCGATTTCGTTCATCGGGTCGGCTTTGACGTATATCGCGAAGTCGAACACGGTGTACGGCCCGTCCTGGCCGGACTTGGCGATGTCGGAGCCCTTGTACACGACGGTGAATATGTTCGGGCCGGCAGAAAGCTGGAACGTCATGTACTCGGCCGCAACCTGGCCGAATGGGCCTGCACCGTAGAGGCCGGAGTTGATTGCGTATACGCCGGGCTCCTCGACATTCACGATGCCGGTAATCCTGAGTTGGTCGTAGAGACCATCGCCGTTGGTATCGGCGCCCTCCGCGGTCAGAGACCGCGGGTCAACGACGATCCGCTCGTGTTGGAACTGCCTGTAGTCGTAGCTGTGCGTCGGCTCTAGCCGGGAGTCCTGTAGCACGATCTTGGACTCCCGTCCGAAGTAGACGACGGTCACAACCGGCGTGTAGGGCCCCCATCGACCCCACTGATATATGTACTTCCCTTCGAGGACGTGCTTCAGTGGTTGGGAGCCCGAGACCAGCGAAATCTCGCCGGTTCCCGTCGACTGGACTTGATACCCGGAAGCGTCCTCGAGCCGGATATTTACCATGTATTGGCCTCCGGTTGGAACCTCGATAGTCGTGATCAGGACCAGCTGGTCGATGAGCCCGTCCTGATCAGAGTCGACCACCTGCTCATCGAATTTGGGGCCGATGCGAATGTTTCCGGCCGGAGCCTGACTGGTCGCTGTGGGGACCTGGACGCCGCCTGGAGTCGGCCGCGCCGTCACCAGGGCATACGGCCGCCGAGTTCCGTAGGCGCAGCAATCGCCGTCACCCACGCCGGGTGTCGCCGGCGCGTCGGTGATGAGGATCGCCTGTGCGGGCGCCGCCGCAGTCGTGGCAGTCGGCCCCGTGACCGGCTTCGTCCCGTCACTCGGCCTGCCGGACAAGCGGGCATTGGAACAAGCGCAAACGACCAGCGCCACGATAAGGCCGACCGCACCCCAGACAAGAGGTGCGGCCGCACGCCCTCTCCACATCCGATTTCCTGCCGCCGCGGACATCCAACCCCTCTCATGGCGACCACCAACGCCATCGAGTATGAGATCGATCGTCCGCCGGGTCAGTCGCCCCGCCGACACTGCCATTGACCTCTGGCCCGCGGGGCGGATCGACTGTCCCCGGGGTGGGGCAAGGAGTAGCCGCTACGCCGCGCGAGCCCGCGCGACCGTCCTGGCCGCCCGGCGGTCGGCCAGGACGAGTGGGCCCTGATCGCCGTCCAGAACGAACCGAGCCACGACAGCGGCAAGTTCATCGGCCATGACGGCCAGGCTGCTCGCCGAGGCGACGACTTCTTCTGCCTGCGCGGACATCTCCTCGGTTGCGGCGGAGACTTCCTCGGCCGATGCCGAGTGCTCCTCGCTGATCGCGGCGATTGATTCCACGGACGTCGAGACGATCGAGGCGGCCCGGGTCATGCGACCGGCGGCGTCGTTGGTCTGGGCGGCAATCACTCCGATTGCGTCGGAGGCCGCAACGGCCTTGACGCTCGAGACATGGATCTCGTCGATCGCCAGGAGGATGTCGTCCAGCAAACCGGCACGAGCCGCGGCAGCGGAGGAGAGTTCGGCCAGGGCAGACGAGGACTGCTCGGCCAGGTTGGCGCCCATCTCGACTTCCCTGGCGCCTGAAAGCATCGCCGTGACGGCTTCTTCGGTCCCCTTCTGGACATCGCCGATCAGGGTCGCGATCTCCTTGGTAGCACGCGACGAGCGCTCGGCGAGCTTGCGAACTTCATCGGCGACGACGGCGAAGCCCTTGCCCTGCTCGCCCGCCCTGGCCGCTTCGATGGCCGCATTCAAGGCCAGCAGGTTGGTCTGTTCGGCGATGTCGTCGATCGTCTCGACAATGGCCCCGATCTGATCGGACTTGGCGCCGAGGCCGGTGACCTTCTTCGAAGCCTCTTCCACCGCGGCCTTGATGCGATTCATGCCCGTGGCAGTCTCGTCGGCCGCCAGGCGGCCCTGCACCAGCGCGTCGGCGATGCGGTCCGCCATCGGAGCGTTCTTCTCGGCATCGAGCGTCGCCCGGGCCACCGAGCGCGTAGTGTCCTCGAGAGCAGCGGCGGAAGCTTCCACCCTGGCCTTGGTTTCGGCGGCGCCGGCGCCGACCTGCAAGATGATGTTCTTGAGTTCCTGAGCTGCGAGGCTCGTGTCCGACGCGGCCCGGGCCTGGTCGGCTGCACCGCCTGCAACCAGATTAATGGTTCCGGCGATTTGCGAGGAGGCGTTGCCGGACTGGATCGCGGCCATGCTGACCTCCGAGGAGGTTCTGGCGACGGACTCGGCGGTCAGCTTGACCTCGCCAATGCTGGCCCGAAGGTTCTCGATCATACGGGCGAAGGCGTGGCCGAGCACGTCCCGATCCGACAACGGGGTTACGGTCACGGTCAAGTCGTTCATCGCGAGAGCCTCGGCGGCCAAGGCCGTCGTTCGGAGATAGCCGATCATCCGGCAGATGGAGCCGGCCATGTCGCCGACTTCGTCCGACGAGCAAACGTCGATCGTCTGGTCCAGGTCCCCGGTGGCGATACCGGCGGCGGCGGTGGCGGCCGAATTGACGCCCTTGGAAATCCGCCGGGCAATGTAGAACGAGAGCCAGAATCCGAGAGCCAGCGCAAACAGCAAGGCAACGAGCGTGACGAGCCGGGCCGATTCGAACGTGGCCGTGATTGCCTTCTGCTGAGCGTCGGCCGAAGCGCTGGCGGCGACGATGAGGGTTTCGATCGGGGCCATCATCTTGGTGCGCAGTGTCGCTGCAGCGGCGATCTCGGAAGCCGCCTGGTCCAGCTGGCCGGCGAGCGACTCGCGCCTGATCGACTCAACTGCCGGTTCGTACAGCACCGACTGCTTGTCGTATTCGGCCAGGGCGGCACGGTCCGCGTCGGTCAAGAAGGAACTGGATCGGTAGTCATCCAGATTCGTCTTGATGACGGCGGCGTCGGCCGCGATCTGGGCATCGAGCTTGGTCTGTGTGGCCGCGTCGAGGCCGGGAATCGCGCCGTAGACAACGGCCCGGGCCCTGTCCACAAGCGCGGTGTCGATGGCGTTGAGCTCAGTGACGGGGACTGTTCCCTGGAGGTAGGAACGCTGTCCCATGTCGTTGACGGCGCTGAGATTCACGATCGCAACCACTCCCACGATCGTCATCAGCAAGAGCGTCACGGTTGCTATGCCGAGCAACTGCCCACGAAGCCCAAGGCGCAACATCCCAAGTTCCCTTTCACTCAACCATCGACCAGGACGCTGGTCAGAGTGCGAGTGAAGGACCACCCGCGATTAGTTGGGTTGTCGGTGCGCGACCCCCCACCTGGTTGCGTGATTCCACTCAACGGGACTTGCGGAAGTCCGGAGACAGAATGATCGGGCAGCGACCAGCGCGTCGGTCGCTGCCCGATCGGGAACTTGTGAGTTGAGGGCGAGCCGGCCGGCCCGGCCCGCTAAGCTGCCTGGCTCGCGGCCCGGCAGCCGCTCTCGTCCAGCAGCTTGGACAGTTCGAGAAGCATGATGAGCTGGTCGCCGACCCGAGCAATCCCCTTGAGGCTGTTTGAGTCGGATGTCGCCATCACCGCCGCGGGAGGTGGCTGGACTCCTTGAACTCGGCAGGACCCTGGAGCAGGGTCTGGCATGCCAATTCCCCAACCGACAAGCAAGCCCCCGGATCTCAACGCCGACGGCGGGGCCTCAGATCAGCCCGCGTCTCCTCAACTCGTCGCGCAGTTCCGTCAGAGCACCGACAACGGCATCGGCTCCGGCGGCCATGAGACCGGCCGCGTCCGTGGCCCCGGTGGTCACGCCGACACCCGGCATCCCCGCCGCCCGGCTGGCCATCATGTCCCACGTCGAATCACCGATGTACCAGCAGTTCCCCGGAGCGACACCGATCTGGGACGCGGCCTCCAACAGCAGGTCCGGCGCCGGCTTGGCGTTCTTCACGTGTCCGGCATCCACGATCCGGGGCGGAGACGGCAGCTTCAAGGCGGCAACCGAGACGGCAACCTGCCCGGCCTGGCTGGCAGTGGCAATCAGGAAGGCCAGCGGACTGGATTCAAGAAGAGTCAGCAGCTCGGTGGCGCCCGGAGTCGTGGCCGGCGAAACGTTCAGTTCGTCGAAGAAGGCGCCGGCATACTGATCGAGCTGGTCCCTCGCCGCCCAGTCAAGGTCGAGCCCAATGGATCGACCCGCCTCGCCGGCCAGCCAGCGGCCGTCCGAACCCATGTACTGGGGGAAGATGGCCGGGTCGATCGCCAGACCGGCCTTTTCCGCAGCGAGTCGCCAGCTCTCGGCTCGGAGATGAACCGTGTCCACCAGGGTTCCATCGAGATCGAAGAGTACGGCCGATGGATCGGGCAGCCGGCTCAGCGTCTTTGCTTCTTCAGTCATCGGTCAATGGTGACAGAAGAGGGTCTGTCACGAGGTTCGCCACCTGTCGAGACGTCTCGCCGCGGCGTCCCACACTGAGGTCCGGTCATCGACACTCGACGAGTCGGGGTGACACCATCGCCCGACCATGATCCACGACCACGTCCCCAAGGCCGTTGAGACGGTCATCATCGGAGCCGGCCAGGCCGGACTCGCCATGAGCTGGTATCTCGGCCGGGCGGGCCGGGACCACATTCTTCTCGACCGGCGCGAGCTGCTCGGCGGTGGCTGGAGGGATCGCTGGAACAGCTTTCGCCTCGTCACCCCGAACTGGTCGGCATCATTTCCCGGCTTCCCGTACGAAGGCGAGGATCCAGACGGGTTCATGCCGCGCGACGAGATCGCGGCGCGCGTGGCCGGATACTCAGTCGCCATCGACGCACCGATCGTCCTCGGGACCACAGTCGAGCGACTATCCACGCGCGACGGCGGAGGCTTCCTCCTGGAGACCAGCGACGGGCCTATCGGGTGCCGCGATGTCATCGTAGCGACGGGCGGTTTTCACACCCCCAAGATTCCCGGTGTTGCCGCCGGCCTGGCATCGCGCCCGACGCAGATCCACAGCCACAACTACACCGAGGAGGCCGACCTGCCACCTGGCGCCGTCCTGATCGTGGGAACGGGCCAATCGGGTGTGCAAATGGCTGAGGAACTGTTCGCCGCGGGACGGCGGGTATACCTGTCCGTCGGAAGCGCGGGCCGTTATCCGCGCCGATATCGCGGCAAGGATGTGGTGTGGTGGTTCGACCAGCTCCAACGGCACGGCGCCGAGTTTGGAACCGGGCTGCCGACGATCGATAACCTGCCTGATCCGCGGATGCGCCTGGCGACCTTCCCCCATATGTCCGGCCACGGTGGCGGCCACGACACGAACCTGCGGCGGATGGCCGCCGACGGCATAACGCTCGTGGGCCATCTGGACGCGATCGATGGTGAGAAGGTCCGGCTCGCGCCCGACCTCGAAAAGAGCCTGGCGCGCGCCGATTCATACTTCGACGATCGGGCGCGCACATCAATCGATCTACTGATCACCAGGGCAAAGATGGATGTGCCGCCGGACGACCGCGTGCCGTTCGCCTTCGATCCGCCGGAATTGCCCGAGCTGGACCTCGCCGCGGCAGGCATCTCCACCGTTATCTGGGCGTGCGGCTACCGACTCGATTTCGGCTGGCTGGACCTGCCGATCCTCGACGATTTCGGAGTCCCTCGCCAGAACCGCGGCGTATCGGCCGAAGTGCCCGGCCTCTATTTCATCGGATTGCCGTGGCTTCACACCGCGATGTCCGCGACATTGGTCGGTGTCGGCTTGGACGCGGAGCACCTGGCCGGTCGAATGGGCCTGCTGAAGGCCGATGAACCGGTACGCGCTTCCGCGAAGAGTTGAGAGAGTTGGCCGCCCTCCGCGAGAGGTATCAGTCGCCCGGTGAAACCGCCGCCCCGACCTGGGGCGCCTCAGCCTCGTCATTGGCCTCGTCATTGGCCTCGCCCCCTGCATCCACCGTCGGCCGCTTCGGCCTCAGCGACTGATACGCAAAGGCTCCCACCAGAAGCAACAGCCCCAGGCCGATCAACGACAGCACCCGGTAGGCGACATCCAGGTAGCTCAGGTCGAAGAGGAACACCTTGGCCGTGGCGAGAGCCAACAGGCCGAGCCCACCCTCGCGGACACTCTGACGCCAGCCGATCAGACCGGCCATGAAGATCCCCATCCCGATAAGCGCCCACAGGATCGAGACCGAAACCTGGGCCTGTTTCTGCAGCTCCTCGAGGGCGGTTGAGCCACCGACTCGGCCCTGGAAGAAGTCCACCAGGAGGATGGACGCGAGGTAGACCAGGCCGATCGCGCCGGCCAGGACCAGGACCGATCGGGCGGCCTTACCGATCGGCAGATACCGAGCGCCTACGGCGAGGGTGACACAGGTCGCCCCAATCGCGAGCAGGCAATGGAGCGCAAACCACTCCCCCGTCGACGCTACGAAGAACTGGACGCCGAGTCGCTCTACCGGCGCAATGGGACCCAGGATCGCCACGATCGAGGCCGTAACAAGAACTCCGGCGGCGGTGATGTATGTCCAGCGGCTGTACGAAGGAATGAACGACCAGGCCCCGATTGCGATCGCGAGCGCGCACCAGGCGACCACCGCAAACGGCAAGGCAAGCTCGAAAGCCGCCGTGTATGCGGCCAGCGCCGTGGCGATGACGACGGCCGCAATCCTCAGGTCCGGCCGGGCCGTGATCCAGGCGGCCAGCAAGAATGAAGTGATCCCGATGCCGGCCGAGAGCGTCGCCAGGTCCACGAACGGCGTCGCCGGAGAAACGATGGCCGTGGCCGTGGCGATTGGCATCTCGAAGGCAAGCATGTGGGCCAGGGCCAGGAAAGCGGCCGCGGCGGCGGGCAGCAAGAGCGAGTCCGCCCAGTCGACCTTGACCATCTCCACGACCGGCACCTTGCGCAACGCGTCCCGGTGTTGGGGCGTCCCCGGAAGCCTGCTCAGCAGGCCTTCGGCCGCAATGGCGATCGGGACAAGCACTGCCCAGCCGGCAACAAGCGCCACTCCCGAGAGCTCGAAGGGCAGGGAGTAGCAGATCAGGAGAAGACCGCCCATCGCCGTGGCACATCGCACGCCGTAGCTGCGCGAAAGCGACGCGGCGGCAAGTCCGGCTACCAGCAAGCAGGCCAGCGCAACACCCGAGAGGTCGTCGAAGGCGAAACGACCAGGTCCGGCGACGCCTTGGAGTGTCCACCCACCTAGCGAATATTCGTACATAACGAAATGAACCGTCGCCAGCCACGCGGCCACCCCGGCGGCCAAGGCCAGGTACGGGTTCCGGCGGTATCCCCAGATCGCCGCCAGCCCAACGACCTCCGACGCCCATGCTGCGACCAGCGCCGTGCCGTTCATTTCAAAGGGCAGCGAGTAGGCCACGAGCAGCGAACCGACTACCAGCAGACCGATCCGCACGTCCCGGCTTCGGGACAACAAACCCGCCAGAAGACCGGCGCCCAGCAGGGCGGCCAGCGTCAACCCGGCCGAATCGGCGAATGGGAACGGTCCGGAGCCGGTGCTTCCCTGGATCGACCAATTGAGCCCTGGGTATTCATAGATGCCCAGATGGGTCAGGGCCACGGTGCCGATGATTGCGGCCGTGCCTCCGAGATAGTCGTTGTGATGGAACCGCCACACCCCCACGAGCAACGCGGCTTCGAGGGCCCACGGAGCGACCAACGAAGGCCCTGACAATTCGAACGGCAACGAGTAGGCAATCACCACGGATCCGACGATCAGGACGCCGATCCGGACGTCGCGCCGGCGTGAGAACCAGGCGGCCAGGAGGCCGGAGATCAGCAGGCAGGCCAGCGCTAGACCGGCCGCGTCGGCGAATGGAACCCGTCCCGTGCCGGTGTGACCCTGGAGCGTCCAGTTCAGGAGTGGGTACTCGTAGACGGCCAGGTGGGCGAGCGCCATCGCACCGAGGATGGCAGCGGCCGCACCGGCGTATATATGGCGGCGATAGCCGAATATCGCGGCCAGAGCCAGGCCTGCGACCGCCCAGCCGACCGCAACCGGCCAGCCGTCGAACTGGCGCTCGATTGCCAGCGCCACGGCGGCGACTCCGATCGCGTTGATGAACACTCCGAATGGATAGAGGTCACTGCGCTTCCATACGAAATAGGCGCCGAAGGCGAAGTGGGCCAGCGCCACGGCGGCGATGTAGGCGCCTTGCCACGGCGCGTAGCTGCCCGACAGAACCCAGAGACCGCCACCAACGGCCAGGCACGAGTTGAGGAAGAAGAGGCTCGCGGACCGCGCCGCCTCCTCCTCCAGCTTTGCCTCGAGCGGCTTTACCAATTCGTCTGCCGTCGCCGCGATCGCATGAAGGAGGCAATAAGCGGCAAGGGCCACGACCGCTGTGGAAGCGTCCGGCCTGGCGCTCAGCCAGAAGACCAGTTGCGGCGCAGTTATGGCGAAAGCGATCGGGGGCAGCCAGCGCCATGACTTGACCAGGGCAATTGCGGTGGTGCCGACGACGGTCAGGGACAAGAAGGCAATCGTCACGGAATTGGCGCCCGCACCCATCAGCGGAGGCGCAGCTGCTATCGCAAGCAGCCCGTAGATCGCCACTGCCTCGGACTTTACCCGGACCGCGATTGCGGCGGCCACCACTGCGGCCGCGAACGATCCGGTCAGAGCCGCCTCCGGCGAGTAGAGCGAATAGAACCGCGTTCCGGCGAACAGGGACAGCGACACGACACCCAGACCCACGGCCACCATCACATGGCCCAGCTGCTCCTGGCGACGCCCAAAGAGCCAGGCCCCGGCTCCGACGAAGATCGTGCCGCCGGCGATGCCCATCGCGACCCGTCCCTCGGGTCCGATCCAACCGCGGCTGAAGGCGAGACTCAGGAAGAAGACCGACCCCAGGACCACGGCCGCGGCGCCGACCCAGGCCAGGAGTCTGCCGGTGAGACGCGACTCGAGATCGCGAAAGGAAGCGAGGGAGAAGCCCAGGTCATCTGAGCCCACCGCCTGGACGGGCCGGGCAGGCATCGGGGCCGAAGCGGCGGGACCGGATCCCGTTGACGGCGCGGCGGCGGCGCGCGGCGATGCGGGCTGCTTCACATACGATGCGGGCGCACCGGCGAGCCCGGGCGCCCGGAGGGTGGGCTGGGGATCTGCCGGAGCCGCAGGACCAGGCGACACCGCGGCGGAAACGGACGCGGCGGGGCGCGTGACTTCCGGCATCGGCGGCTGCTGCGGCCGGGGCGGCTGAGGCAGGGGCGCGGCGGGCTGGCGCGGCGCAGGCTCCGTCACCCAACCCTGGCGCTGGCCCCATTGATAGGCAGGCAACGTCTGCTGTGGCGGCCAGGGCTGTTTGCCGGTTGGCCAACCCTGCGGCCGCCCCTGCGGCGCCTGCGCGGCGGCCGAAGACAGGTCCTCGACTTGGGCGAGTCGGGCTTCCAGCTGTGACAGTCGCAGCGTCAGCCCGACAAGTTGCCGCTCAAGTTCCGCCTGGTCCCGCTCACCCTCTGGCATCTGAGCCACTCCTCAAAACATCCCCAACCGACTGTTCGTCGGCTCCTGCCCGGAATGGTAGGGAGCCACCTCACCGAAGCGGTGTCGTCTGCCGGACAGGCCGAGAGACGGCCAGACTACCCAAGCACGCGCCCCAGCGTCTCCGGGGCCATGCTCGCCCGGCGTTCGCAACCGATAGTCGCGGAACTCGCACCGCGTAGTGCTTGCCTTGCGGCCGGAACCGAGTACGCTGAATGCAGTACCGCCTGCGAGGCGGCACTCCGCCTGGTCGACCCTTTCCGACAGGCCATGCGACCTAGAGAAAGATCGGGAAGAAGCGAGGAACCGTCGGTTGGCCATAGGAATTGTCAAGCGAGTGGAACCGTCAATGGGCTCCGGACTCATCGCTTCCGAAGATGGGTGCGAGTACTACTTCCACAAGGCCGGCATCAAGCGGCCTCTCACATTCGACGACCTGTTCGGAGGCGAGCGCGTCCAGTTCCAGATCGAAACCCACGAGGATGGCCCGCGGGCGATCGAGATCTGCAAGACGTCGCGCAACTAGAACATAGAGCCGGGCAAACAAAACGGGCGACCCCGCGAGGGATCGCCCGTTTTCTACTGAGCGGCTTACGGGTGCCGCGCCCAACCGCCTGGCTATCGGCGGATCGCACGCCTCTGGGAGATGACGGTCACGAGGCCGAGACCACCCACGATCAGCGATATCAGGAGCGGGAACAGCGGCGCCTGGCTTCCACCGGACGAGCTGCCGCCCGTACTGGTAGGCGGTGGCGTTGCTGAGTTGGTCGGGACGGATGTCTCGCCCTGGAACGACTCAAACGGAGTTGGCGTTGCTGGGTCGCTGGGGACGGATGTCTCGCCCTGGAACGACTCAAACGGACTCGGGCAGACCGACTGCGCGGGTACTTTGGGAGCCGCGAGCGTGGGATCGGCGCCGCACACAGGCGTGGGGCTGGGGCAGACCGACTGTTGGGGGGCATTTGGAGCACCCGACAGAGGCTCAAGGCCGCAGATTGGCGCAAAACTGCCGCAAAGCCCTACCGCCGGCTGCCCGGCCACCGACAATATGACCAGGCACGGCGTGGAACTCGGATCCGCGGTCACAGAAGGTCCGGCCGTCGGCGGATCCGTGACCTCGACGATGATGCCCGGATTGACCGCCGCCACGGATCCGGCAAAGGCCGTCAGGACGGCCGTTGTGGCTATCAACCCGCTGGCGGCAAGGATTGCCACTCGTCTTCGAAACACTGCTCTGCTCCTCCACAATCGAGCGACCGGGAGACCTCGACCCAATCGCTGGCGTCAAGATGGAGGGCGGCAGGCGCAATGTCTAGCAAATAACTTACATATTTACCGTCGGGTGCGACGCCTGGGACGACCCGACCATTCGGGCGCCGGACCGCAGTGTCGCAGTGGTGGGAACCGACCGAGCCGCTAGCTCCAGGGCCGGAGCGGCGCCAGAAAATCCACGATCAAGGCGTTCAGCCGGTCCGGCGCTTCCATGCCGATCATGTGGGCCACGTCCGGCCAGATGATCGCCCTGGCATTCGGGGCGCCTTCCTCCACGCGCCGCGCCGCATGGACGATCGTGGAAAGATCCAGCTGACCGGCAACTGCCAGGACCGGGCACTTGAGATCGCCCAGCCGATCGTTCGCGGGCGGGTCCATCGTGGTCAAACGGCCGTGTACTCGGCCCGGTTCGCTGAGCGGTCGGCACATCGCCCACACCGTTGCGCGCAACTCGGGATCCACTCGTTCCTGTGGCTGGCCGGGCCCGTCAACCCATAGCGCCACGGACATGTCCGCGACGAGATCCAGGTCTGGTTCGGCCGCCGACATGACGGTGCCGGCACGCTGGAAGAGGGCCAGCTCATCGGGCGTGGCCGTGCCGTCGAAGCCGTTCAACCCGGCGCCTACGCCCACGACTGCCACTACTCGATCCGGGAAATCGATGGCGGTGTCATAGGCAATTCCCCCGCCGCGGCTGTTGCCGACGAGCGCCGCCCGGTCGATCGAGAACGCGTCCAGAACCGCGACAAGGTCGGCCCTGTTGCTGAACTCGACATCTTCCGTGGTGGTTTGCCCGAAGCCTCGATAGTCGTAGCGTATGACTCGATGCCCGGCGGCGACGAGCCCGGGAACCATGGCGTCCCAGGACCGCAGGTCGGCTATGGCGGCGTGAATGAGCACGATCGGCGGCCCGGCGCCGTCGCTCACAGCGAAGAGGCGACCCCCCGGAACCTCGATGAATTGCTCCATTTGTGGAGCATATCAGGGCACCCAGGCCCGCCCACGCCAACTTGTCGAATCGGTGGTGCGCCCGCGAACTGCCCGCCAATACGGTCCGCTTCCGGGCGAAGCCGCCGGGCTGTATCCGGGACCGGACAGGGCAGATCATGCCAGATGTCAACCCGGGCAACACGGTGCAGGAACCGCCGGAGCCCCGCCCGCCCAAGCGCGGCCCGGAGCACCCCACAAGGCACCCGATCCTGCCAAATGACCGCCGATACGGACCGGCGACAGGCTATCGAAGCGATTTCGACGGACTCACGGACCGAATCGGCGCCTCCCATCGTGCCGATCCGGCCCGACGCTACCCGGGTTGGCATCTGTCATGGAGGCAGGGCAGCGGCGCGCCAGTCAGACGGGGCGGCGGCGCCAGTCAGACGGGCGCCCCCGTCAACCTGCGAGAGTTCGCCCTTCGAACCGGGCGACGTCCGCCATTTCGGCCGCGACGGCGGCCTCCACCGCCGGATTGAACGGTGCAAACGGCTCGACTCGGACCGCAATCTGGCTCCGCTCCCGGCGCAAGCCCCAGGTCGCCGCAGCTACGCCGTTCACCGTTGCGACTGCCCGGAAGATTCCGCCGCCGGGCGGTATGACTCGCACCTCGTCCTCCGGCCGAACGAAGGGCGCACGCTCTCGCCAGCCAAGGAGACACGGGTCGAAGCCCGGCAGGAGCCTGGTCGGCAGCGCCTCGGAGCCCCACCGCGCCTCGAGTTGGAGCGCCGAGGGCCGGCGATCGGCCAGATCCAGCAGATCCCCCTCAAGCTCGACCAATTCGGCGGCAATCGCCCGGAGGCCGGCATGCGCATCCCGGAGCGGAAGCCCGGACCACTTGACCAGATCCCGCTCTGTCGCGGGGCCGTGGCCACTCAGATATCGGCGGGCCAGTTCGGCCAGAGCCAGATCGCGACGTTCACCCGCTAGCGGCGCGGGTTGCCCGGCGGCCGCAAGCCATTCCCGCGGATGGACGAACAGGTGCTCGCCACCGGCAACTGGACCAAGCACCGCGAGGCCGCGGTTGGCGGCGGCGAATAGCAAATGGATAAGAGCCTGGCCCTCTGTCCAGACCCCCCTCTCCTTCAGCCGCTCACGAAGCCGGTTTCTGCTCAATGGACCATCCTCGATCAGGAAGCGCTCGATGAGCCCGATGCCCCGCTCCGCTTCCTCTCTCGAGAAACCTTCTCGTGTCAGTCGCGTCCGGATGGCCACCCGTTGCGTCGGAGCCGAGAGAGCCCACAGCCATGGGTAGTCCTCGCTACGGACGAGGTGGAGGGTGCCACGGTTGAGCCACGCGACAACGAGGGATCGCCTCTCGGTCAGAGCCGCATCGACGTCCGTCGCCGTTATGCCGGCGACGCGGGCGCGCAAGGCGAGCCGCCAGGCGCTCTTGTCCTGCGCCTGGACGGCGAGAAGCGCGCAAACTCCGGCCTCCGGCCCACCCTCAATCGGACGATCGAGCAGCTGTGCCGCCGATCGCCTGACTAGAAGCTGGCGCGGATCCATCAATCCCTGGGTCATCAGACGAAGGATGACGCATACGGCCGGAACGGCCCATGCGGTCCCGCCGAGCACGCCGATAATGGGCCTATGACAGAAGAAGTGGAACTTCCCGTGGAAAGCCCCACCGAACCGGACCCGCAGGACCCGTTCGAGGAACTCGTCTTCGCGGCACTCGACTCGCTACCCAAGGAGTTCAAGGACCGCCTCGGCTCGGTGGCGATCGTGGTGGAGGATGAGGCGAGCCCGGAACAGCTAAGTGCAGTTGGCGCGCCCGGTCTGTTCGGTCTCTACACGGGCGTGCCGCGAACCGTCTATGGCGCCGACGATGCCCCGTTCGCCAGCAAAATCACGGTCTTCCGCGGTCCACACTTGCGCCACTATCGAGACGGTCAGTCGCTGGCAAACGGCGTGACCGACACTGTCTTCCACGAGGTCGCTCATCACTTCGGCATCTCGGACACCCGACTGGAAGAGCTGGCCAGAGAGCGCGGGCACCGGCACTAAGCGGTGATCGCGGGCGATCCGCCCAACGCGGGCGATCCGGCCAAGCCCTGGCCATCGCGAATTCCGGGCCGGGGAGTGGCGAGCATGCCCGCTCACTCCCCTGCCGACGATTCATTGCGTCCGCTGCGCCCCGGCGGGTAGTTGCCGAGCCCGATCCGGGCGACCCGGACCAGGCGGCGGCTCCGAGCGCGCCGCGAGCCTACCCGACGGTACGTGAGCAAGCGCGCGAAGCCGCCAACGATGTCCCGGTCGACCTGGCGGGTGCGGTTAGCGGACCTTGGCCGGGCAATAGGTGGTGCTGGCGACCTTGCGCTGAGCCCATGTCTGGCCTGCTCGCGTTCGGCGCTTGAGCCACGCCTTGCGGTCGCGAAGGTGGCTTCTCTGCACACCGGCGCCGCCGGTCAGGCGGCTATCGACCGTCGAAGCGGCCGGGGCGGCTCGATAGCCGGACTTGCTGCTGGCCGTGGCCGCAGCTGAAGGAGCGGGAGTTGTTTCGTCTGCCATTGGGGTCTCCAATCTCGAAATCGAGTAGGTGTAGATGAGGCGGTCTGGACCGCGAGGACTAGGCGGCCGGAACGGCCTTACCGGCGTTGCGGCCAAAACCCATCTCGCCGCGCACTGCGGCGGCGCCGTGATTGCGGGACCAAGTGGAGACGGCGGCGTCGAGAACCGGCGATTCGGGCCGGCATGAAAGTCGATCATCCTGACCGCGAACGGTCGAGCCAAGCTCTGCCAGCGTTCCCCGGTAGTTCGGCTTGTCGTTGGGAGTTCGATCGATAGGCGGGAACACGTCGAAATAGCCGTCGGTGCTGACTACGATGAGTGCATCGGCGGTGCGGAAGCTTCTACGAGCCACAGGGGTCCAATCTGCCGAACGCTGCGGGCGACGGAATCGCGACCCGGCGCAGTCGGCGACCTCAAACAGTGGGACCAAGAGGGCGTTTGGTCAAATCCGCGAGGGGGCGTGCAGGCCCGGATATGGAACGACGCCCGACCCACCGGGCCGAGCGCCGTCCTGCTATTGCGAGTTGGTCGTGTTAGCGACGGACCTCTCGGACCCGGCACAGCGTAACGAGCGTGCCAAGCCCGGCGATGCTCGCTAGAAGAAGCATGATCGGCAGGAGCGGGCCGTCCGAGCCCGAGCCGTCGCTGGTCGTGCTGGTTGGGGCTTGAGTCACGGTGGGAGTCTGAGTAGCTGCAGGTGCCCCAACCGTCAGGCCGGCCGATCCGGGATCACCCGCGCCGCCTTCCGTCGAGGTGACGGGGCCTGTTGGGTTGGTCTTGGTCCCGGCCGTGACTGCGAGGACA